>JAFSDX010000081.1 GCA_017436025.1 Thermoguttaceae bacterium
ATTCGACGTTGACGAAACGGAACCGCGCCGCGTATTCGTCGAGCCGCTCCGCCTTCGCGCGGTACGCTCCGACGTTCCCTTTCGAACCGTCGTTTTTTTGGATTCCGAACGCGTCGAACGGCTTGCCGCCGAACGAAAACGATTGAACGTAAAACGTCGCGAAACCGCGCTTTGCGAGTTCCGACGATTTTATCCAATCGCGCTTCATTTCGTCGTAAATTTCCCGCGATTGCGGGAACGCGTCGCCCCAACGCTTCATTTTTTCAAGCGCGTCGTTGTCGGCGAGCGCGCGAAAAAAGTCGGCGAGTCGACCGTCGGCGTCGTTGTAAACTTCGCGTTTTACCGGTTCTAGCGCAAGCGACGTCGCCGCCGACCCGCCGAACGGCTCGACGTAAACGGGCCGCCCGCGCCGCGCTTCCTCCAAAATCGGCGCGATCTTCGAACGCATTCGGTTCTTCGCGCCCGTCCAAGAGAACGGCGCCGACGGCGTCTTCGCTTTCCCTTCCATTGTCTTTCCCCTCTTTACTCAAAACACTAAACGTCGCTTCGCCGCTAATTTTGCGGAAGCGAGTAAAAATAGTCGCGCCCCCGATTCCATGCTTCGACGTTCAGCTCTTGCAACGCGCGACGAATCTCGGAAACGGTGAAAAGCCCTTCGTTGGCGGCGGCGCCGAAAATCCCGACCGCCTCGTCGCTCGCCTTGAACTGCCCGCGTCGAACCGCGCGTCCGCGTCCGGCGACGTCTTCGCCGTATTCGCGGAAATAACGCAAAACCCAATCGAGCGCGGCGCCGCGACGCTCTTCCCGCTCGTTGCGCTTCGGCGACGCGTTCGTTTCGCCGTCGTTCGCGCCGTCGTCGAACTCGACGCAAAGCCGCCCCCAATCGTCGAGCGTCCAACGGAGCGCGGCGACGCTCCGATAGTCGAAACAATTCGATTTCGCGCAACGCATCTCCGAATAGCCGGGACGCGTTTTGAGCGCCCGAAGATTGTACGCGACGCGAGCCGCCGCCAACGTGTCGATCGAACCGTAAAAACGATCTTTCAGCGACGATTTGTCGGCGCTCGACGATTTGCGCAGGCGCCTTACCAGTATCGCCGCGAGGTTGCGTTCCTCGACGAAAATTTGGAGCGGGCGCAACACGGCGCGAACGTCCGCTTGCTTGTTCGCGTCGACGCCGTCCCCCCAAGCGATCGAAACCGGGTCGACGACGATCGCTCGGCACGGCGCCCCGGTTTTGCGTTCGGTCGCGTCGATAGCGGCGCTCAACGCGTCGAGACGTCGGAGCGACGGCGGAACCAATTTGCCGCTCTCGACAAACTCTTCGAAGACGACGATTTTCGACAAATCGGCCTCGAACTGCGACGCCTTCTTTTTAACGACGCGGCTAACGTCGTCTTCGCCCCGGAAAAGCAAGACGGAAGCCGGTTCGCGCTCGACGGTCGGCTCGTTCGGGAACGGTCGCCCCGTCGACAGCGTCGCCGCGAACCAAGCGAGGAACGTCGACTTGCCGACGCCGGGCTCGCCGCCGATTAACGAAATTCCCGCCGACGGAATATAGCCGGGCCAAACCCACTCGAAATCGCGGTCTTCGTATTCGTCGAGCGCTCGAACCGTCGCGGCGATTCTCGGCTCCGGCGCCGCTTCCGGAGGTCGAACGACTCGTTCGAACGCGTCGAAAATTTCGGCGGCGGAAAGTCCTTCGGCGCGGCGGTCGGCGAGCCAATCGGCGACGTCGAAACCTTTGCCTCGAAACGTCGGCGGCGGCGCGAACTCGACGACGGAAACGTCGCGCCCTTCGCGCCGAAGAATTTCGAACGTTTTCGCCGCCGCCTTTCGCCCCGGCTCGTCCGCGTCCGCCAAGACGACGACGGGAAGCGCTCCCGGCAAATAACGCGCCGCGAACGCCCAATTTGGCGCGGAGTTCGAACCGCCCGCAAGCGTCGTCGCGACGCGCGGCGCCCCGACGGAACGGAAAAGGTCGTTGAGCGAATCGGCGCACTTCTCCCCCTCGACGACGTAAATCTCCGCGACGCCGAAGCTCCGGATTTCCGGCAAGCGATACGGAACGGGAACGATTTTTTTGCCGCTTTCCGGATCGACGGCGAGCGACGCGACCCAGCCGCCGTTTTCAAATCGCTCTTGGCGGAACGTCTTGCGACCGTCGGCGAAATCGAGTCGCCGAACGCGCCAACGTTCGACGTTTTCCGCGTCGAAATAGGAGTAAACCGTTTCGGCTTCCGGCGAGGCGGCGCGGTTCGGAGTCGGCGGCGCGGAAATTTCGTTCGAGCGGAACCCGACGCGTTCGGCGATCGCGTCGAGCGCGACCGCGAAATCGCAATCGTCGAGCGCCCAACGAACGGTCGCGATAAAATCGCCGTTGTTGCGACCGCAATGAGAGCAGAAGACGGCGCCCGCGTCGACGTCGACGAGCCGACAGCGCGTCGAGCCGCCGCATTTTGGGCAAGGGTGTTCGCGGCGCGGCGAATCGAGAATTTCGTCGGGGATTCCGGCGACGTCGCGAAGAACGTCGCGAACGAGTCCGCGACGCGCGACGAAATCTTTGAGTTCCGCGACGTCGATTTTTTTAAGAAGCATAAAAGGTTCCGTTCAACCTAAAACAGCGAGCGTTAATCGTTCGCGTCGCGCCCGAACAAGCTCGCGAGTTCGTCGTCGTTCAAGACGGGCCGTCGTCCCGCGCTTTTTTTCGACTCTTTAAGGGCTCGAATCTTGTCGTATCGAACGCGTTCGACGCCCGTTAAGTCGACGCCGAACGGCGAAACGCCGTCGTAAAAGAACGCTTCTTCGAGCGACAATTCCGACGGCTCGCCGACGCCGCGCGCTTCCAAAAAGCAACGAAGGCAAGGCGGCGCGACGACTCTTCCGCACGTCGGGCAACGCGACGGAAGCGCGTTTTCGTCGACGACGTATTCGAACCCGCGCTCGTCGTTTTCCGCTTCGTCGCGTTCGAGTTCGTCGAGGTCGAGCGCTTCGACGTTCCGGGCGACTTTTAAAACGCTAACGGGCGAAACGCCGAGTCGGGCGGCTATTTTTCGCGCCGAAATCCTTTCGCGGCGCAACTCGCGAACGACGCGAAGCGTTCGCGATGGCAACCGAGAGCGCGTCATTTTAAATTAAACTCCCGCAACCAGTTAAAAATCGTTTTATCGGAAACGTCCAACATTCGCGCCGTTTGCGAGCGGTTTCCGCCGCAAGCGTTCAAGGTTTCGACGAGCGCGTCTTTGCGGATTTGCGCGAACCGACGTCCGGCGAGTCCGGACGCGCCGCCGCGATTCAAGCGCGTTCGTTTAATCGCGGATTCAAGGTCGGCGGCGTCGAGCGTCCCTTCGACGTTAAGCGCGACCGCCGCGTCGACGATCTCCGTCAATTCGGCGACCGATTTCGCCGCGCGAATCGCCGCCGCTTTCGCCGTTTCGTCTAAAACGACGTCGCGTCCGACGACGGCTCGCGCTCGAGCGGCCGCCGCGTCGGCGATTTCGCGCAAATCTTTCGGCGTCAGCTCGCGAAGCGACGGCGAGTAAATAGTCAATCCCGCCGCGTTAAAAAACTCGTGCCACTCCGGCGGTTCGGCTCCGGCGGCTTCCGGCTCGCCGATAAAAACGAAGCGCGCCCGTTCGACGGCGGTTCCTTCCGTCGCGCCGCGACGCTTGAACGAACGTCCGAACGCGACGCTTAAAACCGCGCGTTCGAGCGACGCCGGAATCCGGTCGAAGGAATCGAGCGCGAGCGTTCCGCCGCAAGCGTCGACGTAAGCGATTTTCCCCGACGTTTTGCCTCCGCCGAAAAGTTCGCGTTCGAGCGTCGTCGCCGGAACGTTCGCGCAATCGACGACGAGATAAGGCGCGTTCGCGCGAACGCCGGACGACGCGATTCGCTCGGCGATCAGCGAGCGTCCCGAACCGCGTTCCCCGAGAATCAAAATCGGTTTCGTCGACGTCGCGACGGAATCGAGATTCCGCTCCAGATCGCGGATTCTCGGACGCTCGCCGATCAAGCGTCGGCGAAGTCGCGGCGACTCAAGGTCGAATCGTCGCGGCTTCGACGCTTCGCTTTTTTCGACGGCGCGCAACGCTTCGTCGAACGCCTCTTCGAACCGCTCGCGCTTGACGACGGCGGCGCAACCGGCGGCGATTTTCGGGTCGAGATCGTCGGGAAATCGGCAAACGAGAACGATTTGAGCGCTCGGAAACGATTTCGCGATCGCGGAAAGAGCCGAGCCGATCGGAATCGCGACCGTCGTCGCGTCGAAGAACGCGACTCGGTAAGGGCCGTCCCCGAACAACGTTTTGTCGCAGCCGCCGTCAGGCCCGACGTTCCACTCTCCGGCGACGGCGACGACGCGCTTCGAAGCGCAAAGCCGCGTCCAACGTTCGCGCGTCGCGCCGTCGTTCGAGATAATTAACGCGTTTGACATAAGCGTCCTTTCTTTACGTCGATATTATTTTTTAAGCCGTTTCTTGGCGTGAAACGGCAAGTCGAGAACTTCGAGCGGAGTCGCGCCGCTTTTGACGCTTTCCTCGAAGTGAAGCGCGAACATCAAATTACAAGCCGTCGCCGCGAGGTGGTCTTCGTCGATTTCGCCGCGCCGGTACGCGTGCAAGTGGCGGAGCGCCGACGCGACGCATCGCGAAATCGGAACGCCCTTCTCCCAATTCCGTTCGCCGTATTTCTCCGCGCCCTCGGCGAGCCGTCGCGCGATTCGCTCTTCGGCGAGGGGCGAAATAAGGTCGTAACGCGGTTTTCGGTCGTCGCGTTCACGCTTCGCGCCGGTCGGATACGTTACGACGTCGATCGGCTCGGAACGCGTCGGCAAGGTTTGCGCCAACGCTTCGTCGAAATTCTCGACGGCGCGGAACCGAACGGCTTTCTTGTCGTCGCGCCAAAACGCGCTGCACTGCTTGTAACGCGGACACGTTTCGACGTCGAATCCGTTCGCGAGGTCGCAATCGGAGCAACCGTCGAGCCCGGTCGAATCGAGCGTCAAATAAGCGTCGCCGTTCGCCGTCAACGCGATTTCGCCGACGCGCGGCGCCCGCGCTGGAAACGCGAACTTCTCGTCTTTAATTTCTTCGTTCATTCTTCGTCGCCCTCCCCTTCCGTTTGGCTTTCGCCGATTCCGAGCAAGACAAACGAAACGTTTTTCCGCCCGTCTTCCGCGCTTTCAACGACGACCTCCGGAAGCCAACGTTGAAACGCCCGCCAGATTTTAACGTTTCCCTCGATTCCCGCTTGGTCGATTTCAATTTCTTTCGCCGCTTCGCGCTTCGAAATCGTCTTCGCAACGGTCGCCGAGGCGGTTTCGTCCAGCCCGTCCGTCGAATCGCCGCCAAAGTCCGGTTCGCCGACCGCGACGACGCGGCGAACCGTCGGCGCCGTTTGCGCCCGCGCGCACAACGCGACGCAAAACCTTCCCGAAACGCCTTCGAGTTCCAGACGTCGCGGGACCGTAACATCGAGAGTTTCGGCGTTTAACAACGCGTCGAAAGAATCGGCGACGTCTTTAAATCGGGAAAAATCTTCGTTCGGATACAATTTTTGCGCGAGTTCATACGTCGTCAAAGCGGCGACGTCGAACGTTTCGTTTTTCGTTTCTTCCATCTTTGGTTCCTTTTGCGAGAGCGTCGGAAATCGCGCGCCCCGGAAGACGCGCGAATCGAGAAGCGAAGACGCGAAACGCGTTCGTCGGCGTTCCGCGTCTTTTATTCGCCGTTAAATTTGCGCGACCGCCGCCGGAGCGTGCAGGACTTCTTTCTTGGCGTAAATCGCGACTTCGACGTTCGCGACGTCGATCGCGACGAGCCCCTTGTCGAGCAGTTGATAAGCGCGGACTTTGCCGTCTTTATAAGCGACGAGGTCGATCGACTTGCCGCCGACGATCACCGTTTCGCCGTCGCGAAGGGCCGCGAAGATTCGCGTCGCGAGATTTTTAGCTTGTTCGGCGTTCATATAAGCTCCTTCTTTGAAATGAAACGACTCGCCTTTTACTCGGCGACGAGTCCGAGCCGACGGAATTTCGCGAGCGCTTCCGTTCGCTCCGATTCCGATTCGAGTTCGGCGAAACGCTCGTCGAACTCGCCGCGACCGAACGCGACGCCTTTCTTCGCGAGGAGATCGCGAAGCGCGTCCGTTTCGAATCGCGTTAGCGTCGTCGCGTTCAGCCGGTAATCGGCGAACGCTCGATACGTTTTCGGGAAAAGTTCGCGCGTAATCGACGCGACCGCTTTCGCGTATTCTCGAATTTCAAACTGCGCCGCGTCGTCAAGCCGCAATTCGAGAAAACGAAGCAAGTTGCGCAGGTCGATTTTCCAAACCGCCTCCGTGTAAGTCGAGAGCGGCAAATCCTTTCGCGCTTGCTCTCGAGCGACTCCGAGCCCGAGCCGCCGTTTGTAAACGTCGCGAACCATACGCTGAAGCGTCGCTTCGTCTCGCGACAATTCGGCGCCGGTTTCCTCGTCGAGAAAGCCGTCGCTTCCTTGGCGGGTCGACGCGGCTTGACGGCGCCAAGCGTTCGGAGCGGTCGTTCGCGCCGCTTCGATCGCTTCCGAATACCGCGTCGAATACTCGACGACGTTCGCCGTTCGCGTCCGAATCCACTGCCGCCAAACGTCCATCGGCGCGCGAACGCGGAATTTCAGCTCCGCCTGCTCGAACGGCGAGTCGTGCCGGTTCCGAATCAAGTAGCGAATAAGGCGCTCGTTTTCGGCGTCCGAGCCCCAATCCGAACCGGTCGAAACGCGAGCGTCGCGGCAAATCGTATCGTCGCTTCCCATTACGTCGACGAACTCGACGAATCCGTCGTCCAAGACGTCGATTTTCGGAACTTCAATTAGGCGAACGCGCCGGCAATCTCTTGGAAGTCCGTCGTTTTGCGGCGCCGTCCGTTGCGCAATTAGCGTCATTCTTGTTTCCTTTCTCAACTTTCGACGACTTCAAACGAACCGCCGACGTAAAACGTCGCGCCCGCTTGCGTCGGTTTCTCGACGCAAGGAACGAGTCCGTCGGACGTCAGCGTCCAGTCGCCGGGCTCGATAAACGAGCCCTTCGCGCCGCCGCGATAGTAGTAAGTCCTCGTCGGTTCGTCGTTTCCGACCCAAACGGCGACGTAGCGAGTCGGCGACGCGTAAGCGTTCAAAAGGACGCCGCCTTTCTCGACCGGTTCGTCGAGTCGGACGCGGTAGTAGTTCCAACCGGGTTCCGCGCTCGCGTCGACGAGCGTCGGCGACGCCGCGCCGTTCCAGTTCGACGTCGTTTCATACGCGGGCGCCTCGTCGTCGGAAACGCGCGAGTCGGTCGCGTAAAACTCGACGAACTCGCCGTTTGCGTAACGGTCGAACCGAAAGACAAACCGGTCGTCGGCGAGAAGAAGGTCGGTTATTTCGACGCTCGAGCCCGAAACGCGCGTCTCCCAAACGAGTTCCGACGTTTCGAACGTTATCCGAACGTCGTTGGTCGCGGCGTCGTAATCGCTTATCGGAACGCCGTTTACCGTCGTCGCCGGGTCGAACGTTACCGTTCCGCCGAGCGCGAAAACGAGGTCGCCCGTCCCGTCGATAACGCCGAGGCTCGTCGTTTCAAAATCGTAAACGCAAAGAAACTCGTCGACTTGCGCCGAGCCGTTCAATGTTACGACGGAGGCGCAGGCGTTTTGTCGGCAAGGAATCCCGTTCGTCAGGCGGTCTTGCGCCAATGTAACGCGCCCGTTAAGTTTAAACCTTTTGCAGTTCAACGCCATTATTCGTCTCCGAATTTCTTGCGAAAGTCGAAGCGCGCTCGCGCGACGAAGGGGCGATTTTTCAACGAAACAAAGACGCCGACCGTCGACGTCAAATCGTTGCGTCGCAATCGTTCGCCGAACGAACCGAGCGTCAACCCGACGAGTTCGCCGGTTTGCGCGTCGAGAACCGCGCCGCCGGAATCGCCCGGTCGAACCGAGCCGTCGAATCCGAAGCAATCTTTTAATCGCGCCTGGAAACCGTTTGGCGGCGAGACTTCCGGCACGACGCGCTTGTCGACCGGAACGGCGCGACCGCCCGCGATCGAAAACTTGTCGCCGTCGACCGACGCGCCCCAACCGGCCCGATAATACCGTTCGCCCGCGACGACCGCGCCCGCCGCCAAACGCAACGGCTCGCAAACGTCGCGTTCCGACGGAAACGACGCGACGAGCGCGACGAGGTCGGTCGACTCTTCGCGACCGCCGACGACCGCGACCGTTTGACGCGGCGCGGAACCGTCGAAATCGCAAAAGTTGAGAAGCGCCCATTGCGAGTCGGCTTTAAGGCAGTGCGACGCGGTCAGCCAAAGCCCGACGGTCTGTCCAAACTTGCTTTTGCCGACGTCGACGAGCGTCGCGGAACCGGCTTTGATTCCAAACGTCGTCGAGTTCCCGTCGGGCGCGGCGTCGAAATAGACGTTCGTTAGCGGCGCGACGGCGCGACGTATCGCGTTCAAATCGGCGTTGAACGAAGGGAAAGTTTCCGTCGTCATTTTGTCTCCTATTTCCAAAAGCGTCTTTCCAACCAAGGTTTTAGCGGCGCGAGTTCGTTCGACGCGAGCGTCGCCGCCTTTTCGCGGTTCGTCAAGCGAATATCGAGCCCTTGTTTGAACGCGAAACGCTTCCCGGTCGATTCCAACTCCGCGAAAATTTCGCGCCAATCCTTGCAAGCGAAAACGTTATCGTCGAGCAAATCGACGTAAGGTCGCGTTTCGTCGAGGAACTCCGCGACCGGCGACCAACGCTCCGAACGCGTTTTTTTTCGATTGACGCAAAACGGACAGCGGCGAAAACAACCGCGCGACGTAAAACCGATCGACGTTTTCGAGTAAGCGTCGAGCCAACGCGGCGGCGCGTCGCCGAACGAATCGACGAACGGTTTGTACAAGTCGTAAAACGGTTTCGAACGTTCGACTTCCGGAGGAAGCGGCGGCGCGTCGTCAAGGTTAAAACCGGTACCGCCGAACTCGCAACGGTCGGCGATTTCTTCAATCCATCGAGGAACGCGCGACTTCGTAAAGACTTTCGAAACGAAAATCTTCGCGCAAGGCGTCGCGTCGGCGGCGGTTAAGCAAAGTCGAACGGCGGCGCCGCGCGAACGCTCGAACGACGCGATTTTCATTAGCGCGAGGTTCGGGAAGCGCGTTCCGCCGTCGAGCAAGTCCGCGTCGACGAGTCCGATCGTTTGCATTCGCGCGGCTCCGTTTCTCGTTATTCCTCGACAAATTCAAGAATTTCGTCGGTCGCGTCTCCGGACGCCGTTTCCGTCGGCGACGCGTCGGGCGTCGCTTCTTCCGCTTCGCCTTCGACCGGTTCGCTCGTCGCGTCCGTCGGCGTTTCTTCCGATTCGAGCGCGGCGGACGGTTCCTCCGTCGGCGTTTCTTCCGATTCGTCGAGCGATTCGGCGCTCGGCGTTTCCGCTTCGTCCGACGCGACGTCCGGTTCTTCGCCTTCGGTCGCCGGTTCGGGTTCGAGCGCTTCCGTTTCGTCGATCTCCGGAAGCGGGTCGGGCGCGAGCTTCTCGAGCGTCGCTTCGGCGACAAGTCGAAGCGTTTCCCCGTCTTCGAGCGTCGTCGCCGGGAAGGTCGCGACGGTCGCGCAAGCTCCGACTTGAACGCCGTAAGTTTCGAGTTCGGCACGAATTTTCGCTAAAATCAAATCGAGTTGCGCTTCGGTAACGCTCGCGTCGTTTCCGGCGTGATCTCGATTCGAAAACGTAACGACCGCGACGACCGCTCGGCGTTCGGAAGCAATCCCCGAAACGAGCGACGCGACTTTTTGCGATTGCGCAATTTGCATAAACCTTCCCCTTTCTATCCTTGGAGAATACAGTTAATAACGGAACCGATAACGGCTCCCGCAAAGCCCGAAAGCGCGATAAACCGCCAACGGAAAACCTGCGAACGCGTTTCCGCCAACTCTTCGGCGGTTTGGCGGGCGTCGGCGCTCGTCGACTCGAAGAGTTTTTGGAGTCGGGCGACGCGGGTTTCGCAATCTTTCACAACGATTTCGCTCGCTTTCTTCAACTTCTCGACGCGTTCTTCCAGTTCGGCGATTCGCTCCCGACTTTCGCCGAGTTCTTTTTCAAGCTCTTGAACGCGGTTCAAACGACGCGTCAAAACTTGCTTCAATCCGTCGTTTTCCTCGCGTTCTTTGGCGATTCGCTCGTTAAGCCTCGCGATTTCCTCGACCTGCGAAACGACGCGCGTTCCTTTCAGGACGTAGGTTTCCAACCCGTTCGGCAATGTCGCCGCTTCAAATTGCGACTCTATCGTCTCGCGACGCAAATCCTCGGCGGATTCTGCTTCCGGAACTTCTCGACAATCTTTCGTCTCGTTTTCGTTCATTGACTTTCCCTTTAAACACTGTTGGGCTCGACCGTTAGCGACCGACGGGAGCGAGGAAAACAAGTTCGCGCGGCAGCGCGGATAAAACCGCCTTCGGCGGGCGCGGAAACGCGGGCCCGGAGCGCCCGGCGGCGCCTAAAACGGTATATCGTCGTCGTTGACGACGTATTGGTCGCAAATTGGCGCGTTTCCGTCGACGTCGCGGTCGAGCGCCGCGCAATACCCGAACGAATAATTCAAACACTGCGAACAGACGCCGCAAACGTTCGTCGTTCGCAAGGTTCCGCGTTCGTCTTCTTCAAACGACGGCGCGTCGAAACGGTCGAACTCTTCGAAACCGCCGCCGTTCGTCCGACGTTCGCCGTCGAAATCCGGAACTTCCGTCGCTTCGAGCCATTCGATCTCGGCGAACTTCTTGCCCGGTTTGCGCGTCGCGCGAATCCGAAGCGGCGTCGCCAACGCTCCGGACGTCGCCAAGTTCGCCGCTTCCTCGGCGGTCGCGGGAGGCGGAACGTTCGAAAGCGCGCGCCAACGCTCTTCGAAACGGCGACGCATAAACCCGACGTGTTCCGGGCAAAGCCATTCGCGAACGTATTTTCTCGGCGCGATTTCGTAATCGATTTGGAGCGTTCGCGGCGCGTCGGGCTCCGCGTCTCGCCGCGCGTGTTCCGAGTAAAAAACGGCGTCGACGTCGTACTCCAAAATCGAGCCTTTGTCGACCGGTTCCGCGTCGGACGCTTCGGCGTCGAGCCCGTCCGAACGACGCGGCGCCGGGAACAAGTTCCCGCACTCCGGGCAAGCCGCGTATCCCGACGCGACGACCGCCGAACACTCCGGACACTCCCGCGCCGGAGGCGGCCCGCGTCGCGCCCCTTTCGCGCCGACGACCGGCATATCGACCGGCCCGAGACGAACGACGTTTTGCCCGTAATCGAGGACGAGGCAATCCGTTTTTCCCGGCGCGAGCCGAAGCCCCCGCCCGACCATCTGCTGGTAAAGCCCGGTCGAGTTCGTCGGTCGAAGCAAAACGACGCAGTCGACGTTCGGCGCGTCGAAGCCGGTCGTCAAAACGTTGACGTTGACAAGGTATTTGAGCGACGGCGTTTCGCGCCCGAGCAAATCGACGCGGGGTTCGTCGCGTTTGAACCGAGCGATAACGTCGGCTCGTTCCGACGCGTCCGTTTCGCCGGTAATCGTCGCGACTTCCGCGCCCGTCAGCGTCGCGAGCGTCTTTTCGATCCGCCTCGCCGCCTCGACGCTCGACGCGAAAACGAGAACCTTCCGACGCTCGCGCGTCAGTTCGGCGATCTCCAAACACGCCGCTTCAAGGACGTTCTTTTTCTTGACGACGCTCTCGACCTCGGACGCGACGAACTCGCCGCCGCGAATCGCGACGTTCGAAAAATCGGGTCGCCGACGCCCGGCGCGCGCTTTGAGCGGCGCCAAGTAACCTTGCGCGATTAGGTCGCGAACGCCGACTTCGAAAACGATCTCCGAAAGGATTTTGTCGGGCCCGCAAATCCAACCGCAACCGAGCCGATAAGGCGTCGCCGTCAAACCGACGACGCGGACGTCCGGAGCGACGCGCCGCGCTCCCTCCAAAAACGTTCGATACATTCCGTCGCCCGAATCGGGAACGAGGCGCCGCTTCGTCGACGACGATCAGCCGAAACGGGCCGAGTTCTTCGGCGCGACGGTAAACGCTTTGGATTCCCGCGACGACGATTTGCGCGTCGGTCGTTCGCTCGCCGAGTCCGGCGGAATACAGCCCGACCGACGCGTCGGGCGCTTCGGCGGCGATTCGGTCGCGCGCCTGTTGCAAAAGCTCCTTGACGTGCGCGAGAACCAGCGCGCGTCCGCCCCAACGCGCGACGTCGCGGCACATCGTCGCCAAGACCGGCGTTTTCCCGGCTCCGGTCGGCAAGACGACGCAAGGCGCGCCGCTTTCGTTGCGACGCAGATAGTCGTAAACCCTGTCGACCGCTTCTTTTTGGTACCAGCGAAGCTCCACTATTTAACCGTCGCCGTCCAGGTAAGCGTTACGGGGTTCCCCGCTTTCGGAACGATCGTTACGTCGATTTCGTAAGTTCCGGGGCCGGGGAAAAGGTCGTTTTCCGTCGCGTCCGGCTCGAACGCGAAGTTGTAGCCGTCGGAATCGACGCGCCAACGCGGGTCGTCGACGATAAGCCGCGACTTGAAAGCGCTCGTCGCGTCGTCTTCGCCGACCGGAACCGCGACGCCGACGAATCCGTCGACCGCGACGCGCGAACGCTTCGAACCGTAGGAGCAAACGGCGTAACAAGTGTAAAAAGCCGACTTAATATCGCTCGGAACGATCGGCGCGCCGGTCGACGATTCGACCAATCGAGCGCGTAAAATCGGCGTTTCGCCGCTCGTGTAATATCGGGACGTCGGAAACTGTTCGAGTACGGCGGTTAAAAAGGCCGGGCGCGCGTCGAAATCGGCGTCGAGCGCTCGATCGTAAACCAGCCAAATATGCGGATTGGAAACGGTCGACGTCGCGCGAATTTCGCCGCTCGAACCGTCGACCGGCTCGACGAACCAATATCGCGCCGTCGAATCGACGACGACCGACGTTTCGCCGTATCCCTCGACCGTCGCCGCGACCGTTCGTTCGACGCCGTCCGCCGAATACGACACGACGTAAGAGCCGGGCGTCGGAGCCCAAAAGGTCGCCGTCGACGACGTAAAGTCCGAAACGACGGAAAACGCGTCCGCGTTTGGAACTCCCGTCAAAACGAGCGTTCCGTCGGCGAGCAAAGCGTTCGTCAAGTCGTTCCCGTCGGCGTCGCTAACGGTCGCGACGTCGGGATAAGCGACGAGAACCGAAGGCGCGGCGTCGGCGTCGTAATCGGAAAGGCGGTAAATTTCGGTCGTCAAGGTTTCTCCTTTGCCGACGGCGTTAAAATCGAGACGGCGTTCGTTCGTCGCGCCGTTCGTTCAAATAGGCGGCGAATCTTTTGCGCAATCGTTTGCGCCGACTGCGAACGGTCGTAACGGAAACGCCGAGTCGCGACGCGGCTTCTTTCGCCGTTTCGCCGTCGACGACGGAATCCCAGTAAACCGCGTCGCGAAGCGAGGTTGTCGCGCGGAAATCGTCGAGCCGACAAACGATTATCCACTCCCGACGATTGCGCCGACGCCGACGATCGGAACCTTCGTTCCCGCGTCGCGCGTCGCTTGGTCGAGCGCCTTATAGGCGTTAAACGCCTCGACGCGCTTGCATTCGACGTGAAGGTCGGGACTGTCGACGAGAACGTCGGGCGAATCGGGCGAACCGGAAAACTGGCGCCCGCGACGCGCGCCGACGCCGAGAACTCGCGTCAACTCCTTGGACAGTTCGACTTCGCCGCGCGCGCCTTTATTTCGCGACTTAGACCCCATCGCGTTTTTCGGACGCGCTCGCCGCCGCGCGTCGAACCAGCCCGGAAATTCGAGCGACGCCCGTTTTCGGCGACGCTTTTTCGCGCTCGCTTTCGCTTTCCGACGCGGGCGCCCCGTCGGCTCGTTCGCCGGAGTCGACCGTTTCGCCGTCGTCGTCCGCGTCGCCGAGAGCGTTCGCCGCTTCCGCGAGCGCGTCCGCGATTTTCGTTTCGTCGAACGCGTCGGCGCAAGCGTCGCCGTAAAAATGGAACTCGATTCGACAGTTGTTCAAATTGACGTTAGGCATTTTCCCTCCTTGATTTGCGTTATTGTTTCCACCACGCGCCGGACGCGCCTTGCGTCGGCGGCGTTTAACTTTGCGTCGGTTGCGCTTGATATTGAGGCGGCGCGCCTTGCCCTTGCGTTTGATATTGGGACGGCGGCGCTTGGACTTGCGCTTGATATTGGGGCGGCGGCGCGCCTTGCGACGCCGCGTTTCCGCCGTAAGGCGCGTATCCCTTCACCGCGTTCCGTTCTTTGCCGCCGACCTCTTCGACGATCACGTCGAGATAAAACGGGATGCGGAAAAGTTCGGTCGTATCTTTGTAAACCGGTTTCCCGCAAGCGATTCCGAACGACTTCAACTGCGTTTGAGCGATTTCGCGAGCGCTTTCCGTCGAGTGGTCGACGTTAATCCACTCGCGAATAAGGTAGCCGCGCTTCTCGCCTCGGAGAATCGAATATCGAAGTTCGAGCGCGTTTCCCTTCCCGCTTTTGGTCGGGCCGTATTTTTCGTCGACGATCTCGACGAGGTAGCGCCCCGCCGGAACCGGAGGCGTCGAACCGGAATATTCGCCGGTTTCCGCCAAGTTGAATTTAATTTGCATCGTTACCCTTTCGCTATTCCCGCTTGATAATCGCAAATCGCCCGCAACACGACGCCCGCGTCCATCGGCAAGTCGTCGGCGATCTCGTACCGTCGTTTCGCCGCGAGTTGCGACGTTCCGAGAGCGCGCAGAACGCGGTCGCCGCCCCCGCCTTCGCCCCGAGCCGCGCCGATCGAACGCGTCGCGAAAAAGACGACGTCGACCCACTGCGCGAGAAGCGAATACGCCTTGCGGCGCTACTGCGGCGCGAACCGCTGAAACTTCGCCGTTTCCGGATCGTCGTGAAACTCGATTTTCGCGTGCGCCGTCAACACGATCGCGCAACCTTTATCGAGTCGAAGCGTTTGCAACTTCTCGACGACGCGGCGCCAATGCGTCAGCGCCTGAACGTATCCTTTGGCGTATCCGCCGCCGATTTGCTCGATCGACTCGACGCCCTCGCGTTCGCACAACATCTTCCAAATCAACGCTTCGAGCCAATCGAGCGAGTCGATTACGACCGTCGAATAGTCGTGCTTCTCCCGAATCAACGCGTCGAGCGCGCCGACGACGTCTTCGAACTTTCGCGCGACCGGGAACGACTCGCAATCGATATTGTCGAGCCCGTCTTCCGTTTGAATGAAAATCGGTTTCGGAAACTTCGAAGCGAAGGTCGACTTCCCGATTCCCTCGATTCCGTAAACGAGGATTCGCGGCGGCGCCGCTCTCGTTCCGGTTTGCACGTCCGCCAAACTAACCGTCATAGCACAAAACCCTTTCTTCTTCCCAGCCGGTCGGCCAATACATTTCGTCCCACGATCGTTTCAACCGCTCGATCGCGCGTTCGTTCTCCGCTTGCGCTCGGTCGAGCCCGACGACCGGAAAAACGCCGGTCGCGAACGGCTCGCGTTTTTCCGTCGCGATAAAATAAAAGCCGAAACGTTCGCCGACGATTCGCTCGACGATCGCGCGATAAAACGCCGCTTGATTAAAATACCGATACCGCCGAGCGTCCGACTCGAAATAGTCGAGCCGGTCGCACGTCTTGTAATCGATCAAGATTCCGTCGCGACGAATCCAGTCGCATCGAATCTGACAGCGCAAACCGCAATATTCGGCGCGCCCGACGAGTTCCGCGACGCCGTTCGTCAACAGCTCCGACGCGCGGCGACAAGACGCGACGCTTTGCCGCGACGCTTCAACCAATTCGACTTGCGACGGCGTCAAAATCGTTCGCGACTCTTTCGCCGCCCATTCCTTATACGCCTTCGACGTCGCGCCGTAAATCTCGCCGGAATTCGGGTTGCGCGGCGCGCCGTCGGTCGTCGCAAACTCGGCGTCGAACGCGTCGCGCCCTTCCAAAACGAGCGAATGAACCGCCCGTCCGAGTTCGAACGCGGCGCTCGACGAACGTTTCGCCGCGCCGCAAAACTTCCGGAAGTAAAGGCGCGGCGACTCCATATAGTCGATCAGCTGGTGCGACGAAAGGCAATTCGTCGCTTGCGAATGGTAGAAGTCCGCCGGTTCGCGCGTAAATTCCGGGAATTTATCGAAATCAACGTTCATCGTCCGCCTCCGTCGCTCGACGCATCAGTTGCATCTCGTACCGAACGCGGCGCTCGGAGATTCGCTCCTTCGCGGCGATTTGCCGAACGGAATCGCCGCAAAGGAGCGCGTCGAAAATCGAGCGTTGCCGCGCCGTCCACTTCGCCGACGCTTCGAACGTCTCGCGCTCCGGCGCCGCGACTTCGAACGGCGTCGCGTCGAGCGAAAGTCCGCGTCGTCGCCGCGCTCGACGCGCTTCGAACGTCGCGTTTTGCGCCGCGAATTTGGCGATTTTGGCGACGCTCCGAGCGTTCGCGGCGTAAGCGAGCGCGTCGGCGCGCGAGAAACCGAGCGCGAGTTTCTTTTGCGCGACCCGTTCGCACGAACGCAACGCTCGAAGCGTCGCCTCTTGTATCGCGTCTTCGACGTCGGTTCGACCGTATCCCCGCAATCGGGAACGCGTCGACCGCTCGACCGCTTCGACCAAGCCGTCTTCTAACGCGCGGTCGAACAACGCTTTTTGAAAAACCTTGGCGTCCATTCGCTCCTTTCTTCCTTCGCCGTCCTATAACGATTTTTCCGTCCTTTTTACAAAAAAACGCCGCGAAGAATCGCCTTTTTCAGGGAAAATTCTTCGCGGCGCTTCGACGCGTCGAGCCGAACGTTCCGTCGTTCGGCGAAAATCGGAACGGTTACGCGGCGTTCGGCGCCGTCGCTTCGGTCGCTCTAAAATATCGCCGGAGCGTCGCCGCGTCGTCTCGGTCGAGCGTATGCGTCGACTTCCACTTGGTCGCGATTTTAGCGAACGTCGCCGGGTCGATTTCCTCCGGCGGCGAGCCCGCGAGAATCGCCGCCTCGACCGTTCGAATCGCTTCGTCGATCTCCGCCTTAATCGCGACGCGGCGCGCTTCGAGCCAAACGGCGACGCCGCGCGTTCGTTCCAAATCGTCGCGAGTGAAAGTTCCGGGCGTTTTGAAGGCGCGGCGTCGAGCGTCGACGAACCAAGCGCGGTCGATTTCCGGCGGCGTCGTTTCCGGATCGACGTTCGCGGCCGCCTTAAACGTTTCCGCGATTTCTTTGTATTCGCCGCGCGTAAGTCGAGGCGCGCCGTCGGTTTCGTCGTCCGCCTTCCGACGTTCTTCGCGTTCCCGCGCGAGTCGCTCCGCTTTCTCTTCCTCGGCGCGCTCGAGCGGTTCGAAAAGCCGTCGGAACGCCTCTTGAATCGCCTCGACTTTCTTCGCCGAAATCCCGATTTTGACGCGCTCCGGGTCGTCGAGCCAAGCGCTCAATTCGCCGAGGTCTTGGAAATTTTCGGCGACCGTTTCGTAAAGCGCGGCGGGAAGCGAGTTTTCGAGAACGGCGACCGGCGCGGACTCCCAATTCGACAAGTCGACCTTTTGAAGCGGTTGCGTCGCGGCGCGACTCATCGCTTCGAGCGTTTGGGCGACGTTCGCGCCCGACTCGAGCGCGGCGGCGGCCTCTTGCGCCGAGATTTGTTCGGCGAGCGTAAGGAGCGGCGTTTCGTCGCGTTCGTCGTATTCCTCCGAACCGTTTCGCGTGTATTCGCGACGTTTGGCGGCGAGTTTTTCGCGCCGCTTTTTCAGCGACTTCGCAATATCTTTGGCGAGACGCTCCATCTTTTCGCATTCGTCTTCGGCGGCTTCAAGTTCGCGAATTTTACGCTCCCAAGCCTTGCGTCGGTTCGCTTCGGCGTCTTCCGTTTCCGGCGCTTCGTCGTCGTTCGGTTCGTCGGCGACGCGGACGGCGACGACGTTCAGCCCGTCGGAACGGCGCGGCGCGTCGCAAGCGCAGGTTTCGCAATCGGCGCCGTCGAGCCCGCAAAACGCGCATTCGAGACAGTGTTCGTCGCTTCGCGGTTCCGCGTCGACCGGCTCGAAGACGAACGCGCCGTCGAGTCCGTCGAAGCGATAGCGTTCGCCGACTTTCGGTTCGAACGGCGTCGGAGCGGTTTCGGATTCGAGGTTTTGAGCGTCGGTTTGGGTTCGTTCGTTTTCCATCGTCGTTTCCTTATTCTTTTTCGTTTTTCGAGTTCGTTCGTTACGACGTTCGCCGTCGTCGGATTTTCGGGCGGGATTTTCGACCGCCCGCCAAACGGTCTCGTACATCGCGCAATATTCCGGGCAAACGAAGCGGTTCAACGCGCAGTCGTCGCACTTGTTTTCGCTCGTCGCGCAAACGTTCCGGCGAACGCATTCGACCGCCGCGAAGTCGGTCTTCGTCGGCTCGTCGCGTCGAAACGCTTTTACGACGACCCGGTCGCCGGGCGTCGGCGCGAGAATTTCTCCCGCCGGAAAGTCGGTAAAGTCCAAAGGTCGAGCCATCGCTGTTTCTCCTTCTCAACAAGCCGCGAGTTCGCGTTCTTTCAACGTTCGCAACGCGCTCCGAATCTCAAACGCGAGGCGTTGAACTTCAAAAGCGTTCGCCGGTCGCCGACGTTCCCGCGTCAACCGCTTAAAATCGTCGAACGAAAGCGCGAGTTCCGAAACCTCGAATCCTTCGGCGACCGCCAAAAGTTCGTCGACGGTTCGCTCCGGCTCCGCGCTCGGCGGTTGCGTTTGTTCGCGGTCGACGACCGGCGCGACCGTTCCGCGCGTCGGTCGCGGTTCGTCGGCGAATCGCGTCGGCGTCCAAACCCAACCGGCGTTTTCGAAGAGCCGCTTCAGTCGAAGCGTCGCGGTTTGCCAAATCGTTCGTTTCCCGGCGCCTCCGTTCGAGCGGTCGTAAAGCGACTTTTCGTCGCGAGCCTCCCGAATCAGCGCGAAGACGTCCGAACGGGTCGCGCCGCCGACCCGCAGAACAACCGCCGCCGTCAGACGGTCGATCAAATCCGGATGAACGGTCGGCTCCCAAACGCGCTCGGCGATTTCGCTTCGAAGCGCCGCGACTTTCGGCGACTCGAAGTCGACGAGCGAGCGAACGTCGACGGTCGAAGGCGCGGTCGCGACGGCGCGACTCCCGTCCCGAGCTACCGCGCGAGCTCGGTTTCCGCTCCCGTTGGTCGCTAACGTCTTCGCTCAACATCGCTTGCACTCCTCCTCGACGCCGCGTCGCGCTCCTTTGCTTGGTCGCCGCGTCGCCGCTCAAAAATCCGCCTCTTCCTGCGAAATCTGCAAGACGACCGGGCCCGTTTCGACGTCGGTTTTCGGCGCGTATCCGCGTTTGCGACCTTTTGTCGACAAATAAAATTGAATCAACCGAACGTCCCCGTTTTGAATCGCTTGGAACATCTTGCTTTCGACAAAATCGAGCGCGCGTTCCTCGATCTCGTCGACCTGCCGCGCGAACTCCGGATCGTTTTTCAACCACTCGTAAAAGGTCGTTCGCCCGACGCCGACCTTGTCGCAAGCGCTCGAAACGAGCCCGAGCGAGTTGCGCAACTCCTCCAACAACAACGCTTTTTTCCGACGACGTTTTCGCTCGACGCGTTCGGCGGCGTTCCCTTCGTCCGTTCCGGCGCGCCCGCGACCGCGCGGTTCCGGGCCCGCGCTACCGCGCGAAGTTCGTTTTCCTCGCTCCCGATGGTCGCCAACGTCTTCGCTCAACATCGTTTAAACACTTTTTCTTTTTGCGAAATCGAACCGATATTCCCGCGTCGAACCGGCAAGCGACGACGGAGCGGCGCGGTCGCCGTCGCGTTCGGTTTGTTCGCCTCGGCGCTTGCTTTTTCGCGTTCGCTCGCTTCCGTTCGTTCGTTTTTCATCGCCGTTTTCGCCCCGTCCGCGCTCGTCGGTTCGACGTTCCTAACCGCTTATCGTTCGACGCGTTAGCGTTCGTCTTCGGCGCGATTCACACGCTTGTTTGAACCGCTTCTTTCGCCCCGTTCGCGCTCCTTCTCACCCCAAGAGAAAACATTAAATTTAATATTCGCAAAAATGAAATTTAGACGTGAATTTTGCGAAAAACCTGCGTTTTTTAAAGAAAAAGCGCCGCGTTTCGACCGTTTTTAACGCCCGCGACCGCGCGGTTCCGGGCCCGCGCTACCGCGCGAACTCGGTTTCAACGCTCCCGTTGGTCGCTAACATTTTCGCTCAACAACGGTTAGAACGACGCCCGACAAAAAAACGCGCGGAGTTTTCGCCCCGCGCGTCTTGCGCTTTCGTTTTGCTTCGACGTCTTGTCGTCGTTTTGTTTTTCGCGAATCAACCGGCTTCGACAACGCGTCGTATCGTTTCCGCATCGCCTCGCGTCGCGACGGTTATCATCTTGCCGCGCCGCTTTTGAACGCCTCGCGCGACCATACAAAAATGCTGCGCTTCCGCCCGAACGTAAACGCCGCGCGGCGCCAACTCCACTTGAATCGCCGACGCGATTTCCTCGACGAGCCGCTCCTGAATCTGCAAGCGTCGAGCGAAACAGTCGACGAGCCGCGCCAACTTCGAAACGCCGACGACGCGCGAACCGGGCAAATAGCCGACCGAAATTTCGCCGAAAAACGGCAGCATATGATGCTCGCACGTCGAGTAAAATTCGACGTCTTTCAAGACGATCGGCGCCGTTTCCGCGTCGGGCCGGTCGACGCTAAAACGTTTGCTCAAAATCGTTTTCGGATTCTCGCCGTATCCGCCGTAAAGGGTCGCCCAACTTTTGCGAACGCGCTCCGGCGTCTCGCGCAAGCCTTCGCGGTTCGGGTTTTCGCCGAGAAACTCAAGTTGCCGAACGACGGTCGACTCGATCTTTTTCGTCGTTTCCCAAGGGAACGCGACCCAGCCGGAAACCGTTTCGCCGACGTAATTTGGCGCGACCGAACGCGGCGCCCGCCCTTTGTCGAAAAGCGCCGCGCGAACGGGCGCGTTCGACCAACGCTCGAACGTTCGGCCCGAGTCGCAAACGTCGTCGACGACGAGCGTTTTTTCGGTCGGCTCCCAAACGAGCGGCAAACCGGAAAAAGACGACAGTTCGACGCCGACGCAAACGCCGCTCGTCGGAACGGCGAATATCGAATCGAAGGGCGAAAAGTCGATTTTCCGCGCCAAGTCGAGACAGCGAAGGCGAAATTCGGGCCAAGTCAACGCAAGCCCAGCGTTTTGTGCAGTTGCAACGACAGCGTCCATTGCGGATTCTCCTTAACGTAACGGATGGTTTTTTCGATATTTCGCGCGGTCGTTTTCGGGTCGTTCGCGACCGCTTTCGGTTGCAGGTAACGCCCGATCGAGCGCGGCGCCGCGTCGAACGGCGCGAGGTTTTGCCCGTCGTAAACGATTTTCAGGTCGACGGCTAACGAGCTTCGCGCGCACTCGAAAAAACGCAACGCCGTCGCGGCGTCTTCCGGCGTTTTCGGCGAAACTGTTAGGCGTTCAATCCAATCGGTTCCTTGCCAACGGTCGAGCGTCGAGCCGTTCGTTTCGACGTGGAATTCAACGCCGGGCAATTCGCGCCGAAAAACGACGAGACGCTCCCGCGTCAGTTGAAGCGTCGGCTCGCCGCCGGTGAAAACGACGATCGCGCGGCGCGAACCGATTCGCGGATTGAGTTCTCGAACGATTTGCGCGATTTCTTCGACCGTCAGTTCCGCGAACGTCGAAAAGTCCGTGTCGCAAAACTCGCAAGCGCGGTTGCAACCGGCCAAGCGAACGAACGTCGCCGCTCGACCGGTCGCCGCGCCTTCGCCTTGAATCGAATGGAAAATTTCGGCGACGCGCAACGTCGGCCCTTGTTCCAATTCGGCAAGACTCCAAACAACGCTCATCGGGCCGCCTCCGTTTCCGTTTTCCTTTCCGCTTCCGTTTCGGCGGCGTCTCGAACGAACGACGCGATCGAGCCCGGCGACTCCTCGACGTCGACGCGGCGAACGAACGCGCCGTTTCCGGCGGAACGCAATTCCACGTCGAGCAAGTCGGCGATCGCTTTCGCGATATTCTCGGCGGTCGGATTCGTCGTCGCCAACGCTTCGACGTCGTCGTTTAACGACCGATGGTCGAACCGCTCGACGACCGTTTGTTTAATCCGCGAAAAGTCGCAAACCATTCCGTTCGCGTCGAGTCGCGGCGCCTCGACCGAAACGACGACGTTCCAGTTGTGCCCGTGAAGCCGCGCGCACGGGCTCGGATAATCGAGCCTCAAATAATGCGCCGCCGCGAACGAAAACGCCCTCTTTACTCGATAACTCATTACTCTTGATTCCCCGCTAAACTTTCGTATAAACGTTTGTGAAGTCGGGTCGCAAGCAACGCTTCGACGACCCAACGCTTAAAATTCGGCGAAACGGGACGGCGAAACTCCCGTTCCAGTCGTTCGAGAAACGGACGGCTTTCGCGAACCAACCGCGCCCGCTCGCTCGGTTTGAGCGAGTTCGTTCGCCGTCCCAAACATTGACCGTATCGCGTCGCCGACTGACGCCAAGTCGAGTCGGACGAAGTCGCGACGTCGCGGCAACTCCGCAAAATATTCTTTTGCGTGCAACCCAGCAAATGAAGGTCGATTTCCGGTTTGCGCGGCGCCGCCGGGCGCTCCGGGCCCGCGCTGCCGCGCGAACTCGGTTTCAACGCTCCCGTTGGTCGCTAACGTCTTCGCTCAACTTCGGTTAGAAGATTCCGTTTTCGTCGAAAACGAACCGACTTTACGTTCTCCCGAACAGATACGCTCGCGACGAAACGGCAAGCGACGACGGAGCGAATCAAACGGAAACGCCCAAACGCGCTCCCGGAGCGGCGCGGTCGCCGCCGAGTCGCTCGAACCAAGCGCCGATAAACCGCCGATCGCGCTTCCCGGCGTGCGCGCCGAACATTAACGTAAACAGTCCGGAGTCCATTATCGGACGCCGGAAACGGCTTTCGACAAACGCCGGCGGAAAGATATGGTCGACGCGCGGCTGTTGCGGCGTTCCTTTGATTCCGAAGTCGGCGCAAATGAAATTGAAGACAGTGAAAAGCGCGTATCGGACGCCCGCCTCGCGATAAATTTGCGCGTAAGCAAACCGCTCCGCCTTTTTTGAATTTGCGAAATAAACTTTCAGCATTCGCCGCCCTCGCCTTCGCTCCGACGCGAAACGACGGCGCCGCCGAACCCGTCCTCGCGCGCTTCGACGCGAACCGCGCCCGTCGGCGACGCCGGGCGCTCCGGGCCCGCGCTACCGCGCGAACTCGGCCTCGTCGCTTCCGTTGGGCGCTAACGTATTCGCCCAACTTCGCCGTTTTCTTCGAACGTCCGCGACAGCGAACGAGGTTTCGACGCCCGCCGCCAAGATCCGTCGTCGCGGCGACGCGTTCGGCCAACTTCAAACGGTTTCAACTTTTTCGCAACGTTCGGCGGCGTTCGAGTTCGGAGCGTCAAACGGTCGGCGTCGGAATCAAAAAGCCTTCGACAAAGTTGCAGGCGACGACGAGCGTTTCCGTTTTCATTGGCGTTTTCTCCTTTCCAACTTTGGCGACTCAATCCCCGAACGCTCGCGCGACGATTCCCTCGTCGCGAAACCGATCGAGAAACGCGTCGCGCTCCGCTTCCGTCTCGAAGCGCCGCCGGGCGCTCCGGGCCCGCGCTACCGCGCGAACTCGGTTTCGTCGCTCCCGATGGTCGCTAACGTATTCGCCCAACTTTGTTCGCGCTCTTTTCCTCTTCGATTTCGACGCGAACGCCGTTCGAGGACGCGCCGCCGACGTCCGACGCGCTTTTTTCTTCTTCGCGAGTCGTTTCGCTCGACTTTAACGCGCCTTTCGCTCCGGAAGCGGTCGCGTCGAAGAATTCGTCGAGGTCGGGCGGCGCGAAAAACTCGACTTCGAACGGCTGAAAGTCGAAATTCAGCTCGCCCAACTCGATTTCGAGCGCGGCGAAGTCCCAAGTCGACTTTTCGGCGAGTTTATTGTCCAAAATCCGATACGCCTTGACGTCGTCCGGCGAAAGGTCGTCGGCGCGAACGCAAGGAACGGTCGCGAGCCCGAGCCGTTTCGCCGCTTTCAGTCGCGCGGCGCCGACGACGAGAACGCCGTTCGAATCGACGACAAGCGGCTGTTTGAATCCAAAACGGCGAATCGATTCCGCGATTCCGGCGACCGCCGCGTCGTTTTTGCGCAAGTTGCGCCCGCTAAGTTGGGTGAATCCGCAAGCGACCAACGGGAGCGACGCAACCGAGTTCGCGCGGTAGCGCGGGCCCGGAGCGCCCGGCGGCGCCGGCGAGCTTCAAGTTTTCAATCTTCATAAAACGCCCCTATAGTAATATTGACAAAACGACGTCGAAAAGCCCGAAAAGCGCCGCGTCCTTTACCGCTAAGAAAAACGAAAACGCTCCCTTGCCTAGACGCCGCGACCGTTAAAGACGCCGTATTTTACCTAAACCAGCAACGCTTCAATAATCGCCGCGAAAAAGAAAAATATTCGCGTTTCGAGAAAAAATTTTCAAAAAGAGCTAAAATAAGCGGAGCTTATAAAGATTATTAGCAAACGCGCGATTCGGAGCCCCGAAACGGCCCGATTTGAACAAAATCCAACAAAATTTTAACAAACGAACAAACGCAACAAAGGGCGACGCCCTTTAGTATTTTATTTTCTTTTATATTCTTTTATTTTATTTTGTTCATTTTTGCTGAAGTTGGGAACGCGCCCGCGACCGCGCGAACTCGGCTTCGCCGCTCCCGTTGGTCGGCCTCGTTTGCGCCCAATTTCGGTTGAAACGCCGACGCTTCCGCCCGCGTCCGCTCCGACGAACCGCCCCCAAAATCGCCGCCGACCCCGGAAAAACGCGACTCAAACGCCGCTCGCGACCGTCGCCGAAGCGCCTTCTCGCCCCGGCGTCGCGTCGAAACCGGCGCGCAAACCGGGGGTCGACCGAAGCGCCAAATCGCCGGAACCGCCCCTATTCGCGTTTCTGACGCGAAGAAGGCGCCCTTCCCGACTCCCCAGCCGGAACGACGCCCAAACGCGCCTTAGAGGGCCAACGTCGCTCAAAATTCAAAATCGCGCCCGCCGAAGGCGGTTTTATCCGAGCTGCCGCTCGAACTCGGTTTCCGCCTCCCGTTGGTCGGCGACGTTTACGCCCAACGCCGACGCGTTTGAGCCGAGCGGGCCGACGCCGACGCTTCCGCGTCCGAACCGCCGCAAAATCCGCGTCGCGACGCGCGTTTGTTCGCGTTTGTTCGTTTTTGCTCCGTTTTGTTGGTTTTGCTCGTCGTTTGTTCGTTTTGTTAAAATTTGTTGGATTTTGTTCGGAACAAAATTTAACAAAAATATTTTGTTCAAATTTGTTAAATTTTGTTAAAACCCGCCCGTTTTTTGCCGGATTTTGTTGAAATTTGCTCAAACCGCCCGCCCGATCGCGTCGACCGCCGAACTCCCCGCCGTCGACGCCAACGACAAAAACCCCCGAACGTTGTCCAACGCTCGGAGGTCGTCGATCGTCAAATTCGCCGCGTCGCTTACTTCGCTTCGGCGCGAATCGCGTCCATCACCAGACGGCGAATCGTTTCGCCGAGCGGCGCGTCGGCGGCGTACCGCTTCACTTCGTCGAGTTCGCCGGGCTTCCAACGAATCGTCGTTCGCTCGGCCCGCGCTTCGCCCTCCGGAAGTTGCGGACGTCCGCCGCGATTGATCCACTCGACGATATTTTTCTTCGCGCGTTTGCGAATCGCTTTTTCAATCGCTTCGTCCATTTTTCCAATCCTTTCCGAGCGTCGCGTCGGCCATCTCTTGGTTGGCGGCGCTCAACTCTTCGTAAATTTTCTCGAAGAAATCCGCGTCGAAGCGTTTCGAAATCCGACGTTTCCGCACTTCGACCAGCAAGTCGAAAACCCGTTTGCCGCCGGGCAAGTCGTCGCAAATCGCGCGATTGACGACCGTTCGGCCCGACGCGTTTTTCCCGTACCGTTCTCGCAATTCCGCAAAACCCACGGCGTCCTCCTTTCGTTTGAAAAATCCGCCCCCGACGCTTGCGCGCCGAGGGCTTCGTCGGCTAACCGAGCGTTATTCGAGTTTCTTCCACTTGCGACCGGCGTAGACCGTCAAAAACTCGTCGTCCGTCTCGACGACCGAAAGCTCCGTCGTTTCGACGACTTGCAAACCTTTTTTGAAAGCCTCGCGAGCTTTTTCAAGGTCGCGCGTTTGGCGGGTTTTGCCGTCCGGCAAAGTAATAAAGAACCAGCGTTTAACTTCCATTATGTTTCTCCTAGATTGGGGAAAGAATGAAATTTTTAGTTAAAGGGGTCGCCCCCTACCGACTCTTATATTATAACAGGTTTTTGTCAGACATCAACCCCGTTTAAAAATTTTTCCGGGTTTTGTTCGAGCGAGAACGACAAGAAAAACAAAACCGCCCCGACGCAACCGGAGCGGTTAAAAAGAAGGCGCTATCGGAGTTCCGCGGTTCGTTTCAACGCCAAAACGAACGCTCGGCGTCGGCGCGCACGACGTCGGGAAACTCGTCCCAAGTTCGACCGTCGAGAAGTCGCCCGTTTCGTTTTTTGATCGGGCCGCCCCACTGCTTAAAAAAGAACTTGACGTTTTGCTTAACGCAAAGGTCGCGAATCGCCGCGGCCCAATCTCGCTCCATCGGACGCGCTCCCGGCCCGGACTCGCCGCCGACGATCGCCCAATCGATTCCGCTAAGGTCGACGTCGCCCAACGGCCCCAAAAGCGGTTCGAACGAAACGAACTTCAACGCCGCGCCGGTCGAGCGCAACCGTTCGATTCGGTCGAGCCGTTTCGCGCTCTCGACGGTAACGCCCATCCAGACGTTCGGTCGCCAATCGAGCGCCCCGCTTCGGTCGAGTTCGAGCAAACGGTCGGCGCGCTTGGTCAAAATTTGAAAGGTATGACGCGGCGTTCTCCGCATCACGTCGAAAACGCGCTTCAAAAACTCGACCGGAATCTCTTCGTGAAAAAGATCGCTCATCGAGTTGACAAAGATCATTCGCGGCTTGCGCCAAGTCGTCGGCAGGTCGAGCGCGCTTTCGTGCGTTCGGACGGCGAACCCGTCCCGATAGTTGGCGACGCCCATCGCTTGAAGCCGCGCCGCCATTCGCTCCGCGTAACAGTGGGCGCACCCTTCGCTGACTTTGGAACACCCGGTAACCGGATTCCAAGTCGCCTCCGTCCATTCGATTTTCGTTTCGGTCACGTTAGCTCCTCAAAACGCGGATACGTCGATCGCCTGTTTTATAGTATTTGTAATCAAGATAAAAAGTTCCCGCTTTAACCTTATTTACGAGCGGTTCAATCTTGATTAAATTATCATTACACAAATTCTCTAAAATTTTTTTCGCAACGACAGTAGCAACGCCATTAAGCAAAGCAAATCTATAAATTTGTAAATTATCCGGTTGATTTTCTTTGATAAAATCCAATAATTCCGCTTTAAACTCTTGCCATTTCACAGGAACAGAAAGCTCTGGAAATAAAGGCAAATCTCTGTCGTCGTTTATATTAAAGTTCGCTTCGCCCGCGCTTCCGTCTAACTTCCAAGCGACGTCGAGAAATTTCTGCAATCCCAGCAAGTTCTTTGTGCCAAAAATTACGCCGTTAATATTCCCATTTTGGCTTTTCAAAGAAAAAGGCGCGAAATGATAATTCGGTTCGTTTATCGCTTGCGAAAACGTTCGACAAACGTACCGATGAACCTGCGAAGAGTCAAGTTCCTCTACTTCGCTCGGATTCACCGGAATATAATTGGTTATCGTCCCTTTGTTTTTTGAACTTTCGCGAGCAAACCGAAAAACAGCGCTGGACGAAACAAAAAAGATTAAGTCGACTGCGGGAAATTTCGCAATCTCTTTTAAAAGCTCAACGGTTACTTCTTTAAAACCGTATTGATCCAGTAGCAAAAAACACGCCGTCGACGGCGATTTCAATGTACGCGCATATTCTTTAAACACCTCTTGGAACGGTCGGTTTTCAACGCGATGTTTTACATTTTGTGCAAACAGTTTACACCCTTGGGCACAATCTTCGCCTTTACGTTTTAAATTTTCCCTCAATTCCTCGTAAGTTTTGGGATTGTAGTCGTTAAATAATAAATAAGACTTCGTTCCGTTCCAAACGTTCTCGGAACTAGCGAAAAATTTTCTAAACTCGTCGAGGATAATTAACGGCGACCCTTCTTCCCCTTTCGCATCTTGACCTTTACCCGAAAACAAATCGGCGACAAAAACACTTTGGAAGGCTCGCGGCCTCTTGGCTAAGAAAACCGGAATCCATTCCCGAAAATACAGACGTATAATCTGTAACTTCAGTTTCGTTTCTTCATCGAAACCGTCAAATAATTTATCGGCTTTCTTTCCCATATTCCACTGTTGTTTTAGGTTAATCCGCGCCGCAAAGTGGCAGCTCTGCGGAGCGGAAGGCGATGGTTAAAGGTTAATCGAAACGCCGAACGAGTTCGTCGGCGACGGCTTGCGTTGTCGCGGTTTGAAGAATCAAGTCAAAAATTTTTCCGGGGGTTTATTCGGACAAGAACAGCAAGGAATATTCTATTATCCCCAAGTATATGTTCCAATTCTTACTGTTCCTTGGTTATTGCCACCGTCTTCGAGTTCGTCGGCAACATCGTAACCGAGCGCGTTAATTTCAACCATTCCCTTGTTGCCAAACGGATCAACAAGCCTCTTTTCTTCCAGTTCCTTCAATGCGGCGCAAGCCTTCGCTTTCTCTCGGCTAGTCGTTTGTGGGTAATCGAAGCCTGAACAAACGACATAAGATCCAGCGCGGGAAACACTGATAATTGCGCGCCCGTTGGATTTATCCGACGCAAGGGCTGACAAGAGTAAACGAGCAACAGACGACAAGCCGTTGGCGATTTCCTTAGGCGTTGGCTCACAAGAAGGCAACGCAGGTTGGTTGACTGGCAAGGTGTTACTTGCTGCTGTGGGCAAAGCGGCTTTCAAGGCTTCAAGTTCGCTGTTAGTAATAAGCGTGTACGTATGATCTAAATCGGAAACCGGGTTTCGGTAAACCGTGTTCTCGTTATCGAGGATTTTTCTTATTTCCCCAATAAATTTTTCCATATGCAAATGTGAATCAACGTACTCATTGACGTGATACCCCGAAATATCAAACGGAAGCCCTTTACGCGTCGCCGACGAAATCATAATGAGATTTTTACGATACGCCATAGCCACGCCTAATTCAAACATAACGTTGCCGTTATAAAGAGGACGCTCGTTGTCGTTAGCGTCGTAGCCGATTGTTGAAACGTCCGCGATTACAAAATCGGCGGCAATAATTTCCGGGATAATTTTTGATAAAATTCCAATTTGATTTCTGTTTTCCAACGGGGCGACAAACCGGTATTTTCGTCCGAGTTTCTTTTTAAAACTCTCATACACTTCTAAAAACGGCGTTGAATACTGCATAATCCAAAAAATGGACTTCTTTTCCGCTTTCGCAGTTTGGGCGGTTTTTGCCATTTGCGACTCCTAGCGTTTCTTGTCGCGATGTGGTGTTGCGAGAGAAACGCGTGTTTAAAGGTTGAGGTTAAATTAAGGTTGGGGTTTAAGACGGTTGATTATCTCCGACGTCGCCGTCGACGCTAGAAGCGTCAGCGACCTCGTCGAGACATTTTTTTAAATGTTTGGCGTTCTGGTCTATCAGGAACGAGCAAAAGCCGAGAACGTCGGTTTGAAGTTCCGGCGACAATTCGCGGAATTTTTCGAGCAGGTACTGCTCGGCGATGGCGCGTTTGCTCTTTGCGGTTTCTTCGGCGGCTTCGGTTTGCTTGGCGAACATCTCGCCTTGACCGGAGCGGAGCCAATCGGCATTGCAATCAAACGATTGTGCAATCAATAAGTAGGCGTAGTCAGGAACTTCTCGCGCGCCGCTTTCCCAAGCTGTTATCGTTTGTTGTTTTCGGCCAATTTTTTCTGCAAATACTGTTTGGCTTAAATTTAAAGCAGTTCGTAAGGCTTTAATACGTTTGGCGATTGTCATTTTTCTCTTTCCTTTCTCTCTGCCTCTTAAAGTATAACAAAAATACGCGTTACCACAAGACGGGTAAAACAACAAAATTTTATATGTTTTGCGGTTAACAGATACTCTTTTCCGGGTATATTGATAATCAAAGAAGAGAGCCGCGACCGACAAAATTTTGAAAATCCACGCGATTCCGGGTTTTCGAGATTGCCCGTAGTTGAGTGGTGTCTGCGAAGGGCTTGGGTCGCGGCTCTCGATATTGAAAGGGTTGATATGAAAAACGAACAGTCTTTCCAATATATGTGCAGTCAGCTTAACGACGTTTCGCTCGAGCTGGTTTGTATGATCGTTAGTTTCGCGCTTACGATGCAACGGCGATTCAACGAAAACTCCTCGTCGAAAGCGCAATAACCGCAAATAAACCAAGAGAGAACCCCTAATGGTAACTACCAACAAAAATCAAAGAGCAGCGGAAAGCAGCCAAAGAGTGTCGCAACTGGAAAAAGGTCTCTTAATTCGCTCGACGCTTTGCGGCGGCGCAATCGTCAGAACGGATCGCCCATTCGAGCTTTGCAAAGACTTCTTTCGCGTCAACTACTGCGACGGTATGTTGACCGAACGTCTTCCGTTGATTATCGCCGAATCGCCAAGTCTCGAAGCAGGACTGTCAATCGCGCGGCAAATCGTTCCCTTTGTTTCGACAAGCGGATTGACCAACTGCCGCCAGCTCCTCGATATTGGGCGCGACGTTTTTGTTTTCGCGTTGCTTGTTCCCAACTCGAAAATCGTTCGAACCGAGTACGAAGACGAAACAATTCAACGAATTCACGGCGACCTTGCGCAAACCTTAGCCTTTTTGGAAGGCGAATGTCGACCGGCGGAAGAGGAGATCGCCGCCCTAGGGTTAACTGATTTCGAGCCTACGGTTTACGTCGCAGCTCGCCAACGAAAACACAATTAAACGGCGGTCGCCGTTTGGCGAGTCGACCAACTTCGCCGCCGCGTCTCCTTCGTTCGACGCGCGACGAAACGCCCGAAGCGATTGGGCTCGCGACGGGCTCGGCCTCGCCTTTTTCACAAGCCCGACGAGACGCGGTGTTGAATTTTGGCATTTCCTTTCAAAACTCGCGTTGCCGCAAGCGTTTTGGCAGACGCGACCGGCTCGGGGCTTTTCCCGCAGGAACGACCGGTTGACAAAAAGCCGAGCCCGCGTTTTGTTGTTTTCGCGACGCTCGCTTTGCCCCGACGTTGGCAGACCGAAGGGCTTGAACCGGTCGTTCCATTTCCTTACTCAACATCAACAACCGCACGGAGATAGCGAACAATGAAACGCCAAAACCAAAACAAAAAAGAAGCCGATTCGAACCGTCTCGACGCTCCCAAACTCGCGCTCGACTCCGCCGAGTACCGCGCCGCGCTGAACGTCGCCGTCGAGCTGCTTCGACACGTCGACGGTCTCAACGTCGGCGGGAGCGAAGAAGAGTATAAAGCCGCCGACGTCTGCTTTTACGTCGCTTGCCAAGCGGTCGGCGCGCAGTTCAACAAGCCGCTTTACCTCGAAACAGTCGTCCTCCCGGAATACGCCGCCGCGCACGTCGCGCCGGGCCTCTTCGACGCGGGCGTCGCCGTCGCGCTCGACGCTCGAAAGATCGTCGGCTGTCCGTTCTAACTTCATCGTTCCCAACTTGTTAAGGAGTTTCCCCAAATGCAAAATATCCTCGCCCCGCACGAAGCCCGCGAGTACGACGCTCGAATCCAAACCGTCGCGCGTCTCCATCGAGCCGCCGAAACGTTACGCGACGCCAACGACGAAGACGCTCCGACGATCGACCTCGCTTGCAAAGACGAAATTCGCCGCGTCGCAGGCGATTACCAACAACGAATCGCGAAAAAAGTCTTCCCGAACGTTCCGCCCGAAAGCGTTCCGTTTCAAGCGATTAAGCTGATCGTCGCCGCGAACGCCGCGTTTTATTGGCGCTCGCTCGATTGAACGTCGCCGAACGGTTGGGAATCAAGTTTAAAGGAGAATGAATATGTTGCGAGAAATCCGGAACTTTTTTGGAATTTTGCTGTCGGCAACTGCTGTTGCTATCGCAATCACGCTTGCGTTAACCGCTGCCGTCGGACTGGTTTGTTACACGGGAGCTTATGCAATTGCGGAAGCGATGTATGATCGTCCGATTGAAATGCGGACGACCTCGAACTTCAATTATCCGCCGCTTATTATCAAAATCAAAACGCCGGACGGCAAAACGCTCGAAGCGACGGCGGAATTTGAAGGCGAGACGGAGCAACAACAATGAACGACGAACAAGCAAAAGCCGTCGATGGAACGAGAGAAGGCGACGATTGGTTCCGGACTTGTCAAGTCGAACCAAAACCGTTCGAATGGATCGAAGGCGCTTACGCCGACGGGAAAACGCTCAGAATGTTTCGAACCGATTCGGTCGGTTGGCTCAAGGTCTGGAAAAACGCCGAACTCCAGACGGTCGATCCGCCCGTTCGTTGGCGATATTTTGAAACAGACGCCAAGACCAATAACGCGGAGGCTTACAATGAAAGAATTTAGGGTTTACAAGTATCCGATCGAAGCGCGAATGACGTCGATCGAGGTTCCCGACGATTCGCGAGTTTTGAGCGTCGCCAACCAGTACGAACGGGCGGTCGTTTATATCGCGGTCGGAACTTCTACCCGAAAGACGAAAATCACGGTATACGCGACGGTTACAGGGTGCGACAATACAGGCTTCGAAGGTTTTGAGTTCCTCGGAACTTTGCTTTTCCAAGGCGGAAGTTACGTCGCGCACTACTTTTACCGCCGCGACGCCTAACGCCTTGCCGCCGGTCTCAACTTTAACGGAGCAACAACAATGAACGACGAGAAGGAATTGCGTTCGTCCGAGTCGGCGACGAAATTTATGCGTTGGGCGCGCCGCCGATTTTTCCGCGATTTCGCTTGGACTTGGAGCTGTCTCGGGCAGGAAATCTGCGTTGCTAGACGAGGGTTGCGACGCTCCGGCGGCAAAATCGGACGACAAATCGTCCCCAACTTCCACCGATGCGTCGCCGTTTCGCCGGGTTGCTTTAGCGACGTTCGCGTCGTGTTGAAAGGCGTTTACGTCGTCGACGCCGCCGTCGCGATCTTCAGCGAAATTTACTTCGTTCCCAAACGCAAAGCGTCGCGAATCGCCGGCAAGTTATTAAAGTCGACGGAGTGGTCTACGTTCGACAGGCCCAAGGGATTCCGGTGTTGCGAGTCCGCTTGGAGCGTCGATTTCGACCCCGCGAACGGAAGTTTGACGCTTTACTGAACCGACTCCCGGCGTCGGAAACGGCGTTGGGCGTTTTGAGGGCGGCGTCCCTCGTTAATCAACCGGCCCGCCTTGCGATTTGGCGTTAAACCTCCGGCCGTCGGCGCGAATCGACGTTAAACTTCCCGCCGCTAAGTCAAGCGTTAAAACCGTTTGTCGCAACGTAATAAGCCGAGGCCAACCGATACCCGGAGACAACCGCAAACCGACCGCGTCGCGCAAGACGCAAGCCGCGACGGTTTAACCGCCGTCGCGGTTTCTGCGAGCGACCGACGGCGCCGCTCCAAACAACGAAAGAGGCGTAAACGATGAAACAACAAAAGAAAACGCCGGAAGAATTGAAACGCAGGATTTTTGAAAACCTTAAATATCTTGGCAGGAACCTTAGGGAGATTGCCGACAACATTGAGAATTTTGAATCCGAAATCGATGAAGCTAAGGAGAGTTTGGAAGATTGCGAAACCTACGCCGACAAACTTTTTGCGGAAAATTCCGAGTTGGCGAAGGCGCTCGACGAGGTTCGAAAACGTCGCGACGAACTCCTTGTCGCCGCCAATAACGACGAGCTTAAACTTCGGCGGGAGCTAAAAGACGAGCGACTCGCCGTCAAGCGACTTCAAAACGCGCTCGACGCGGCGCTTAACGACGTCGCGATTTATCGTCGCGCGGCGTTTGGGCTCGGTTGGGCGACGGTAGTCGCGCTCGGAGCCGCGGTCGTCGCCGCGATGTAACCGCCGAAACGAAAGGAACGTCCGACGATGGAAAATCGAACGAACGACTATCGCGAACTGACGCGACGCCTCGACGCGTTCGACGCGCGAATCGCCGCCGAACTCGAAACGCTCCGACGCGACGCCGCCCAAAACCAACGATCGCGTTTAACGGAAAAAAGCAAGAAAGGAGAAACGATAAATGCTTTTCAAAAAACGACCTAAGAGAGAAATTCAACTCGCCGAAGCGAAGGTTCCGGAAGGCGTCGAAAGCGTCCTTCACATCGCCGTTTTAGCGCGCCGACGTTCGGAAGACGAGGCGACGCGGGCGCTTATGAAGAAAGTCGCCGCGCTCGTTCGCGAAGAAACCGCGTTTAACGGCGCCTTCGCGTTCGTTTCCGAGGCCGTCGTCGATTACGACTCGCCGTCGCAACCGGACGCGCGAATCGAAATAGTCGCCCGCGAACTCTAAACGCAACATTTTACTAGTCAACGCCTTAAAGAAAGGAAAAACGCAATGAAAAAATTTGTCGCCGAAGCGCTGCAAAACGTCGCCGCGATCGTTATTTTCGTCGGAGTCGGCGGACTCGTCGCGCCGGTCTCGGTCGTCGCCGGGTTCAAAATCGCCGAAAACGTCTTCACGAACTTCCGCGATCGCGGCGCTTGCGTCGAGTCGGAACCGGAACCCGACGCCGAAACGCCGGTCGCCGTTCCCCCGGAAACGCTCGTCGCCGAATAAGCTCATACCCTCGTTCAAACGTTTCACACCCCAACCCAACGGAGAAAAAATAACGATGCAAACGACCGAAAACGACGCCGCGAAACTCGCCGCGCGCTCTTACCGCGAAGGTTTTAACGCAATGAAATTAAAGGCGTTGGAACTTCTCGGCAATACTTGCCTTCACTGCGAAAACGCCGACTTGGAGCCGAGCGAACTTTGCGCCGCGAACGGAGCCGTCGCCGCGTTGAAAACTCGGATGCTCGAAGCGATTTCCCCCCTGTCGCCCGTACAGGCGCGGCGACTTTCCGTCGACGTCCTCGATCTCGACGACTTCGCCCGCGATATTCTCGGTCGCGAAACCTTCTTCGGCGACGACGAAGACGATGACGAAGAAGACGAGGAGAACAACGAAGAAGATGCCGCCGAAGACGAAGAACCGCAAGACGTTAAGCGAGGCGCCGCGCGATGAAATACGTTGTTTTCGCCGTCGAAGACCCGTTTTATTTCTTCCCGGCCGCAACGCTCGACGACGTCCCGTCGACCTTCGCCGACGCCTGTCGACAAACGCGACAAGCCGCCGCGAACGCCCGCGACTTCCTGCGTTTCAACCCGCAATATCGCGAGGTTTACGAACCGACGTTTCAACGCGAAAACGCGACGCTGACCGTCGCCGAATCGAAAAACCATCGAGCGGCGATCCGGCGTTATTACCTCGACCGTCCCGTCGAAGAGATCGGCGAAAGCGAGTTCGCGAACGCGCTCGACCGAATCGCGTCGCAAGGCGTTGAAATCGCGTCGTTTGGCGGCGTCGTTCAAGCGACGGAAACGGAACCGGAATACGGGACGTTCTGTCGCCAATACGCGAAACTCGGCGGGCGTTTTTGGTCAAAAATCGTCGACGCAAGCGACCGCAAGACTTGGTTGAAATCGCTTTGGGTCGACCGCCCAAGCGTCTTCGCCCGCGAAACGGTCGACGCGTAACCCGATAGGACGGGCGATTTAGCCCGGACGTTAGAGCGTCGTTAGTTTAACGGCAAAACGCCGGATTCCTAATCCGGTCATTTCGGTTCGACTCCGAAACGACGCCTTTTTCCGCTTTCCCGCGACGCATTTTAGCGCCGCCAACCCTCAAATTTAACCCAATATTTGCCAATGATTTACCAACTCCCAACCGAAGAAAATCGACGCGCCGTCGCCGACGCCCTTTACCGACTTTTCGTCGAGGCCGAAGAACGCGTCGAACTCGGTCGCGTCGGCCTAAACCGCGCCCCGAACGTCGTTTGGAAATTCCGAAGCGGCGCTTTGCGACTCTCGAAAGGCCCGAACGCGACGCGGATTAAAAACTCGCTCCTCGTCTTACCCGGTCTCGAAACCGACGCGGCGCCGGAGTTTACGACGACGTTCGAAACGCTTTGGGTCGCCGGGCCGAACGAAAGCGGCTTTCCTTGGTGGAAAGATTCAAACGAAAATTATTGTCGTCAAAAGTGTTACGACGTTCTCGGCGCCGCTTTCCTCGACGCGATCGCTCGAAAATTCGGGCGTCCGACGCCGCGCGACGTCGAGTCGCCTTGGGAAGTCGCCGCCGCGACGCTCGCCGAAGAGAACTTTCGCGCCGTCGCTTTTTGTTGACCTAAACCTTTGCCGCGTCAAAAGAAAGGAATCGTTATGTTAGCATTGTCCCGCCGCCCTCAAGAAAGCGTCAAAATCGGCCCGGATATCCGCGTCGTCGTCTTAAACGTCGAAGGCAAGCGCGTTAGGCTCGGTTTTGAAGCGCCGCCGGAAACGGTCGTCGCTCGCGAAGAAATCGAAAATTTCGTCGGTCGGCTCCTGCGACCGCAACCGGAAAAGAAGCCGAGCGAAGCCGACGCGTTGCGGCGCGAACTTCAATCGACGCAAGAACTTCTAGCGGACGAACGCCGACGCCGCGTCGACCTTGAAGCGCGCGTTCGCGAGTTCGCCGAGTTCGCGCTTCGTCCGAAACCGACGCCGTCCCCAAAACGCTCCGCTCCGCGACGCGAAAACGACCGCTCTTAACCTCAAAAGTTTTCAACCTTTACGAAAGGAAACCCCGATGTTCAAAACGAAGAAAATTTGGAAAAAAACGACGCTCGCCCTCCTCGCCGCCGCGCTTTTCGCCGCGCCGTCCGTCTCGTTCGCGCAATGTTGGCGCCCGTTCGGCGGACTCTTCGGCGGCGGTTGGCGAACCGCTAATCGTTGCGGCTGGAACGTTTGCGGCGACGCTTACGGCTCGGCTTACAGCGTCGGCGACTGCGCGTCGTACTCCGGCGGCTGGAACGGCGCTTGCGCGTCCGGCGTTTGCAACGCGTCGACGACGAACGGAAGCGCTTGCGTTGGCGGCGTTTGCAACGTCGACGCTTACCGAAACGCCGACGTCGCGCCTCGTTGCGGCGTTTGCGACGCCGCGTCTTGCACAACCGGAACTTGCGTTGAAAACGCTTGCGACATCGAAGAAACAAAGTCCGAAGCGGAAACCGAAAGCGGCGAAACGCTCGAAAAATCGCCCGTCGAAACGCCGAAAGCCGAAACCGCGGTCGAGCAAACGAGCGAAAGCGGCGAAGCGACGACCGTCGTTAGTCCTTGCGGGCCCGCGAGTTGCGACGCGCTCGAATTTTCGCGCCAAGTCGACGCCGAACTCGAAGGGATGGGCGCGACCGAAAAAGCCCTCTTCGACCGCTTGAACGAAGTCCGTCGCTGGAACGGACGCCGCGCGGTCGCGTTCGAAAAAAACGCGTTGGCTGGTTGCCGAACTCACTCGTTCCGAATGGCTAAACGCGGCTATTGCTTACATTACGACAACGGAAGATACGCCGAAATTTGCGCGCCGGGCCGCACGATCGACGAAGCGTTCGCGAGTTGGTTCACCTCCGGCGGTCATATGACGGTTATGCTCGGCCCGTACCGTCGCGCCGCCGCCTCCTACGCCTTCGACAACCGCGGCTTCGGCTTTTGGACGATTCGCTTCGCCTACTAACCGCGACGCAACTTCCATCGTTAAACAAATTACTATCGGAACGACCGCGTTCCGTAAGCCGCGTCGGTCTAACCGCCGCCGCGGTTTCTACCTCCGTTTCACGACGTCGCGCTTCCTTAAACGCGAGCTTCGAAACGCCGCCCGCAACCCACGCAACCCCAACAATCACGCAAGATGACGCAACAAGAATTTGAACGTTACGCCGACGTCGCGAAAACGGTCGCCCGCCGGTTCGCCGCGAAAGGCGCGAACGTCGATTACGACGACCTGTTTCAAGACGCTTGCTTAACGCTTCTCGAACAAGAGTTCGACCGCGCTCGAACCGACGGCCAAATAAGAGGTTACCTAACGAAACGCGTCTATTTTCGGATGCTCGACCGCTTCCGAGCCGCGACGTGTTGGCGACGCAAAAATCCCTCGCCGCGCTTCGTACACGTCTCGAACGTCGACGAAGAGCTTTTCGGCGAAGGCGAAAACGCGTCCGTTCTCGACGCGACGTCGGTTCGCATTTGGCGCGACGCCGTTCGGCGCGAATCGATCGCGGCGCGGTTCGCTCCCGCCGTCGAAAAAGCCCTCAAAGAAACGACGCAAACCGTTCGTTTATGCTATTTAGGTTACTACGTCGACGGCGAAACGATGAAAAGCGTCGGCGTCGGGCTCGGGCTCAGCGAGTCGCGCGTTTCGCAAATTTTGAGCGAGTTTCGAAACCTCGTCAAAGAAAACGCGGCAAGCGCCGGTTTCGGTCGACGCGCCGCTTAGAGGCAACTTAACCAATTCCTTCGCAACGTTTTACAAAGGGCGCGACAATGTTTTTCCCGCACGACAATCGAGCCGACGAAGACCCGAAATGCGTCGCGCTTCTGCGCAAACACGGTTCGCGAGGTTACGGCGTGTACTGGCGGCTGATCGAGCGGCTTCATTGCGCCGAAACGCTCGAACTCGAAACGGATTTCGCCGCGCTCGCTTGGGTTATGCGCGAACGCGCGGCGCTCGTCGAGAGCGTCGTTCGCGATTTCGGGCTCTTCGAGTTCAGCGAAGACGGGTCGCGTTTTTTCTCGACGGCGCTCAATAAACGTTGCGAGAAAAGGATTAGTCGTCGCTTAGAAATTTCGGAAGTCCGACGCGAAGCGGGTCGAGCGAGCGCCGAAGCGCGCAAACGCAAACGCGAGGAAGCGCAAGCGACGTCCGAAACGCCGACGCTTGACGCCGAGTCGCAAAACGTCGAACGACAAAACGAAGCGTCGGAGACGCCGACCGAAACGACGCAAGAAACGAACGAACGCAAACCGAAAAATATCGACGGTTGCGAAAACGCAAAACAAAAGGACGCGGCGCCGGAAATCGCGCCCGACGTCTGCGAATCGAACGCGGAAGAAACGGACGACGTCGCGTCGTTCGAGTCCCCGCCCTATCCCGCCGACGAACTGATCGCGCTTTGGAACGAGTATTTCGGAACGACGAAGCAGCGGTATCGCGGTTTACAATTAGACGCCGTGTCGCACGAACGAGCGAAGCGCGCTTGGGAGGAATACGGCGACCTACAAACGTTCCGCAAAGCCTTTGAAACGGCGCGGTTAGACAAGTTCCCTTGGCTTTTAAGAGACGCGTTGAAACCGGAAAATATTCAACGGTTGATCGCGAAGGAGGAGAAAGAAAATGAACTCGACGCTCGGGCCGCCCCGAATCGCGCCGCGCAACGACGCGACGTCGCCTTTGGGGCTAAGTACGACTTTTCGCGATTTTCAAAACGCGAATGACGCCGCGCCGCCAACGGAGGCGTTCGACGACGCGTCCGAAGAATCAACCGTTTGTAAGTACTGCGACGGCGACGGTTATTTCATCGAAAACGGCGTCGCCAAACGTTGCGCTTGCGTCGTCGAAGAACGTCGCAAACGTTACCGCGCGGAAGCGGGCTTGCCCTATTTCGAGCGGCGCGAACTCGAACCGCCGGCCCGCGAATACGTCGCCAACTTCGACAAAATCGCGCGTTCGCGGCGCAACTGGATCGCGTTTTTCGGGAAGACCGGAAGCGGCAAGTCGACGCAAGCCTTCGGAATCGTCGACGCGTTGACGACTCGCGAACGTCCGGTTCGAGCGCAAACGTTGTTATACGGCGACTTCGTTCGTCGGATGGCCGCGCTCCGTTACGACGCCGTCGAATTCGAAAAAAGTTTTCGGAAAGCGACGAACGCGCCGCTACTCCTTGTCGACGACTTCCTCGACGTCGTTCCGAAAGCGAACTCATTCGAGGAACACGTCGCGCAAGCGTTGATTAAGCGGCGGTACGAAACCCGTTTGCCGCTGATACTTACGACGGAAACGACGCCGCGTCGAATGGTCGCGGAATCGCCTTGCGGCGAAGCGCTTCTCGGGCGCATCGTCGAGATGTGCGACGCCCGCATCACGATCGCCGAAGAGAACGCCGTCAACCATCGCCTTTGTTCCCTCGCGTTCAACCGCGACGTTATCCCTTATTAACCAACGCCTTACGAAATCAGAAAAGCAAAATGAAACGTATCGAATTCGAGTCGGACGACGTCGACCGAGACGGCGGCGACGGCGAGAAGTTTATTCATCTCGCGCCGGTCGGCGAGTATTTGGAATTTGCCGCGGCCAATATTAGAAAAACCGCAAAAAATTTGACCAAAGCCGCCGCCAATATTGAAGACGCGCTTCCTTTTCTCGGTCATTTTATCGACGAAAACGAACGCGCGCTTCGCAATATCGAGAAACTTAAAGGCTTGCAAGAGTTGATTTTCGAGTTGAGCGAACGCGTCGAAAAGCTCGAAAAAGCGACGCAACGTCAACAGAGTTAAATTCTTGCGACGCGCCTTGAAAAACTCCGGCGACTTGCGCAAAAACGAAAATCTCAACCCAAAGAATCGAAAGGACTTAAACAATGACGCTTAAACAAAACGAAACGCTCGACGTCGAAATTGAAAACGCGCTTGCGGAACCGCTCGACGACGATTTCGAAGACGATTATTACGACGACGAAGAAGAAGACGGCGACTATTACGACGACGAAGACGACTTGGACGACGTCGCGGAACTCGACGAAACCGTTTTGGAAAACGACGTCGAAACGGAAGCGGTAACGAACGCAACCGACGACGGCGCCGAAGTTTGCGACGCGCCGAAAGAAGACGCGCCTTCGCCGGTTCCCGTCGTTTCGTCGGTCGGCGAAATCGTCGAGCAAACGCAAAAAACGAACGCCGTCGAAAATTGGAGCCGCGAACGGCTTGTTTCGGAAGTCGAGGCGCGAGAAGAGTTTCGAGCGCGTTCGAAGGAACTTTTGCGAGCCTTGAAGGCGGCGAAAGAAGCGTCGGCGCATTGGGGACGCGAAACGAAACGGCTCCGCGAAGAACTCGAAGAGCTGGTTAGCGAATACGCCCGCGACGCGGAACCCCGTCCCCTGCTTGACTTTGCGGAAACGAACGTGGCGGCGCTCGAACGTAAAGCCGAACCGGCGGGCGTCGTCTACACTTCGTCGCAAGACGTCGAAATTTCGAACGACTGGGCGTCGTATCGCGTCGACGAACATTTTCGCTTGACCGACTCGCAGTTCGAGAAGCTCGGTTTGGAGATCGACGCGACCGTCGGCGAACTCTCCAACCTCTTGAACGACTTGACTTCCGGACGCAAAAAGATTAAAGGCGTCGGGCCCGCGTTCGTTGAAAAATTGGCCGATCAGTTCGACAAATTTTGGGAGTCGGACGCTTATCGACGTTGCGTCAAACGCGTCGAAAAGCCGGTCGAAACCGCGCTCGAAAAGGCGAACGAAGTCGAAAAATCCGACGAAACGAATGAAACGCAAACCGTTGAAAGTCAAACGGTTGTCGACGACAAAAACGCGCCGGTTTCTCCCGACGAGTTCGACGCGATTCGCCAAACGATCGACGAAATCGACGCCGGAATCGCTCGCGGCGTTTGGGAAGGCTTCGACGGCGCCGCCGGGCGCTCCGGGACCGAGCTACCGCTCGAACTCGGTTTCGTCTCCCGTTGGTCGCTAACGCGTTCGCTCAACTTCGGTTATATTAGTTAACCCGTTTTTGTCGTCAAGCGCGACGTCAGATAACGACAATCTAAGATAAAGGAATAAACGACAATGATTTGCCAACCGAAAATGCTCGACGGTCGAACGGAAATTTTGCGGGAAGACGCGCGAGCGATCGCGGAATTCATCGAAACGCGACTCGCTCGTTTCCCGGAAGAGGATTACGACATTTACGTCGAAATCCTTGAAGCGACGGACTTTTACTTCAGCAAGGGCGACCGCGTGTTCTCGGAAATCAGCAGCTTGCCGCCCGCCCTGCTCTTCGAAATTTGCCGAATTTTGAACGAGCGGCCCAAAATCGGCGACGCGTTTAAACTCCGCGACCGCTATGACTTGGCGCAAGACCGCAAAGAAAAAGGAAAAGGCGACGCGGATGAAAATCTTTCTGCCTTGGCCGCCGTCGGCGAATAAAATTTGGCGCAACCTCCGAGGCTCGCGCGGTTTATACCTTGCGAAAGAGTACAAACGCTTCGTCGACGAATCGAAAATTTGGCTTTGGAAGCAAGGTTCGCCGCGCGTTCTCGGCGACGAAAACCTTGAAGTCGTTATCAAGCTATATCCGCCTACCAAAAGAGGTTACGACGTCGACAACAGGATAAAACCGACGCTCGACGCGCTCACGAAAGTCGGATTTTGGCGCGACGACAAAATCGCTCGAAAAGTTACGGCGATCGCCTGCGATCCGATTCCGGGCGGCGGCGCGGTCGTTGAAATTTACAAATTTTCACCCCTCGACGAAAGGTCGCCGACGCGCGAGTTCGCGACTTTTCGACGGGGGGTAAGGAGGGCTAGTTAAACGATTGTTAAAAAAGACGTTAAAAAGGACTTAGACCTTGACTTTGGAAAAATCGGCGGAACCGCGATCAGCGCGATCGTCGGTCTTAACCCTTGGGAAACCGCGCTTTCGACTTACCTGAAGATTCGCGGCGAAGTCGGCGCGACGCCGCGCGACAGCTCGCGGTCGTCGCTACGAGCCGGTCGTCGCGTCGATTTTTCAAGCGGGCCGTCCTGAATTTCGCGTCGAATGCAATCGACGTAAAACCGACGAGCCGGAACTTTACGTTCACGCCGAACACTTTTTTTGATCGGACGGCCCGACCGGCTTCTTTACGATTCGAGCGGCGAAAAGCTCCTCGCCGGACTCGAAATCAAGACGGCGAACGTCGCCAATATGCGCGTTTGGGGCGCGCAAGGTAGACGACGTCCCGAAACATTACTTGCCGCAACGTCAATGCTACACATGTTAGCAAACTCGACGATTGGCGTTTGGCGGTCGCTTTTCTCGATTCGGAAGGCGCGATGAGAACTTATCGCGAGTATCAAATCGCTTTCGACGCCGAACTTTACGACGCGCTCGTCGAAAGCGCGGTCGACTTTTGGGAAAATTACGTCGTTCCGGGAAATCCGCCGGAGATGGAACGCGCCGACCCGACGACGCAACGTTGGGTCGCGGAACGGTTTCCGGCGAACGTCGCGCCGATCGAGCGAGCGACCGACGCCGAAGAAGCGTTAATGCGCGAGTATCTCGACGCAAAAAACGCCAAGCTCGAAGCCGAGACCGCGTTGGAGCAAGTCGAGACGCGGCTTAAACTTGCGATCGGCGAACGCGACGGAATCTTTTCCGACAATTACGGCAAAGTAACTTGGAAACGTTGCAAGGACTCGCGCCGCGTTGATTACCGCGCCGTCGTCGACGAACTGAAACCGTCCGCCGAAACGCTCGAGCGCTTCGCGAAAACGGTTCCGGGCGTTCGCCGCTTCGAAACGAAATCGCTCAAATACGCCGA
>JAFSDX010000082.1 GCA_017436025.1 Thermoguttaceae bacterium
AGGAAGGTTTTGCCGGTTTTTTCGACCGCTTTGCGAATCAGCTGGTTTTCGGCGATCGTTAGCGTCAACGGCTTTTGGCAGAAGACGTGTTTCCCGGCCAACAACGCTTCGACCGCGATTTTGACGTGCCAATGATCCGGCGTCGCGATCCCGACGACGTCGATATCGTCGCGTTCGAGAACCCGGCGGTAGTCTTGAACGACTTGCGCTTCGTTTGGCTTTTTCGTAATAGCGCCGTCGCGTTGGAACCCCTCCGCGCGGCCCCGGTCGACGTCGCAAAGAGCGACAAAATCGCCGAAATTCGCCAATTCCCAAGCGTCGAGCCGCCCCATTCCGCCGCAACCGATAAAGGCGAGTTTAAAACGTTCGTTCGGCGAGTCCGCCGCGTAACTTTGCCAACGAGGGGCGAACGTGGAGAACATCGCGAGCGAAATCGCTCCCGCTCCTTGCATTTTGAGGAAATCGCGACGAGTCGAACGATTAAGCGACATAGGGAAACCTCGACGTCAGTAAAGGAGGAAAGGGAAACCGAATAAAAACGCGGCGATATTTCCGTCGCCGAAAGGCCGCGCGACTCGAGCCCCGCTTTCGCTTCGTTGAGGCGATAACGCAAAATTTTCAAGCGAAAGGGAGAGCGCGGCGCGACGCTTCGCCGAGCGAAACGTCAGCGGAGTTTGTCTTCGTACTCGACCTTTTCGATTTTCTTAAGGAACGCGCCCATCGACGGGCAACGCTCTTTCGGGTCGGCCTTAATGCACCAGTGAATCGCTTCGGCGAGGCGCGGGTCGATCGCCGGGCGGTAGGTTTGAATCGGTTCCGGCGGCGTGTCGTGCGTCATCGCGGCGAGACCGTTCGTTCCGCGCGGCCAAGGGAGTTCGCGGGTGCAAAGTTCGTACATCGTAACGCCGAACGCGAAAATGTCGACGCGTTCGTTCGTCGGGCGGCGGCGGACGAGTTCCGGCGCCATATAGTTCGGCGTTCCGGTGCGGTTGCCGGGGTCGGTGAAGGGCGCCTTATTCGGAACGGAGAGGCCGAAGTCGGTCAACTTCAAAATTTCGCCGTCGCCGGTGAAGAGGAGGTTGCGCGGGCAAAAGTCGCGGTGGATAAAGCCCGCTTCGTGAACGACTTGCAACGCTTCGGCGCATTGGCGGATGTACCGCATTCGGCTCCCGGCGAGCATATCCTGCTTAATCATGAGGATGTTGTTGAGCCCGGTGCCTTCGAGGTACTCCATCACGAGGTATTGTTCGCCGTCGGTCGTGAAGCCCTCTTCGAACGTGTCGACGATGTACGGATGTTTGAACTGAACCGCCATTTCGCCTTCGCGAGGTTTGTAGACGCCGCGGATTCCCTTATAACGGTCTTCGACGATGCTCGTTTTCGCCTTGTCGAGGATTTTGAGGCCGACGATTTTGTCCGTTTCTCGGTCGCGCGCCATATAAAAACTCGACATCGTCCCGGAAATCGCCGCTTTGAGGAGAATAAAGCGCTTTTGGTAGTCGAGCTTCTTTTTTCCGAAAATTTTCTCTAAAAACGACATAAAACGAACCTAACTTTCCGCGTTGCGCTAAAAAAACGACGGTTTGCGCCGACTTCTTTATTTTAACACGTCGGCGCGCGATTTTCCAGCGTTTTTTCCGTTTTTTCGCAATTTTTCCCGTCGACGCCGACAATTTCGGTTGCGAAGCCCGCGCGACCGTTTTTGTCGACGTATTTTAACGTCCGAAAATCGACGGAACGACGACCGCGTTTTGCCCTTAATATTAATAGCGCCGCGTTGCGAAACCGTCCTCGTTCGTTTTCGCGCCCGCCTTCGATCGTCGCTGCGCTTCGGCAAGATTGGAAAGCGGGGAATCGAAGAAACTGAAAAGACGGGAAAAATAAAGCGATTTTAACGCCGCGCTCGTTCGAGTCGAGCGACGACCGCCGCCGGAGCGACCGTCGTAAAGCGGTTCGGAACCGTTTCGATCTCGACCGGCAAAACGCCGCCCGGGTCGCCGTCGATTTGATAAGGAATCGACGCGGCGCCCGGAGCGGTCGGGTCGGCGGCGGTAAGGCGGAACGTCGTCCCGACGCCGAGTTTGGCGTTCGGAAGGAGGCGGTGCGAGGAGAATATTTGCGCGCAAAAAACGTCGAACAGCGCTAAAAACAATTTTCCGCCCTGAAAAATGCAGTAATCGAGGCGACCGTCGACTCCGACGCAACGCGGAACGAGCGGCAGGCCCCAACCGTAACGCGGCAAATTGAAGACGAACGGCCATTTCCCGACGATTTCGCGAGTCGCGCCGGTCGACGCGGCGAAAATATCGGCGGTTTGCGCGCTTTCGGCTGTTTGCGTCGAGTTTGCGGATTCCGGCGACGCGGCGCTTTGCGGGGCTTGCGTCGCGTTTGCGGCGTTTGTTTCGACGGTTTGCGGCGCGTCGACGAACTCCGTCTTAACGCGCGGGTAACGATAAGACGAAATCGAACCAAAAATCGGCTTTATATAGGAAAGATAGCTAATGTGGGCGCCTTTTTTCGTTTGGCGGCGGTAACTTTCCTCCCGCGCCGCGTGTACTTGGCGGACGACGTCGGCGTCGATTCCGGCGCTGACCATCACCAAGAAGAGCCGCCCGTTCGCGCGCCCGGCGTCGAAGGAAATCGTCGCGCCCTCGGCGATCGTTTCGGCCAATTTTTCCGGTTGGAACGGCAACTTCAGGTACTTTGCGATAAGATTCGCCGTGCCGGAGGGCAAAATCGCGATCGGGACGCCCGGGACGGTGCGGTTCGTCAGCTCCGCCGCGGTGCCGTCGCCGCCGACTCCGACGAGCGCTTGGAGGCGGTTTTCAGCGAAAAGTTCGTTCGCGCGGCTCGAAACGACCGCCAAATCGGTGTGCAACTCAACGCAAAACCCCCGTTTTTCCAGCGCCGCTTGCAACCGCTCGGCTCGAACGCGCGGCGAACGGCGGCCCGCTTTGGGGTTAACGGAGATGAGAACGTATTTCTCGGGGGGCGACGCGGGCGACATAGCGACCTTTCTTGGCGTAAAACGCGCGGTTGGGGGGAATTGCGAGGGTGCAGGGAATAAAAAGGGAATAAAAAAGGGGGGAAATAGGGATAAAAAACGAAATGGGAAGGCTGAAACGGTAAAAACGGTAAAACGGCGGGCGACAAGGCGAACGTCTCGACGCGAAAAACAAAAAAACGTCCGCGCGTCGCCCTTATTAATGTTAATGGCAAAACGACGGTAAAACGACCGTTCGACGGAGCGTTTCCAACCGGTTTCGCGCCGCTTAAAACGCTCGCCGGTCTCGCGGAAACGCCGTCAAAATCGATAAAGTCGCCGCCGCTTTCGCTTGCCGGCTTCGCCGAAACGCCGTCAAAACCGGCAAATTCGCCGCCGCTTTCGCTTTTTGCGTTATTTCAACAGGTCGGCAAGGCGGAATTTGAGCTTTTCGAAATCGGATTCCGAAATCAAATAAAACCAATCGGCAAGGCGTTCGTTTTTGATCGTCGCCTTTTTCTCGGCGTCCGGAGCGAGGAAAGCGAGTTCCGTTTCGTCTTCGACCGACGCGGCCAACGCTTCGCGGTCGAACTCGGCCAGCGCCAAGCAAACGCGTTTGTCCTCGAACTTACGACCGAAAAGGAGCGAAATTTTAACGCCGTTTTTCGTTCGCAATTCGATCGCGCCCGCTTCGCCGACGAGTTGCGGCTCGATCTTGTCCGGATTCAACGGGTCGTGTTCGAGCGCGGCGAACCCGAATTCGGCGAGCGTTCCGAAATGCGCCGCCAACTCGCCGCCGAGTCGCCCGTCGCGGAAGAGCGCCGCGAGCGCCTCCGGCTTTTTGCGAACGTCGACGACCGAAAGGCGCCCGAGCGCGTCCGCCGTCTCGTTCAACACGTCGTTTTGCGCCGACTCCGGATCGACCGGTTTAGCGTCGCTCCAAACGCCTTCCGCGTCGCGGTTTAAACGTCGTTCGAGCGACCAAACGCGAGCGAGCGAGTTTTCTGGATTTTGCCGAAAAACGGCGATTCCGGCCGCCTTGTAATCGACCGGCGCCGACGTTCCGTCCTCCGCTTTGGCGACCGAAAAGGTCGAATCGCGAACGGCGAGGGTCGCGACGTCCCAACGGCTGATTCGGAGGAGGTCGCGGTCGGCCCAATCGATCGGATTAAACGAAATTCGTTGCGGAAATTCGAGGAATTGCGTCGTTCCGGCTTCCTCGGTCGAATCGCCGGAAAAGTCGACCGCGTAAACGACGTCGTCGCCGGAGAGCCGAACCCAACGAACGTCGCGGGTCGCCGAACTTTCCGGAGCGCGGTTCCCGACGAGCAAATCGACGAGCGTCGCGCCGTTTTCGCCGAAAATTTTGACCGAGAGCGCGGCGAGCGGAGCGGTTGGCGTTGTTTCGCTATTTTCTCCGTCTTCCGCGTCTTCTCCGTTTTGCGCTTTTTTCTCGGCGTCGGCGGCGCTTTGCGTCGAGTTTGACGGTTGCGCGGGCGTTTTTTCGCCCTTTTTCGCCGAATTAGAAGCGTTTAACTGGACTTCGAACGCCGCGTCTTCCGGGGAAAGGACGCCGCACTCGCGGTGAAGTTGGGCGATTTTCTTCGCGTCGCCGCTTCGGACGGCTTCGTCGGCGACGTCGAGAACCGGAAGCTGAACGAGCGGCGCGACGATCTTCGCCCAGCGGTCGGCGTTTTCGGCGGGGAAGTTCGCAAGCGCGGGCAGCCGGAGTTCGTCGCCTTCCCGAACGAGCGTCAACTCCTTAGTTTCTCCGGTTTCCGCGTCGACGCCGACGAATTCGACGCGGCTAATTTTGGTCGTTTCGTCGAAATTTTCGAGAAGGCGGCGCCCGATTTTCTCCTTCGGCTCCGCGTCCGGCAAGCGCGGTTGAAATTTGAGCCAACAAACAAGCGCGACGAGCGCCGCGACGCCGATCAGCGCCGATTTCAGGACTTCGTTTTTCGGATTTTCTCGGGACATTCTCGTTTCTTTCGCGGCGGACGTCGCCGCTTTATCTGTTCGAAAAGAATCGTCGGTTCGGTTATTTAGCGTTTTGATTCGACGCAAAATCGGCGCCGAAATGAATATTAACGCGGGCAATTCGTTTTTGATGTTTAAACTTGGCGGTTAAACGTTAAAAAACGGGCGCGACGCGCGCCGTCGTTCGACGCCGGAGGTCGCGCCCTTATAATATACCGCGTCGCGGCGTTTTTTACAAGGCGACTTTCGCGAAAAGTTCCGTCTTTCCTTGCGTCCCCGTCGGTCGACGGCTCGGAATCGACTTAAAAAACGTTGGGCGACCGGGAAAAATCAAGTTCCGAAATTTGCCGAGTTCTTTTGGAAAAAGCGCGAGACGAAGAGAACGGAACGTTCGGGCTGGACAAAACGCCGCTCGAACGCTCTTCTCGATAAAAGATAAAGGCCGTCTGGCGGCGACGACCTTGGGACGGCGATTCGCGCTTTAGTCGTCGGGATTGGCAAAGCGACGCGACGTAGTAAAATACGACGCGACCAAAAGACCGACGACGAGAAGCAGAACGTAACAAAAATGGAAAAACTTGACGGAAAGTTGCGGAAGCAAGGGGCCGAGCGCGTTCGGGATAATAGTAGCGGCGAGCGAGAAAAAGACAAAGCCGAGCGCCCAAGCGCCCGATTTCGAACGTGCGACCGACGCGCCCCAAAAAACGGAAGCGCAGGTCAAAACGACGAACGTCGAAGCCGTTAAAGGCCAATCGCCGCTTGACTTATCGACGCCTTCCGGCGATGCGATAACGTCGCGCAACCGTTCCGCCGCGTCGGGAGCGAGAAGCTCGAAGCCTAACGGCAAGAGTAAACCGACCGCGTATAAACCGCCGTATACGAGGACTTGCGAAGCGAAGTAAAGGGCGGGCGAAACCGGAAGCCGCGTCGTCAAAATTAAACGGTGTTGGCGCAGTCCGGCGAAAGCTCGCGTTCCGAAAAACGAAACGAACAGAATGATCGCCGGGGCGAATTCGCTTGCGCGGCCAAGTCCTAAAAAATTGAAAAACAAATAATTAAGGACGATTAAATCGAGCGCGACGGCTCCCGGAAGACGTCCGAAAAGACTGGCTTCCGTCAACGTTTCGCGACAAAGAACCGCGAGCGGGGGCGACGTCCGATTTTTTCGCGGTTTTTCTTTGTCGCGGCAAGTCGAGCGTTGAAAATTGGTTGCGGCGTCGGAGAACGAGCAGAAACGGGAAAACGACGTCGCGTCGTTGGAAGCGGTTTCGGATCGAGTTTTTTGCGTCGTAATGTCGCTCCTTTTAGAAAAGCGACAAACTGTCGTTTGCAGAAGTCGAAATAAAATAAGGAAGTCGACGCGATTTATCCCGTTGCCGAGCAACGTTTTCGCGCCGCCGTTTCGGAACTGTCGGACGACGCCGATTAACGGAACGGCGAGGAGACCGAAACGGAGCGCCGCGAACCCGAACGTTTCGAATGAAACGCCGCCGCCGACCGCGACGCAAGCGAACGGGGTGCGAATCGCTCCGACCGGCGCCGTCGCGCGAATCGACGGTTCGAGTTGAAGCGCGACGGCGCCGACGAACGCCCAAACGGCGAACGTCGAGGCGACCGAAACGGCGACGGCGGACGCTTCGCGACGAACGCGAGTCGACCAAAACGCGCCCCAGCAAAAGACTTCGAACGACGCTAAGAAGAAAGAAGCGGCGCGAATTGGCGAGTCCGACTTCCCGACGGTCGCCGTCGCGCTAAACGGCGTCGCGTCGGCGTAAAAGTCGAAACAAAAGCCGAGTAAAACAAACGCGGCGGCGAGGAGCCAACAGAGCGTTGCGATCGCGCTAAACTTTGCGAGGAAAACAGTTTGTAGCGAAACGGGAAAAGGGCGCAGGCAACCGATTTCGGCGTCGGTTCGCTCTCGAACAAAAGCGCAAGGCGCCAACAGCGCGGCGGTTACAAAGAGAGACGCCGCCGCGATCGTTCCCCAAATCTCGCCGTAATAAAGGATTAAGTCGTTAAGGCGCGCGGAAAACTTCGCGACGTCGCCGGTAATCGCGGCGATACCGAGCGGTCTTAAGCTGTGCGCGAACAAAGAAATCGTTGCGAGCGAACCGGCGACGACGATCGGGTAAAAATAGGAGTCGCGCAACTCCTTGCGAAATATCGCGTTAAAAGCGGCTCTTTCGGAACGGTTCATATAGCGGTCTCCTGCGGGAACGGGAAAACGAACTGGAAAGGAAAACGAGCAAGCGTTCGGTCGAACGCGTTAAGTCGTTTGTTGAAAGCGTTAGCGCAATCGCGCAAGGCGCGAAGCGGAAACTTGGTTTCGCGCCGATTATTTGGGACGCTTAAAACGTTGCAACGCCAAAGGATAAGACGCGATCCCGACGACGAGCGCGGGAAAGTAAATAAGCGTGTAAACCGCTTCCGGCGGCGTTTCGTCGGCGAATCCGTATAGTTCAAGTTTGAAGCCAAATACCGCGACGTAAAACAAAATGCAAAGAATCGCGGCGCCAAGTCGCGTTCGCCCAACCGCCGACGCGCAAAAAACGGCGAACCAATGATACGCGCTGAAAAACAAAAAGCCCGTCGTCGATCGACGGCTTGCGTCGAGTTCTAAAGACGTTCCCGAAAACAGGTTGCGAAGAACGTCCGCCGCTTCCGGACAAAGAGATTGAAGGTAAATCGCCGGAAGGCAAGCGGCGACGTATAACGCCGTATACGCCAAGAGTTGCGACGTATAGTAAACGCTTGCCGAAACCGGAAGACGCGTCGTCAAAATCGAACGTTCGCGACGCAATCCGACGAACGCGCCCGTTCCGAAAAGAACGACGAACAGGAACCAAACGAGCGTGAGTCCGTTTTGCGCGACGCCCGTCGTTAGGTTGAGAAACAAGAGGTTAAAGATTAATAAGTCGATAGCGACGGCGCCGCGAAAACGTCCGAAAAGACTCGCGCTCTTGATCGTTTCGCCCCAAAGCGCGGCGAGCGAACGAAAACGACGCGGCGTCGCGGAAACGAGGCGGTCGAAGACGGAAACCGAGCGTTCGCGCCGTTTCGTCGAGGCGTTTGAGTCGACCGGAACGCTTGCGGACGCCGAGATCGCGTCGGAAAAGCGACGCTTTGTCAAGAACGTTTTGAAGCGAAACTCGAAACCGTTTAATCCGTTGCCCAACATTGTTTTAACGCCGTTTTTGCGGAAGACGCAAACGGTTCCGGCGAGCGGCAATAACAACGCGGCGAAACGTAGCGTCGCGTAAAACGCCGACTCGACCGACGCGACGCCGCCGCAGAAAACGTATTGCAGGTGTTCTGACGATAGACTTTGACGCATTGCGTCGGCGAGGGCCGAACCGCGCGGCGCTTCGTCGACGGAAATTGCGATATAGCCGACGAACCCCCAAACGGCGAAGGTCGAGAGGAGCGACGCCGCGACGACGAACGCTTCGCGCCGAATTCGCGTCGCCCAAAAAACGCCCCAAATCAATAGCTCAAAGGGACTTAGCGTAAACGCTCTTAGGTTGGCGATTTCGCGCGGCTCGAATTGGCTGCAAAAGGCGTTTAGCGCGCTAAACGGTTCGTAACCGTAAAGTAAGTCGAAGCCTAGGCCGATCAAAACAAACGCCGCCGCGACGAGCGTCGTTAAAACGAGCGCCGCGCTAAACTTTGCGGCGACGACGGTTTGGAGCGGAATAGGGAAGCGTTGCAAACAAGCGATTTCTTTCGTTTGGCGTTCGCGAGCGAACATTCCGGCGGGCAAAAGCGTTGCGACGATGAAAACGGAGAGAACGGCGAGTCGTCCCCAAAGTCCCGCAAAATGGGCGGTTAACGCGTCGGCGAACGCTAAAACGCCGACGTGTTGACTGGAGCGCAACGCGCCCGGCCAATTATTAAAAAGGAGCGAAGCGGCGAGCAGAACGCCGACGACGGCGAGCGGGTAATGACGCGAGTCGCGCAACTCTTTAAAAAACAACGCTTTAAATTGTTTGTTAACGCGGTTCATTTCGACGTTTCTTTCGTTTGGTAAAATATCGGCGTCGGCGGTTTATCTCTTGCAAAGAATCGGGTTAAATCGAACGGTCGAACGCCGTCGCGGTTCCTTGGCGGCGGCATTGGCGGTAAATCCCGTAAATCGGAATCGCTAAAACGGCGAGGCGAACGAGGCCGAAACCTTTGAGCGCGGCGACGATCGAGGAACCGTAAGCGAAAATCCAAAAAAACGCGAAAAGGACGGGGACGGGAGCGTGACGAAGCGTTTCGGCTAGGTCGGGGCGGCCCGGCAGGAGAACGAGGCAAACGACGAAACCGGTGAAAATCCAACCGGCGAACGTCGACGCGCCGGTCGCTAAAACGGCGAGGGAAACGCGGCGCGTTCGGCTTCCCCAAAACGCGCTCCAACAAAAGAGTTCGAACGCGCAAAACAAGTAGGCGACAAAACGAAGCGCCAAGAGGCGGTCTTTCGGGGCGTTGCATTGGGCGAGAAGCGTTGCGGACGCCGCGTCGCCGAAATAAAGATCGAGCGCGAAACTCGAAACGGCGAAAAAAACGCTTGTCGCGACGATTAGCGTTAAAATTGCGCTAAACTTTGCCAAACAAACGGTCGCGGTCGGGGTTGGGAAACGCTTGAAAACCGCGAAGCCGCCTTTTTTGCGTTCGGAGAGGAACGCGTAAGCCGGTAAAATCAAATAGCTTAGGTAGGCGTAATACGGGATGTACCAAACCCAAAGATCGCGGAGAATTGCGGTTACGTTTGTTTCGGGATTGAGGCGCGCGGCGTGTCTCGCGAATAAATTGCCAATGCAAGCGTAAGTAACGAGGAGGGTAAGCAAGGCGATTGCGAACGACGGGAGCGCGGCGTTGCGTAATTCGTTGACGTATAACGAGTTAAACGGTTTGAGTAATCGGCGCATATTGAATCTTGCGAAAATAACGGGAAGACGGCGGGGAATAAAACGGAAAACGCGGAGCGTTCCGGTTGATTGGAACGCTTGCGGAATGAGTCGGTCGTTTTTGTAAAAGCGTTTCTAAGCGGCGTTATTTTAAGGGTTGCGTCATCGCCGCGACGAAGATTTCTTCGAGGCTCGGCGTCGAGGTTTCGAGCGCGAGGAGGCGGTCGCCCAGTTTGGCGCGGATTTCCGACTCGAGATCGGGGGCCGGACGGCGGCCGACGACGCGAATTTGATCGCCCCAAACGTCCGTTTTTAAAACGGTTGCGAAAACGCCGTTGAAAAGCCGGTTCCGCTCTTCCGGGGAAAGGTTGCGGACGGTCGCGGTAACGACGCGGGTTCGCTCTTTCAGTTCGAGGAGCGGTTCGTCGAGCCAAAGACGTTCGTCGCGCAACATCGCGACTCGGTCGGCGACGCGCTCAACTTCCGCCATTTGATGACTTGCGATTAACGCCGTTCCGCCGGACGCGGCAAAGTCGGCGAGCGTTTCCAAAATGCGACGCCGCGCCAACGCGTCGAGTCCGGACGTCGGCTCGTCGAGGATCAGCAAATCGGGTTGGCAAGCCAGCGCGACCGAAAACGAGACCAACGCTTTCAAGCCCTTCGAAAGTTTTGAGATTTTGGCGTTTAGGTCGATTTCGTATTCGGCGATTAAACGGGAATATTCGCCCCAATAATCGTTTTCGTAAAACGCGGCGGCGAAACGTCCCATTTCCGCGACGGTCATTCGCTCGTAAAGCGCCGGGACTTCCGGAACGTAACCGACGCGGCGGCGTATAGTTAGGGCGTCGCGTCTTGCGTCGAGTCCGAAAACGGTCGCGGTTCCGTGCGTCGCGGCGATTTCGCCGAGAAGAAGCTTGATCGCCGTCGTTTTGCCGACGCCGTTTTCGCCCAAAAGCGCGAAAACCGAGCCGCGTTCGATGGAAAAGGAGACGCCTTCGAGAACGCGTTTGGCGCCGTAAGCCTTTGAAACGCGGTGGAATTCGACGATTTTTTCAGCGTCGGAAAACGGCGGCGAGGAAAGGGAAAGCGCGGCGTTGAAATCGTTCATCGTTTGACCTCGTTTGTCGATAAATTCGGGTGATTAAAGGGGACGGCGCGCGAGAGGCGTTTTGGTTCGCGCCGTTTATACGGAAACCAAAGCGTTATAGCGCGTCGGTGAACCGGTTGGCCAGAACGCTTCGGCAAAAAAAACGCGGCGTTACGCAAATCGTTTTTTCAGCGTTTTTTCGAGTTTGGTCAAGACCGTCTTGCGGATTTCCTCCGGCGTTAGGCGGCTCCGAATCGCTTCGTCGAGCAAACGTTCGAACTCGCTTTCGAAAAAGGAAAGACGGTCGTCGCGGCAACGCTTTTTCGCGTTTTCGGCGACCGCCAACCCTCGACCGCGCACCGGATAGACGACGCCTTCGTTTTGAAGATCGCGGTACGCGCGCACGACCGTTTGCGGATTGATCGCAAGGGCGCGCGCCACTTCGCGTACCGACGGAATCAGCTCGTCCGGCGCGAGGGCGCCGTTGGCGATTAAAAATTTCGCCTGACGGTAAATTTGTTCGTAAATCGGCGTCGGCGCGTTAACGTCAATTTGAAAAAACATCTTGCGTCTCGTTTGGGAGGGTGAAAATTTGCCGTGTCGGCGTACCAGTCGACCAACACACGTATTTTAATCGACGCAAAAAGCGGCGTCAAGGGGCGCGCGTCGTTTTTTTGAGATTTTTCGAATTTTACGCAAAAAAACGGTGAAAAAGACGCAAGAGAAGGCTCTTTCGGCGGTCGACGAAACCGACGGCGAGCGACGAGAGCGATAAAAAACGCGGTCTCGACGTTGAGCCGAAACCGCGTAAAGCGTTGAATGTTAATTGTTTAAACGCCGTTAGTAAACAAAGAGCATTTCGCGATATTTCGGGAGCGGCCATTTGTCGTCGTCGACGATAAGTTCGAGCGCGTCGACCGTCGAGCGCAACTCTTTTGTCGCCTCGATGTAGCGTTCGCAATTTTCAACGTCGACGGCGGTTCCAAACGCGGCGAGCGCGGCGATGCGCTCTTGAAGCTCGTCAAGGAGCGCGCCGAGCGTTTCGGTCGAGCGTTTTAGTCCGACGATTCCGGCGGTAAGTCCCGTGTTTTGAGCGGCTTGCAACGACTGCGCCAGCTTGCCGTACTCGCTTAGAACGACCGGTAAAATCATATTTTGCGCCATATCGCGGGAAACTTCGCCCTCGATCTGGATTTTGCGGACATATTCTTCGGTGAAGATTTCGTATCGCGATTCCAATTCGATCGCCGAGAAAACGCCGTATTTTTCAAGGAGTTGGTGATTGTGGACGGCGAGTAGCGGGCGCAACGCTTCGAGCGACGTTTTTAAGTGCGGCAATCCGCGTTTTTCGGCTTCCTTCACCCACGAGTCGCTATAGTTGTTGCCGTTGTAAATTACGCGTTTGTGGGTTTTAATTAGTTCGGAAAGCAACTTTTGAAGTTCGGCGTCGAACGTCGCGGAGTCGTTTTGGAACGGTTCGAGGCGCTCCGAAATGTAGTCGAGCGATTCCGCGACCGAAGCGTTCAGGTAGGTGTTGAACGGCGCGCACGATTGACTCGAACCGCAGGCGCGGAACTCGAACTTGTTGCCGGTGAAGGCGAACGGGCTCGTGCGGTTGCGGTCGGAGTCGTCTCTTTCGAGGCGCGGCGCGGTCTTCAAGCCGATTTGCAGGGTTCTTCCGTCGGGGCAATAGTCCTCGAACACTCCGCGTTCCACTTGTTCGAGCGTTTGAGTCAGGCGTTCGCCGAGGTAAATCGACACGATGGCGGGCGGGGCTTCGTTCGCGCCCAAGCGCCAGTCGTTCCCGACGGTAACGGTCGAGCAACGCAGGAGGTCGCCGCGGAGGTCGACGGCGCGAACGATCGCCGTTAAGAACGCTAAAAATATCGGGTTGCGTCGCGGGTCGTAGCCGGGGTCGAGGAGGTTGCGCCACCCGTATGTCGCCGACCAGTTGTTGTGTTTGCCGGAACCGTTGACGCCGGCGAACGGTTTTTCGTGCAGGAGGCAAACGAGTCCGTTTTTCTCGGCGACGCGACGTAAAATCTCCATCGTCAACATATTATGGTCGACGGCGAGATTCAGTTCCTCGTAGGTCGGCGCGAGTTCGAACTGCGCGGGCGCGACTTCGTTGTGGCGGGTTTTCGCGGGAATCCCCAGGCGCCAAAGCTCCTCTTCGACTTCGGCCATAAAGTTCAAAACCCGCGGCTTGATGGCGCCGAAGTAATGGTCTTCCAGCTGTTGGTGTTTCGCCGGAGCGGAGCCGAAGAGCGTTCGTCCGGTTTGCACTAAGTCGGGGCGTTGCAGGTAAAATTGACGGTCGACGAGGAAATATTCTTGCTCGGCGCCGAGCGTAACCGACGGCAACTGTTCCGGTTCGTTGAAACAGTTCATAAACCGTTTAATCGAAGATTTTAACGCTTGGATGGAGCGGAGGAGCGGAATCTTGCGGTCGAGCGTTTCGCTGGTGTAGGAGCAGAAAATCGACGGAATGCAAAGGGTCGCGCCGTGCGGATTGCGCTTGATGAACGCCGGGCTTGTCGGGTCCCAAGCGGTGTAACCGCGCGCTTCGAAGGTGCATCGGAGGCCGCCGGACGGGAAGCTGGACGCGTCCGGTTCGCTTTTGACGAGGTTTTTGCCGGAAAACGTCATAATCGCCTCGCCTTGTTCGTTGAGGTCGAGGAAGGCGTCGTGTTTTTCGGCGGTGCTTCCGGTCATCGGCTGGAACCAGTGCGTGAAGTGCGTGGCTCCGCGGGAGATGGCCCAATCTTTCATCGCGTGGGCGACGTCTCCGGCGACGTTCGGGTCGAGCCGAGCGCCGTTCTGGATCGTCGCGAGGAGTTTTTCGGCGGCGCCGCGCGAGAGGTATTTGCGGATGGCGGCGGCGTTGAAGACGTCTTTGCCGTAATAGTCGAGCGGGGCGCTCCCGTTGGTCGGCGGAGCGTCGGGGAGGTCGACGCGGCGGGCGAGCGCTTCGAGGGCTCGTTTACGATGGTTGGCGCTCATTGGCGGGTTCCTGATGAAAGACGATGAAAGCAAACGACGCGTCGCGAGACGTTCTCGAGAAACGTCTTCTTTAGTATAGCGCTTTACCGAGGAGGCGCAAGCGGGGCGGGGCGGCGTCGGCGTTAAAATCGTCCGAAAAAAACGATTTTTCGTCGCGTCGACGTTGTAAAGGGGCGGCGTCGCAGGCGAATCAAGCCGTTAACGTCGACCGCCGTCGAGGAAATCGTCGAATGCCGTCCCGTCCGAGCCAAGCCGCCGCGCGTTCGCGGTCGACCGCCGCCGGGGCGATTCTCGACCGCCGTTCCGTCGAGGGCGCGTCGATTGTCGACAATTTCCGCCGCCGGGGAATTTCTCGACCGCCGTTCCGTCGAGGGCGCGTCGATTGTCGCCTGGTTCAAGCGCTGGAAAACGAACGACCTCAACCGAATCGCGCAGGCCGTCCAGCGCGGCGCGATCGAGGAACTGTCGGTCGACGAAGTCGCGGCGAACGTTTGGAACGCTTGCGCCGTTTCGCATAATTCGGCGCGAACGGTCGCGCGGACGATTATTAACGGCGTGTCGAACGCGGCGCGAATCGAGACGCTTCTCGCGAACGACGACGTTATCGACGGTATCGAGTTCCTCGCGACGCTCGACGGTCGCACGTCGCACATTTGCGGCGCTCTCGACGGAACCGTTTGGCGCGGCGACGAGATGAAACACGCGCGGCGGCCCCCGCTCCACCCAAATTGTCGGTCGACGTTGATCCCCGTCGTCGACTTGATCGACCCCAAAACCGGCGAAAAGATCGAGGAAACCGCCGAACGTCCCGCGCAAAACGCCGACGGAACCTACTCGCAAGTCGCGGCGAAAACGACGTTCAAGGATTACTTCGAGTCGCAACCGGAATCGTTCCAGCGCGAATGGCTCGGCGAAAAACGCTTCGAACTTTGGAAGTCGGGCCAACTCAAATTCGAAGACCTCGCGAAACCGGCGACGTCGTACCGCGCGACGACCGACGACTTAACGCCGCCGGAAGAGCCGCCGAAACCGGAACCGGCCCCCGTCGCCGACTCCCCGCGACTTACCGGCGCCGCGAAAAGTTTCGTCGAAACGCTCCGCGCCCGCCGTCAAAAAACGCTTTCCGCCGACGAGGCCGCCGCGATTGAAGCGCAAGAAAGCGTCTACGCCGCCCAACGCGTCGCCGCCGCCGAGGCGAACCGGAACGCCCGAAACCTCGAAGCGGAATTTCGCGAAGTCAACTTGCAAGCGTTGCGCGAAAAAGACCCCGCGAAAAAGAAAGAACTTGACGAACTCGAAGCCAAGACGTTGCGAGCGTTGGCGCAAGCGCGAAAAGAAGCGGAAGCGGCTATCGACGCGGCGGAAACGGCGGAGCGCGAACGCGCCGGAACGATCGACGTCGACGCGTTTTTGTCGGCGCTCTTTGGCGACGACGGCGACGGCGAAAACGTCTTCGACGACGATAAAATCGCGGCGATTGAAAAGATTTTCGACGCGCAAGGAGTCGGCGGCGCGGCGCGTCCGATTTTGGAGCGATACAACCGAATCGCCCGTTATCTGGGCTTCTCCGAGGCCGATAAAGACTGGAAAAAATACGGCTTCGAGGAATTGGGACAAGTTCTTTTCGTCGACCTTCCGGAAAACGCGGGCGGCGAATACGACGATAATAATTGTTGTATCAACCTGAACGCGAACGGGTTGAAAACGCGCCGCGAAGCGTCGTCGTCTTTTGCGCACGAAGTCGGCCATTGGTTCGAGTTGCGCGTTTTGGGCGTCGATTCGGCGATCAAAACGGAAGAATGGTTGCGGGACGCGATCAACGCGCCGCCGCGCCGGAGCGACAAAGAACTCGACCGTTTAGGCTCGACGTTTTGGACGTTGTACGACTTGCGCCGTTGCGACGTAACGTTTTGGCGGCCCGACTATTACGCGGCCCGCGAATATCCGACGCATTACGGAAACGACTACAATTACACGCCGTACCACCCCACGGAAGTAATGTCGACGGCGTTTGAAGGTTTGTTGACCGACCCGGAAGCGTTCGCGCGTTCGTCGCCGGAACAATTCAACCGCGTAATTCAAGCGTTTGAAGATTTTCGAAAGGCGCGGTCGAAAAACGTCGACAAACCCAATAAGGCGCCGCGCTCCGCCGACGCGAAAGCGCAAGCGCCGCAAGCGGACGAAGAATTTGACCTTGCCGCGTCGTCCGAGGGGTTAGCCCAACGATTCAAGCGCCTTGCGGGTTTTTCTTCTTCGTCGAAAGCCGCGACGGAAACGCGCGAAAAACTTAAAATCGACGCGGATTATTCGAAAATTCCCCGCGACGTCGCGGAAGAAATGAACAAGGAACTTGAAAAAGCCCTTGAAAAATTCGGCTCATTTGGTTTCGTCGAAAAAATTGAAGCGCTTGACCGAACGAACGCGTTGGGCTCTTACGACGGGAAAAAAGGCATAATTAAACTGCGTCCCGACTTAGATTTAGACGGGCTTAAAGACGAAATGGAAAAGTCGTTTAAAGACGACCCGCGCGCTTATGCGACAAGGAGCCGCCGCCACGCGTTGCGGCACGAAATCGGACACGCGATAATGCAAGCCGTCAAAAACAAGCATTTTGACACAATGGGGAGACTTTCCGAACTTGAAACGCAATGGGAAGAGCGCGAAAAGAAATTAAAAAAACTTTGTCGGGAAGTTTTGGATAATCCCGCGTTGGCGTCAACGCGCGCTATGGCTAATCAATTTGAGTTGGTCGCCGAGGCTTTCGCGGTTGCGTTACTTGACGACTTCGAAAAAAAGGTTATCTTCAAAGGTGGAAAAAAAGAACTTGCCGTCAAAGACGCTTTCGCGGCAAAAGTTATACTTACGTTGATAGGGGCTTTGTAATGTTTACAGGCGATGCAAAATTAAAAAAAATGAGTCGAGAGACACGCCGCGAAATAACGCTTAAAAACGGGTGGTGGGGCTTTTTCTACGTCTTGCGCGACGATCTAACGCCCGCCGAAATAGCAGAAGCGAAAGAACTTGACGAAACGCATATCGAATGCGACGGCGGCCCCATCGTGGCGAATTTTTTGCCGGACGGCGAACGCCCGGCGGACGTCCCCGCGCTGTAAGAGGAAAAAGAATGGAATCTCAAACCGACCCCGACGGCAAACGCCCAAAAGACGTTCCCGCGCTGTGCGAAGAAAAAATGTCGGTTGCCGAATTGATTGAATTGTTAAAAGAATACCCTCCGGAGTACAAGGTTTGGGTCTTCAACCCCTTAACCAGCGACGCCACGTGGGTTTACGCGAATACGGTCGATCATTACGGCGAAAATGTTTATATTATGTAGCAGTACCGGCGCAAACGTCCCGCGCTGTGAGGAGAAAACAAAATGATATACCGTTTTTTCGTTCGCTGGGAGGATTGCGCGGAATTTGAAGTCGAAGCGGAAAACGAAACGGAAGCGTTTGACAAAATCTCCGACGTCGCTTACAGATACGAATATGAAGAGCGCGGCTTAAGCCCGTACTGCGACCACGCGACAGCGCAAATTATCGCGATTGACGGTCAAGACTACGAAGGAGCGGAGGAAGAAATAAAATGAGTTTTTTTTACCGAGACGAAACGCCCGTTAGGGCGTCGTTTACGTTCCCGCGCTGTAAGGAGGTTACAGAATGGAAGCAGAAAACAAACTCGACGCCGACGTTTTGCGGCGACTCGAGTTTTTGGAGCGGCGTTTTAACGCGCTTGTTCACGAGACTTGCGACGCGCGCACCGTTGCGCAGTCATATGCGTTCGCTTCGTTGTTCGCGTTTATTTTTACCTTTGCTTTGACGATAGTTTTCCCCTTCGTCGCCATACGCGAAACGCCGTCGCCTTTCCCGGCGAACATCGGCGAACTGGTGGAAGCGCTTGAAACCGTCGACCCGGAAACGCCGCTCGGAAAGGAGAACCCCCGATGAAGATTTTCGATTATTTCCGCCGCCGCAAGGAGCGGAAGCCGATCGTTTTGAAGGACTTGACGAAGTTCGAGCTTTTCCGCGTTCGCGCCCGCACGACCGACGCCGACGAAGAAACGGTCGACGTCGCGGAGCTTTACGTCCTCGCGGAGTCGGGCGACGACGTCAACGTGCAGATTCGGCGGCTTGTCCGCTGGAACCGCGCAAGCTGGACGACGGAACCGGTTCGCGTCGACGTCGACGAAAACGCCGGTACGGTCGCCGTCGTCGAGGCGGTTTGAGGAGAAAGCAAAATGACGTTCGTCGAATTGATTGAGAAGTTGCGCGAATTTTAACGCCGTTCGTTGGAGCGGCGTTTTGTGTTTCTTGTCGGTTTGGGGCGGCGACGCGGCGGCTCGGCGCCCCAAGAAAACGCAAAACGCCCGATTCGGCGGCTTCGGTAAGCGTTCGAATCGGACGTTTCAAGGTTGCGCGACGCTTAAACGGCGGTTAAAGCGTCGCCGTTAAGCGGAAACGCAGGGTAAACGGCGCGACGAATCATTCGTTTTCGTGCGTCATTTTGCGAAGTTTCGGCGCGAGCGCGAAGACGATCAGACCGGCGACCATCGGCGCCAACGCCATCAGGAGGAAGTAGTCGGACATCCCTTTGCCGAAGCAGAACGAAACGGCGCCGCTTTCGCCGGAGCCGAGCCAAGCGGCCAGGTAACCGGAGAGGTAGCCGGCGATCGCGCTCGACAGGAACCAAACGCCCATCAACATCGAAGCGTAACGGGCCGGAGCCAAACGCGACACCATCGACAAACCGACCGGCGACAGGCACAACTCGCCCCACGTGCAGAAGACGTAGCAGCAAAGGAGCCAGTAAGCGCCCGCGTTGCCGCCCGTTTGAACCGAGTGCAACGCGCCGCCGACCATAAAGAAGAACGCGACCGACAGCAAAACAAGGCCGATCCCGAATTTCACCGGGGTCGACGGTTCAAGACCGCGACGGCGCAGGAAGCCCCAAAGGAGGTTGAAAAGCGGCGCGAAAATGACGACGCAGAACGGGTTGACCGATTGGTACCAAGTCGTCGGGAAGGTGTAAATCGCCGTTTTCGCGTCGACGTTTTTCGCTTCGGCGGCAAGGAATTCCGCTTGACGTTTTTTGATCGCGTCTTGACGGAAGCCGGCGAGAAGCGCTTGGCCTTCGGCGGATTCCGCGTCGACTTTTTCGCCGCTTTCGGCGACCGCGGCTTCGACTTGCTCGGCGAGCGCGGCTTCGCGAGCTTGCCCTTCTTTCAAGAGAGCGTCGAAATCGGAAATCGGGAGTTCGAGCGGGTCTTGACCGGCTTTGACGCGAGCGCCGTTCGCTTTGTCGAGGGCGAATTTCGCGCCGTTGAACGCGGATTTGACGGCGTCGAACGCGACGGCTTCCGGCGAGTCGGCGGGCGCGTCGGCGAAGAGTTGGGCGACCGTTTCGAGGTCGACGTCCTTAACGAAGAGCGCGGCGCCGAGTTTCGCGGCGGCTTCTTCCGGGAGAGCGTCGAGCGCGACGTCGAGCTTGAGCAACGCGTCGCGAAGTTCGTTCGTCAAAATTTTCGCGTCGAGTTCGTCTTGGTTCGCGAGGAAGCCGGGGAAGGCGGTTCCGACGGCGGTCGGGACTTGACGGTTCGTTTCCTTCTTCGCGAAGATGTTGAGCGCGGTGCCGGCTTGTTCGAAGACGGACCAGAAGGCGATGCAGAAGAAGGTCAGCGTCAAAATGACGGCGACGCGGTCGATTTCCGCTTTCGTCAGTTTCGACGGCGCGGTCGGTTTCGGCGCGTCGGCGGTTTCGGTCGAATCGGCGGCGTCCGCTTTCGGCTCGACGTTCTTTTGTTTGCGCAACCCGACGTTCGGCAGATACTTCGGACGCAAGAGCGAATAGGTGGTGAGCCCGAAAACCATCCCGAGGCACGCGGTCAGGAAGCCCCAGTGCCAGCTGACTTTTTCGCCGATCGATCCGGCGACGAGCGGAGCGAGGAACGCGCCGACGTTAATCCCCATATAGAAAATATTGAACGCGTCGTCGCGGCGCGGGTCGTTTTTCTCGTAAAGTTCGCCGACCATAACGGAAATACAGGGCTTGAAGAAACCGTTCCCGAGGGTGATCAGGAAGAGGCCGAGAATGAAGCACCAGAACGCGGCCGGGGCGCTGTCCGGCGTGATCGTCGCGTGCGCGCTTTGGCGGAAGTATTCCGTGTAGAAGAGGCAGAATTCGCCGAGCGCCATCAAGGAGCCGCCAAGGAGAACGGAGCGGTGTTGCCCGAGGAATTTGTCGGCGATGAAGCCGCCGAAGAGCGGGAAGAAGTAAACGAGCCCAGTGAACCAACCGTAAAGTTTGTTCGCGTCGCTTTCGCTCCACCCGAAACCCGGGTTCGAGTCGGTCAACGTCGAGATGAGGTAGAGAACGAGGAGGGCGCGCATTCCGTAGTAGCAGAAGCGTTCCCACATTTCGGTGGTGAAGAGAGCCCACAGCCCTACCGGGTGCCCTAAAAATTCCTTAGCGCGCGGGGCGTCGGTTGTTTTAGCGTTCGACACGGTTATCCTTTATCCTTCCAATAAAAACGCTTATAAAGCGTCGCTTAATAAAATAGCGTCGCGGGATCGGGCGCGACGGACGTTCGAGCGTTCGCGAAACGTCTTCCTCCGCTTTATTGTAAAAATTTCCGGCGATTTTGCAATCGGGCCGCGCGCCAATTTCGGCGTTTTTTTCACAATTTTTTGATTTTCTTGGCGATTGCGCGTTCGGACGCCGTTTTTTACCGTCGCCAGTCGCCGGCCAAAGCGACGCGATTCGACCGACGGCCAAAATTTTCGCGTCGGTCAAGCCTTCCTTCGCGTCTTCCTTAGGGCCGCCGTCGATTTTGCTCCCGGTCGATTTTTCCCCTTATTAATATATAAGACGTTGTTTTTGCCGTTTGAATAAGGGGAAGGGAGGCGAAAAGCGGCGCTCCGGACGCGTTTTTGAGAAAAAATGAAAAATTTTGAGAAAAGCCCCTTGACGTTTTTCGTTTTTGTGCGATACTGTACGTGTCTTCGAGAGAACGACGGTTGAAACGAACTCGTTGCGCTTCCGTCAAGGTTGAGAAGACGCTGGATGGACGATTAGTTCAGCTTGGTTAGAACGCTAGCTCGACAAGCTAGAGGTCATTGGTTCGAGTCCAATATCGTCCACTTTTCGCTTCCTTTGCGACGGCGAAAGATTTTGAGTCGGTCGGGGCGCAAGCCTTCGGCGCGGTGAAACAGTAAAACTTTTGGACGATTAGTTCAGCTTGGTTAGAACGCTAGCTCGACAAG
>JAFSDX010000083.1 GCA_017436025.1 Thermoguttaceae bacterium
GCTCGAGTGTCCGACGTTGTCGTAAGCGACGATTTTAAAGACGTAACGCTCCGCCGACGCCAAAATCGTCGCGCTCGTTTCGGTCGTTCGTTCGAGCCAAAGCGAGTACGTTTCGCCGCCGTCGACCGAATAGTACGCGTCGTAACACGCGACGCCGGAGCCGACGTCGGCGCCGCGCCACTCGACGGAAACCGTTCGCGCCTCTTCGTCGTAAACAATATCGGCGATTTCGGCGGTCGGCGCGTCGGCGTCGATCGTGTTGCCCCAAGTATTCGTAACGATCGGCTCGTTGACGTCGAAAACGATCGACGCGCTCGTTTCGATTCGCGTGTTGGAAGTCAAGCCGTCGTTGAGTTTAACGGAGAACGAGACGTAACCCTCGCCCGTTCCCTTTTCCTTGTCGTTCGGCGGCAGGAAACCCGCGTACGCGTCGCTCGGGAAATGGTCGGGCGTCGACGCGACGTAGCTGCGCAGGTACCACTTGACGGCGCCGGTCGCGGGATCGCACTCGACGGAAATTTGGATTTGTTCGCCGGTCGACTTCTGCTCGACGGTCCAAACGCCGTCGACGCAACCGACCGGATCGTCGTAAATCTCGTTCCCGACGGAGATTGCGCCGAGTTCAAAGGTCGACCAATCGAATGCTTCGGAGAGCGTCGTTTCGACAAAGACTTCCTGCGCGGCGGCGGTCGCGGTCGGTTTGTTTTCGAAGTAAATCGTGAAATGTTGCGTCGCGGCGGCTTTTCCGTCGATCCAGTTCGGCGTCGTAATCACCAAGAACGGCTCGTCTTGCGTTCCGACGTCGACCGTTTGGAAGTCGTAGCCGATCGGCCCGAGGATTTCGTTCGGGTCTTCGGACTGCGGTTCGTCCGGATCCTCGTCGTCGCGCGGCTCGTCATCCGGCAAATCGTCGTCATCGTCGTGGCACGAACAGGCCGGGTTCGTGCATTGCGGCGGATACGCTTCCGATAATTTGCGCACTTCGTCGCGGAAGTCGAACATATTATTGTTGCACTCCTCGTAGAAGCGGTGGAAATCGTCGATTGACTTAAAGAAATTTTTTATATCGTTAAAAAAATTCATAAAGTCGCCGATGGGGCCCAACACTTTCACAACCTTGCCTAAACTCTTTTTTAGCGCGGCTATTTTCTCACGTTGATTTTGCGCCGTAAGAAATTCCGCCGATTGTTGCGTCTTAGTATTTTTGAGTTCTTTGCCAGTTTGGTTTACCGCCCAATCGGCATAACCGCCGGGAACTTTTGACGGCGAAGAAGGAACCGTTAATTTATCCAAGTTCTTCCAAGCCAGTTCCAAGTCCTCTTTCAACTTCTTCATTTTGACGCCAAGGTCGTGTATACGATCGACAGTACGCGCATACTCCCGTTTCGCCGCGTCTAACTCTCCTTTTAAGAGTTTTTTACCGGCCTCGTAAAGTATGTCAAACAACTTCGCTGCCTCATCGCAAAAGTCTGAAGTGGAAGGAGTAAAGTTTGAACCTATTTCCGTAAGCAATTGGTTAAACTCAATATCTTGAACAATCGATAAAGTATCCCTAATGTCTTTATAGTTATTATAGAATTCGACCAGGCCTTCGAGAACATTTTTAACCCATCCGCCAGGCATAAAATTCAAAACGAGTTCGCCCAACGACGCCACAAGGTCCACACCATTTTTTTCAATTTTCTTTTTCAGGTCCTCAAGAACGTCCAGCGACGTCTTCGCGCGGTCGTGGTCGTCCCAGGCGGCGTTCAAAGTACGATGATATAAATCATACTTTTTTCCACAAGAGGCGCAGCAATCCTCGCGAAGACTCTGGTATCGCAGAAGCTCCGGCAAAATTTCGTCGTAAAAATACATTTTTTGACGAGCCAATTTTTGCCAGAAATTACCCGGGTCTTCTTCCGCCGTCGCGTTGGAAATTATCGGCGCCGTTTGCTCCGTCGCGCTTTCCGTTCCCGTCGGCGCCGCCGTCGTAAGAGCGGCGCAAACGTTTGGGACGACGGCAAGTCGTATCGCGACGCCGGTCAATTCTTCGCCGGTCAATTCGACGGTCGCCGTCGCGGTCGTCGCGTAATCGACGCAAACGAGTCGATACGACTCCGCTTCCAACGCGTAAGCGACAAAGTTTCCTTCGGCGTCGGAATAGCCGATTCCCACGACGACGCCGTCGCCGTTTTTAATCAAGACGACGCCTTGATCGCCGATCGGCGCGCCGTCGAGCGTAATCGAGCCGGAAATCGTTACGGTCGCTTCGGTTAGCTCAACGTTTTGGGAAACCGCCGTTTCGTTTTCCGGAATCGTCAGTTTCGCCGTTCCGACCGTTCTCCCCGCGACGACGACCAACGCGTATTCGCCCGGCACGAGGAAGTAATAAAGGAGGTTCCCCTCGTCGTCGATCGCGGCGCTGTTAACCAAATGATTTTCGGCGTCGTACAGCCACCCTATCGCGTCGGCGCCGTCGGCTTCGAATCCCGTCGGAAGTTGAACGGTCGCCGTCAAAATCGCTTTTTCGCTAAACGCCAAGTCGAACGTCGTCGCGGTCGCGCCTTCCAAAATCTCGAACTCGCTTTTCGCGCCCTTCGTTCCGCTATACGCCGCAACTCGATACTTGCCGGGCGTTAAACCGACGAAATTCAACGCGGCGCCGTCGTCGGAATATCCGCTCAGCTCCGCCGTTGCCCGGCCTTCGTCGTCGACGCTTAACAGACTCCAGTAAACGGTTTGCGTTTTGTCGTCCGTCGAGAGACCGGTCGCGTTCGCTTGCGCGGAGGCCGTTCCCGCCGTCGCCTCGAACGTTAAGTCGCTTCCGCGTTCGACGTTCGCCTCCCAAGCGCTAAAGAAACCGTTCTCGTGAACGGCGCGGAACGTATAAACGCCCGGTTCGCGCAAATAAACGTCCAGTCGCCCTTCGCCGTTCGCGAAAACGGAATCGACCAATTCGCCGTCTTTGAAGAGATAAACTTGCGCCGTCGCGGCCGCCTCGCCGTTCGCCAACGTTAACACGCCGGAAACGCGACCGATAAAGTCCAATTCAACGTTTTGCGTCGGCGCGCTCTCTTCGCCGTTCCAGGAAACCGTCCAAGTTTGCTCAACGTTCGAAACGGCAAGTTCGTAAACGCCGGGCGCAAGATTTTCGAACGCGTAAGTCCCGTCCTCCGCGACCGTTGCGTAACGACGTCCGCTTTCGTCGGAAAGCGTCAACATCACTCCGGCGAGCGGTTGGCCGTCCGCGTAAGTCGCCGTTCCCGTTAAACGAGTCGTCGCGCTCAAAACAAAATCGATCGTTTCTCCGTCGCTTCCCTCGGCGATCGTCAACTTTTGACTTAGACAAATCGTTCCGCCGACGCTAATCTCCAAGCGATAATCGCCCGGCGGCAAGAAGTCGACGCAATAAAAGCCGCTTTCGTCGACGTTTACCCAATAACCGTTTTCATTTTCGTCCGTTAAAACAAACGTTGCGTCCGCCGCGGGCGTTCCGTCGTTATTGCGCACAAAGCCGGAAATCAACGAGGCGCTTTGAAGGCTCTTATTAATTTTCGTCGTCTTTTGGGCGGTCAAGGCGACCGTTTCGACAACGGAAACGCAATTGCCCGCGGAAATCGTTATCGTCGCTTCCCCTTCGTCCAAACCGCCGACGGCGAAACGACCTTCGGCGTCGGTCAACGCGCAACAACGAGCGCCGGACGCGTCGACGACGAGAATCGCCGCGTCGGCGAGCGGCAAACCTTCGGAATCGCAAATTTTTCCGGAAACTTCCGCGCTCCGTTCCGCCGTCAAGTTAAGCCCGGTCGTCGCGATTCCGTTTTTAACGCTCGCTTCCGCCGGCGTCGACGGCTTAAATTTTCCCGTCGTATTTAACGAAACGAGATACGTTCCGCTCTTCAACGCGGCAAACGAATAAACGCCCGCGCGATCGGAAATCGCGTTCCAAGTTTCGCCCGCTTCGTTTGTCAACGTTATTTCCGCGTTTTGAACGATTCGACCGTTTTCGTCGACGACGCGTCCGGCGATCGAGCCGAACGGTTTCGCGGTCAACCGTTTTCGCAAAACGTCTTGACCGTCGAGCGTTATCGACGATTCCGACAAATCGTACGCGCCGGACGCCGCCGCTAAAGTAATCGGAACGTTCGACGGCAAGAAATTAAAGACGTAAAAACCGTTTTCGTCGGTCGTCGCGTAATCGCGATACTCGCTTTCGCCGGCGTTCCAAGACGCGACCAGTTCGCATCCCGCGAGTCCTTCGCCGGAATCGGAACATTGCAAGCGTCCGGCGAGCCCGGTCGTCGGTTCGCCTTTCGTTTGCGCGCGCAAAAAATCGGCGACGTAATCGTAGTCGTTCGTTCGGAATCCTCGTTCGTCAAGTCGCGTAATCGCGGCGCTTAAATCTTGTCGATATTCGCTCCAAGAATTCCAGAACTCGCTTTCAAAGAACGGCGTCGTCGTTTCGTCCGAAAGCCAAGTCGCCAAAGAAAGTCGCGTGTTGGACGTCGCTTTAAAATAAAATTCGACGCGAGCGCTTTCGCCCGGCGCAAGCCACGCCGCTTCGGACGCGCCTAAACCGAGAAGCCGAATTTCCTTTTCGTCGCCCATTTCGTCGGCGGAAAAAGCGAGAGGCGCGGTTCCGGAAACGGTAAAAACCGGAAACGCGACAACTTCGGAACTAACGTTTTGATACTCGACATAACCTTTATAAACGCGGCCTTCGCGAATGGAATCGGGAATATCGAGCGACGCGACGAGAGGAACCGACGGGCGCGCGCTTTCCGGTTTCGCGTAAATCAAGCCGTCGATGGTCGTCGTTTGCCCGTTTTGCGTTACTTTCAAACGATAAACGTTGCCGAAAAAGGTCGAAGCGTCGTTCATATTGAAGCTCAACGTCGCCGACGTCGCCGATGCGACGCGAACCGTCGCGTCGACCGCGAACGCTCCGTCGGCGGAAACCGACTCGAGCGTCGCCGTCATTCAGTCTTGGAATCCGACGCCGACGATCGCGACGTTCGACGTTTGCCCCAGTTGGACTGCGGCGGCGTATTCTCGACCTTCCGAATCGGCGAAACTTTGTCCGTCGGCAAAACCGTAAACGTCGAACGCGTCGTCGTTTTGCGTCAACGCGCCGACGGTCGTTCCAAGCGACGCGACGAAAGAAACGTAAACGACGCGCTCTTCGTCCGAGGCGGGAACGTAAAGAACGGCGATATTTTGCCCCCCCGACTCAACGTTTTGCGTCGTTTGAACGGCGCGCCAATCGCAACGTTCATCGGTCGGCAACATTCCTTCGCTTGCGAGAATCGAAACGGAGGTCGCTTGCTCTCCGCCGGGCCAAACGTAACGCAACGAATACGCTTGCCCCGCCGGAATCGCGAGTTTATAATAACGCTTCGTCGAATTCACTTCAAAGGCGTCGGAAGGAATTAACGTCGGTTGTTCAATTTTGACAATGTTTTGCGCGACGAGGACGTTGTTGTCGACGTTGACCCCTTCGAAAACGTCGCGGTTCGGATTGACGCGGACGACGAACGAGTACTCGCCGTCGAGGACTTCCGGCACGACGACTTGCGCGTAATTCGTTTGCAGGTCGCCCGCGCCGATCGCCGCCGAACGAAGGATTGTCGCGACCAAAATTTCGCGCCCGGACGGCGACACGAGGTAAATTTCGTCGCTCCAAGCGCCTGTCGCGGCGACGGTTCCGTTGTTGCGCGTCGTCCATTCGAGCGTTACCGTTTCGCCGACCGCGGCGCTCGTCGGCGCTTTCAGGTCGACCGGCTCCAAGTCGAGCGACGACGCGGCGCCGTCCGCGAACTCGTAAGCGCCGATATCGACGTAAATTCCGTTCGCATCGGGAGTTCCGGTCTGTCCCGAATAGTCGTCGGTAACGCGCGGCGCTCCGTCGGCGTCGGTCTCCGGAGCGAGCGTTCCGTCCCCCGCGTCGATGCAAGGCGAGCCCGCCGACAAACGGTAATCGCCGTTCGCCGCGTCGCGGAAAAGCGGATTCGCCCAAATGTTTCCGTTCTTCCCGACTTCCGCGAACGTCTGCGGCCCGGCGCCCTTCGGGTTCCAGAAGAGGCAGTTTTGGAAGGTTAAATAGTTCTGATACGCAAGACTTCCCCACGAGTCAATCCAATCGGAGTAAATGTTGCTAAATACGCAGTTAACGTATGTCCCGGAGCCAGTCCAATGACTCCAAAACATCGCGGCATACGACGTTCCGTCAAAGACGCAGTTAACGTAATTCTGGGTTCCGCGATAAGGGGCCGTCGCAAGCCCGACGTCGGAAACGATTGTGTTCGTAGCGTTTATCGTTCCTCCCCAGTTCCAAAGACCGTCGTATTTCGCATGCGCGATCACGCACGAATCAAGGTTAATCGTCCCTCCAGAACTAACTTCTAAAATCCCGCTTTCGTTGTAAGGCGCTCCGTAATAGAACTTTACATTACTAAACGTCGCAACGCCAGCCACGCTAACGCAATCCCAATCGCCGCCGGTCGGCGCCTGCTTTCCGTCGTCCCCATTCGTGTCGCCGCCGACCGCGTCGTCTTTGATCGACGTGAAGACGATCGGCGCCGCGGAAGTCCCTTCCGCGATTAGAGTTCCGCCCTTTTCGACGATCAGCGATTTCCCGGCGTTGAACTTCAAAATCGCGCCCGGCTGAATCGTCAGCGTAACGCCGGACGGCACGATAAGATCGCCCGTAACGCGGTAAACCTGCCCGCCGAGCCACGTTTCGTTATTTTGCAGCGTCCCGGAAGTCGTCGTCGTAACGTACTTAACCGTCGCCGACGCCGAAACTTGGAAGTTCCCCTGCCCCTTGAAATACGACGCGCCGTACTTCGCGACCGAGTTTTCGCCGTCCTTGTTCGTATCGCCGCCGACCGCGTCGTCCTCCGCTCGGGTCAGCGTCGCGGAATCGCCGACAATAACCGCGGCGCCTTCTTGGGCGTTGACGGACGCGCCGCGCCAGAACTTGACGACGGCGCCCTCGCCGATATTCAGCGTCGCGCCGCTTGCGACGTCGATTCGCCCGACGACGAGATAAACCTTGCCCGCTTCCCAAGTCTCGTTTTCGCCGATAGTTCCGCGTTTAACGACGACGTTTTCGTCGTTGATAATCGTCGCGGCGATCGTCGCGCTTTTGAGGACGGCGTCGTTTTCGTCGAGGTATTCGACGATAAGCCGCCCCGCTCCGTCGTCGAACGACGTCGTGTCCCAAGCGAACTCGCCGGACGCGCCAAACACGCCCAAAACGCTCGACTTAGCGCCGGAAATCCAAGTCAAACGCAACGCGACCGCTTCGTCATACGGCTGTTCCCAAGCAAAATCGACGCCGCCGTTAAAGACGCCGCTTTGCGACGCGTCGAAACGGTCTTCCGACTCATAAGCGCCAAGGTCGATCGTTCCATAAGAAAAACGCCTCCGCCCAGCCAAATCATACGAATCGTCGGTCAAACCGGCGTCGTAAGCGTATTGATTATTCCCTTTATTAAAAGCCTGCGAGTTCGGCGCGAGGGTGTAATCTCCATTCTCCGCGTCGGTAAAGAGCGGCAACAACGCGTCGTAAACGTAATTCACGACGTCGCTTTCGCTTGCGTTGTCCCAAGCGGAATAGCTCGAAAGCGTGTTGTACGCGTAGAGCGTACCATAAACGTAAACGTCCGCGCCCGAGTTGGACGCCGTGTTCAGCGCGACGATGGAGTTGTATAACGTTGTCGTATCGTTAGCGTAAACACCGCCCCCGTAATTCGCCGTGTTGCCGCTAACCGTACAGTTCGTAAACGTCGCCGTTCCATCATATCCAACGTAAACGCCGCCGCCGTTATACTCCGCCCTGTTCCCGCTAATCGCGCAGTTCGTAAACGTCGCCGTACCACCAGCGTAAACGCCGCCCCCGGAATTCGCCGTGTTCCCGCTAATCGCGCAGTTCGTAAACGTCGCCGTTCCACCGGCGTAAACGCCGCCGCCGTCTTCCGCCGTGTTCCCGCTGATCGCGCAGTTCGTAAGCGTCGTCGTTCCACCGGCGTAAACGCCGCCGCCGTCTTCCGCCGTGTTCCCACTGATCGCGCAGTTCGTAAAGGTCGCCGTACCACCAGCGTAAACGCCGCCGCCGTAAGACGCCCTGTTCCCCCCGGTAATCGTTAAACCGATCAGCGCGACCGGGGCGTCCGCCGTCCCGCCGCTTACGCAGAAGACGCGGGACTTTTGATTCGCGTTCACCGTTATCCCCGGGGTTTGCGTCGACGCGTTATAAAGAGCACTCGCGTCGATCTTAATCCCCTGCGAAGTACGGAGTTCGCCGGCGACCAGCGTAATCGTCTTGCCCTTCAACGACGGCGCGAACGTAATCGTCGAGCCGAACGACGAATCCGATTCGGCGTACCAAATCGCTTCGCGGAGCGAAATCAAGCCGTCCATATCGTCTACAACATCGCTATTCGTTGTAACAACCAGCGACGGCGTTTCCGGCGTCTTCGTAAAGGTCGATTGATACTCGTAAGCGCCGATATCGACCGTCGCCGTCGACGCCCAGGAACGTTCCACCCGCGTATTGCCGGCCAAGTCGGTCGCGACGCCTTCGACGTAAGCGACGTCGCCCCGGTCGATAGCCCAACTTTCCGACGACAAACGCAAGTCGAGAGCGTCGGCGTTCGTCAGATTCCCGTCCGCGTCGAAAACCGGTCCGACGACGAATTTCGGGTCGAAGCCGATCAAGTTGTTCGCGCTATTCGCTGAAAGGGCGCTGGAAATATCGGCGTCTGACGACTTCGCGTAGTTCAGCGCGACGATGGAGTTGTATAACGTTGTCGTATCGTTAGCGTAAACACCGCCCCCGTAATTCGCCGTGTTGCCGCTAACCGTACAGTTCGTAAACGTCGCCGTTCCATCATATCCAACGTAAACGCCGCCGCCGTCATACTCCGCCCTGTTCCCGCTAATCGCGCAGTTCGTAAACGTCGCCGTTCCATCATATCCAACGCAAACGCCGCCGCCATACTCCGCCGTGTTCCCACTGATCGCGCAGTTCGTAAACGTCGTCGTTCCCCAATAAGCGTAAACGCCGCCCCCGGAATTCGCCCTGTTCCCGCTAATCGCGCAGTTCGTAAACGTCGTCGTTCCCAAAGCGTAAACGCCGCCGCCGTCATACTCCGCCGTGTTCCTGCTAATCGCGCAGTTCGTAAACGTCGTCGTTGCATCAGATCCAACGTAAACGCCGCCGCCGTCATACTCCGCCCTGTTCCCGCTAATCGCGCAGTTCGTAAACGTCGTCGTTCCCAAAGCGTAAACGCCGCCGCCGTCTTCCGCCCTGTTCCCCCCGGTAAGCGTTAGACCGATTAACTCGACCGGGTTGTCCTCCGTTCCGCCGTTCACGTAGAAAACGCGGGATTTTTGGTTTGCGTCGATAGTGATTCCGGGGGTTTGCGTCGCCGCGTCGTAGAGAACGCTCGCGTCGACGGTTATTCCTTGGGCGATTTCGAGTTGCTCTCCGCTTAAGGTAATCGTTTCGCCTTTCAACGACGGCGCGAACGTAATCGTGTCGCCTATTTCGGCGGAGGCGATCGCTTCGCGCAAGGATGTAACGCCGTCGGAAGCGTCGACGACGTCGAGGTTTGTCGTAACGACCAACGACAGGGCTTCGGCGTCCGGCGTTAGGATCGTCGCGGACGTCGCTTCGGAGGAGCCCGCCGCGTTGAACGCCGAAACTCGGAATTCATACGACGTTCCCGGCGCCAAGTCGGGCGCGTAGAACGACGTCGCGTCGGCGCCCGCGAAACCGAGTTCCACCCACGCGCCGTCGACGTTCATTTCGATAAGGTAACCCGCTTCGTTGTCGGCGTTATCGACCCAAGTCAGTTCCGCGACGCCGTCATCGGCGTAGTATTCGCCCAGCGCAAGGCCGTACGGAGCCGCCGGAACGCTAAGCGTCGTAAGCGTCGCGACGACCGCTTCGGACGAACCCGCCGCGTTGAACGCCGAAACGCGGAATTCATACGACGTTCCCGGCGCTAAGTCGGGCGCGTAGAACAACGTTATGTCGGCGGGAACGACGCCCATCTCCGTCCACTCGCCGTCCAGCAGCATCTCGACGCGGTAACCCGTTTCGTTAGAAGCGTTATCGACCCAAGTCAGCTCCGCGACGCCGTCATCGGCGTAGTATTCGCCCAGCGCAAGACCGTACGGAGCCGCCGGAACGCTAAGCGTCGTAAACGTCGCGACGATCGCCTCGGAAGCGCCCGCCGCGTTGAACGCCGAAACTCGGTACTCGTAAGTCGTTCCGGGCGCCAAGTCCGTCGCGTAGAACGACGTCGCGTCGGCGGGAACGATTCCCATCTCCGTCCACTCGCCGTCCAGCAGCATCTCGACGCGGTAACCCGTTTCGTTGTCGGCGTTATCGACCCAAGTCAGTTCCGCGACGCCGTCTTCGGCGACGTAAGCGCCAAACGCGACGCTCGACGGAGCGACCGGCGCCGTTTCGTTAACCGGCGTCGTAAGCGTCGCGACGATCGCCTCGGAAGCGCCCGCCGCGTTGAACGCCGAAACTCGGTACTCGTAAGTCGCGCCAGGCGCCAAATCGGTCGCGTAATACGACGTCGCGTCGGCGGCGTTGGTCGTAACGACGAGCGTCGGCGTTTTGGACGGCGTCTCCGCGTCGACGACGAGCGCTTCCATTCCGAACGCGACAACCGACGGCGGCGTCGCGAGCGTCGGGTCGAGTTGAACGACGCAGGACGCGTCCGGGCCGTAAGAAACCGTCGACGGCGTTTGCGCGACCGAGTTCAAAAGCGCGACCGCGGCGCTCGTATCGGCGGCGTTTCGTTCGGTCAGTTCGAGCGTCGAGAGTTCGCGTTCGGTCGACTCGGCGACCTCGGCGGCGATATCGTCGTCGGCCGCAAATTCCGACGCGGTAACGGCTAACAACGCTCGCTCTTCCAGTTGCTCGAGTCGCGCTAAACGGGTCTTTTCGCGCTTCGGACGCGACGCCTTGCCGCTCGACTTCGGGCCGCTCTTGAGCGACGCGCCTCCGTTGCGAGTTCGACGGTTCAAGCCCAACGTTTCCATCACGTCAAATCGACGGTTCATTTCTCGACTCCTGGTAAACGACGCAAAATAAAAGATTAAAGCTAACGCGTTCCCAACGTCGCGCGTTTCGGGCGCTACGCTTAGAAAAACCCGTTACGCTTATTATAACATTTTGATTTACGAAGTCAAGCACGCAATTTTGTTTTTCGTCGACGATTCAAGCCGCCTTTTGTCCTTTGCCGCGCTCGATTTACAACGGCGCGACGCCGCCCAAACCGAACGGCGCCGCGATAACGTCGACTTAGTTAAGCCTCGCCCTTCTCTCCTACGTAAACCTCGGCGTTCGCGACGATTACATACGCTCTTCAATCTCGACGTTACCATCGTCGCGGCGCCCGTTTGCAAGTCGCGGTCGACTTGGTTAAGCCTCGTCCTTCTCTCCTACGTAAACCTCGGCGTCCGAGACGGTTACACGCGATTCAATCTCGACGTTACCATCGTCGCGGCGCCCGTTTGCAAGTCGCAAATAAAAGATTCGGCTCCGGCTCAGGTTTTCTTTTTCTCCGCTCTTTTCGACGCGCCTCTTGTTCCCGTCCGACTCTTTTCCTGCGCCGTTCCTCCGTTTTTTCTCCCTGAAAACGAGCGCTTTTTCTTAATTGGGAGCCCAATAAAAGGATTTTTCTAGAAAATCTCTAAAAATTAAAAAAAAACGTTCGCGTTGACACATTGTAGCGCACTATTATAAACAGACCGCCCGACAAGCGCGGTCGCCGGAGTCGCGGACGTCGACTACCGGACGCTTGGTTTTTATAACGGAAAGAGAAAAATCTTATGAAAAACGTTAACCCCTTACGCCGCGACGTCTTTCGCGCGATCGGCGCCGCTTTCCTTGCGACGGCGAGCGCTTTGAGCGTCGTTTTTTTACTCGCCGGAGTCGCCGCGCTTTGCGACGTCTCGTTTCCCGGATCGCGCAACCTTTGCAATTACGTTGTTTTAAGCCGTTTCTTCACCGACGCGCCGGTTCGCGACGCCCAAAACGCCGCCTGCGAAGACGCCGTCGTCGAAATCGCGTCCCAAACGTCGGAAACTTTAGCGCGCGCCGCCGGCGTCCTTCCGACGCTCGGTCTCGTCGCGTCGCTCGACATTCTCCGCGACGCTTCCACCGGCGTTTCCAACAATGTCTCCCCCGGCGTTTCCGACGGCGCGACGCCGCAAGACGCCGCGTCGCAACCGTCGACGATTCCGCTCGACAAGGAGGCGGGCGAACGCTTAACCCTTACGATTCAAGGCGTTGAATTCGCGTTTCGCTGGGTTCCGGCGCAAGAGTTAATCGTCGGAAGCGCCGAGGACGAACCGGAGCGCGAAACCGACGAAACGCGCCGTCAAGTCCTTTTAACGCAAGGGTTTTGGATGCAAGAAACGGAGACGACGCAAGCGCAATGGCTCGCGATTATGCGCGACCCCAAATACGACGGTCGCACCCCCGACTTACCGGCGTTCGGAACGTCGTATTACGACGCGCAGCGCTTTCTCGCCGCCCTTAACGCCGTCGCGCAACTCCCAAACGACGGCTCGCAACCTCCTTTTATATTTAGACTTCCGACCGAAGCCGAGTTTGAGACCGCCCTTCGCGCCGGAACGAAAACGACGTATTTTTGGGGCGATTCCGACGCCGGGCAAAGAGCGGTCGAGTTCGGCAACGTCGGCGACCAAACGCTAAGCCAACGTTATCCACAAGGGCAATACGGTCATTTCCTCGACCTTCCCGACGGTTTCGCCGCTCACGCGCCGGTCGGTTCCTTTAAACCGAACGCTTACAACGTTTTCGATCTCATCGGCAACGTCGCGGAATGGACGAGCGACTGGTATGCGCCGCGCTCCGAAAGCGGCGAACCTCTCGTCGACCCGACCGGGCCGGTCTTTACCGTCGCCGAATCGCAAGCGAAACCGACGCGACAAAAAGTCGTTCGCGGCGGCCATTACTTCTCCGGCGCGGACGAATGCCGCTCGGCGTCGCGCGGCGCGACCGTTCCTTACGACGAAAACGCTAACCTCGGGTTTCGCATTATTTTAGCGACCCAAAACACGAACGCGCAACCGACGCCGCCGACGGTCGAAGCGGGCGAAAAAGCGGGCGATCTCCTCGAAATTCAGGTCAACGACGTCCCAATGCGCTTCCGTTGGGTTCCCGCCGGGACTTACGAAATCGGATCGCCGGAAAACGAGCCGGGCCGCGCCGCCGACGAAACGCCGCGCAAAGTTCGGTTAACGCAAGGACTTTGGGTTCTCGAAACGGAAGTCTCTCAGCGGCATTGGTTTGCGCTCTTAGAAAGCGACGATTACGACGAAACGTCGCTCGACTATCCGGCGCATTCGGTTACCTGGTTCGCGGCGCAAGACTACATCGCGTCGTTCAACGCGAGCGGCGCGATCGCCAACAATCCTCATTCGCAAGCCTCGACCAAATACGAACTTAGACTTTTAACGGAAGCCGAGTGGGAAATCGCCTGCCGCGCCGGTTCGTCGACGCCGTTCTGTTGCGGCTCCGACCCGGATAAACTGCCGCGATACGGAAACGTCGCCGACGCGACATACCGTCGCGAAATGCAAGCGCAACATCCCAATTACACCGACTACGAAACCTCAAACGGCGACGACGGCTGCCTTTACGACGCGCCGGTCGGGCGTTTTCAACCGAACGCTTGGGACCTGTACGATATGCACGGCAACCTTCGCGAATGGGTCGCCGACTATTACGGTTCCCGTCCGAGCGGCGACGCGCTTCTCGTCGACCCGACCGGCCCCGATTACGGCGACGCTCGCCTACCGGAAAACATCGTTCGTCCCAAAGTCTTACGCGGCGGACTTTACTGGAGCGCGCCAAGCGAAGCCCGCTCCGCCGCCCGTTACGGAACGGCGCCGACCGAAAAAGAACGCAACGTCGGTTTTCGCGTCGCGCTCGCGACGCAAACGACGCGACGTCGTCAAGCGTCGCCCAAGCCTACCGTTAAAACCGGAACTTTTGCGGGCGAACGGGTTACGTTCGAATATCGCGGCGTCGAATTCGCGTTCCGCTGGGTTCCGGAGGGCGAATTCCAAATGGGCTCCCCGAGTTCCGAAGAGGGGCGACGAACGAGGGAAAAGCGCCTGAAAGTTAGAATACCGCGCGGATTCTGGATAATGGAACACGAAATCACAATCGAGCAATTAACGGCGATTTTCGGCGCGAACGCTCAACCGGAATACCTCCGGCATAACGACGCAAAGGGTTTCCGCTACTTACCTTACGACCGCTTAACACTCCCGGCGACAAACCTAGATTGGTTCGAGGTTCAGCGTTTTATCCGCGCGCTCAACGAAGCGGGACTTTTCGAAAACGACGGCGAATTTTATCCCCAACTCCCGACCAGCGCTCAATTTGAGTACGCCTGTCGAGCCGGAACCGAAGAAGCGCGTTACCACGAGTCGCTCGACGCGATCGCTTGGTTCGCCGGAAACGTCGGCGAATCGCAAGCGCCGCGCCCGGTCAAGGGCAAACTTCCGAACGCCTGGGGCCTGTACGACACGCTCGGCAACGTTGAAGAATGGGTTTTTGACACAGAAATCTATTCAACTTATGTCGACGATTACATCGATTGCGTTCCCGACGCCGATTACAACGTCGAAGCGGAACGCAACATTTTCGAAACGCGCAAATTTTCTAAAAGTTTGCGCGGCGGCACGGCTTTCTCCGACGCCGCAATCTGCCGCGCCGCTTGGTTTTACCCCAATTCGCCAAAGGAATCGGGCAACCTCGTCGGTTTTCGTCTTGTTTTGAATCAAAACGCGAACACGCAGGCAACGCCGCCGAAAACCCGCGCTACCGTTAGCGGCAAAATCAAAAACAAATGGACGAAGGGCAAAAAGAAACCGGGCGAAATTATGACGTTAACCTTTTCTAACAAAGCGCTTAAAATCGCTCCCAAGATTTCCTTGAACTTCTGCTGGATTCCGGGCGGCAAATTTACGCAAGGCTCTCCGCTCGACGAAATTGGGCGCAATCCGGACGAAACGCTCCGCGAAGTCGAAATTTCCGGCTTTTGGCTAGCGCAAGTCGAGACGCCGCGAGGCTTTGCGCGCACGATTTTAGGCCAAGGCAGCGACGTCGTCGACAACGAATACCTGTTCCCGTTACGCAACGTCAGTCGTTACGACGCGCAGTTTTTAATCGACGTCTTAAACGCTAACGACTTGGCGCCAAAAGGATTAAAGTACGTCTTACCGACCGAGGCGCAGTGGGAATACGCTTGTCGCGGCGGTTCCCAAACGCCGTACTACTGGGGCGACCGCCGTCCGTCGCTTTACGAGATTAAAAAAAACGCCGCGACGCGTTCCCAAACGGTTGAACCGCAAATTCACGAAGTCGAGCAAAATTCGTTCTTTATGTCCGACGAAGCGCAATATCATCCGTTTAATTTGCTGAATATGGTCGCGAATGTGTCCGAATGGACGCGCGACGATTACCACGTTTATTCGAGCGAACCGACCGTCGATCCGGTCGAAAAATCCGACGTCGGCCTTAACGTCTTTCGCGGAGCGAGTTACGCCGGTCTTTTGGACGCGATAAAGAAAGGCGATTCAACGACGAGCGCCCGCTCGGCGGAACGTTTCTTCGCGCCGCCCGGCTTGAAAAGCGAAACCATCGGCTTCCGACTCGCGCTCGTCCCGGACGACGCCGCGTCAAACGTCGAAAAAACGCCCGACGACGTCCAATAAACTCCGATTTCAAGCGTTTTAAACTTCACGTTGCGACGCGTCGAAACGCCGCGTCGCTCGTTCGCTCCGCCGACTTGCGCCGTTTTGACGCCGCGTCAACGTTTTTTAAGTTCGTTCGCGAAAAAGAGAAGAAGCGGCGACGCGGCGTCAAATTCGAGCGTAAACGACTTGCCGAGCGCTTCGTTCAGCGTCGCGGTCGACCAGCGCGGCAGTTTCAGACGGTTCAGCGGGTATTTTAACCCTTGCGACGTAATCGCTTGCGTCGGGTCGAAACTAAAAATCGAGATTTGCTCGCCCGGGCGCGACGCGAACGTTCCGCTTTCCAACGCGACCCGAAAAACGCCGAAGTCGTCGATCAGGCGAATCGACGGCGCGACGCGGGCAAAGTCGACCAACCGCGAAATATTCCCGAGCGCGTGATCGGCCCTAAGTCCCGTCGCGCCAAGAATTGCGAGTTCCGTCCAACCGCGCTCGACGCAAAAACGGAACGCTTTGTCCAAGTCGTTCGTCTCCTGCTCCGCGACGCGAACGAGCCGATTCCGGAACCGCGCCTTCAACGCTTCCGGAACCGAGTCGAGATCGCCGACGATCCAATCGGGTTCGCGCCCGAACGCGACCGCCTTCTCCGCCGCGCCGTCGCAACAGACCAACGTCGGCGTTTCGACGATAAAACGTTGAACGACGGCGCTTTGCGGAAACTCGCCGTTCGCAAGAATAACGACCGGCGCCGACGGCTCGCCTTTATGCGACGCCGCTTTCTTTTCCGGCGCGTTCGGCGTTTCGGAAATCGCAAAATTCGACGCGTCCCCGTTCGGCGCGCTCATCGGCTCGTCTCCATTTTGCAAGTCGTTTATTTAAGTCAATTGCGTCGCGCGACGGCAAAGCGCGAACCAATTTTAAACGCTTAACGGCTCCAACCGCGCTCTTTCAGGTTCAACGCCAAACGCCGAAAGCGACGTTGCGTCAACAATACGGCGTCAAAACCGGCGACGTTGCGTCAACAATACGGCGTCAAAACCGGCGACGTTGCGTCAACAATACGGCGTCAAAACCGGCGACGTTGCGTCAACAATACGGCGCAAAAACCAACGACGCCGCGTCAACAATACGGCGCAAAAACCAACGACGCCGCGTCAACAATACGACGCAAAAGCCAACGACGTCGCGTCAACAATACGGCGCAAAAGCCAACGACGCCGCGCCCATCAATCCGGCCTCGTACCCAAGCCCCGTTTTTTCAATCGTTAGCGTTTTGTTCGTCGCTTTAAAAAGGCAACGCTCGAACGTCTCCCAAAGCGCCGGGTAAAAGAGGTCGAACGAACCGGCGACGCCGCCGCCGATCACGATCTTTTCCGGGTTCACGAGGTTCGCCGCATACGACGCCGCGCGACCGACGTATCGCCCGGTATCGTCGTAAACCTTGACGGCGAGCGGATTTCCGCGTCGCGCTTCTTCGGCGATCGTCGCCGCGGTCGCGCTTTGCGCCAACTCGAATTCGGCGTTGGCGTTCGCTCCGGACGACGCCAAGTAACGCAACCAGTCGGCGCGCAACTCGGACGACGCCGCGTCGCCGCCGTTAAAAACGCCCTTAACCAACTCGCGATACCGCCGCGCGATTCCCGGGCCCGCCGCCGTCGCTTCGAGACAGCCGCGATTCCCGCAACCGCAAAGCGCGCCGCCGCTCTCGACGACGTTGAAGTGCCCGATCTCCGCCGCGCCGGAAAACTTGCCCGCGTAAACCTTTCCGTCGAGGACGAGACCGCCGCCGATCCCGTTGCTGATCGTTATCCAAACGAAATTATCGACGTCTTGACACACGCCGAAAACCTTCTCCGCCCAAGCGCAAGCGTTGACGTCGTTGTCGGCGAAAACCGGCTTCCCGAACCGCGCGCGCAACTCGTCCGCCAACGGGAAATCGGCGATTCCGGAAAAGGGCGCGTAAACCCAGTAACCGCGCTTCGGGTCGGCGACGCCCGGAATCGTCGCGCCGATCGACGCGACGTCGTCCCAACTTTCGCCGGTTTTCTCGAACGTCTCGGCGGTCGCGTCGAGAATCGCCGCCCAAACGCCGTCGCGTCCGGCGTCTTTCGTCAACGTTCGTCGAGCGACGCCGCGTAATTCGGTTTTACGCTCGCCGTCGGTCGTTTCGAACACGTCGACAAGCGCCGACAGCATCTTCGACCCGCCTAAGTCGAGCGCGAAAATTGTCGTTTTTTTCGCCGTTTTTTCGTTCATTTCGTCGTCTCCCTTAATTTTCGACCGACGCGGCGCGGTCGTTTTTGATTTTTCTAAAACCGGCGCTTTTTTCAAGTTTTTCAAACGCGGTTCCGCTTCGCCGCCTCGACGCGTTCGGCGACAAGATCGTTTTCGGCGAAATACGCGTCCGCCGCGTCCCAAGCGTCGAGGTAAGTCGCGTAAATCGGTTCGTTAACGGACTCGTCTTCCAAGAAACGACGCGTTTCGTCGACAAGTTCCGCTTCGCGCTCCGGCGTTATTCGACCGCAAAGAACCTGCGTGCGCAAAAAGACGAAATACGCGTCCAAGACGTCGCAACGGCAATATCGATGAATCTCGTCCAACTCGCCCGCGTCGAACATATCCTGCACCATATCGCCTTTAGTCCCGATTTTTCCGGGTTTACGCAAGATTTTCGCCGCGACGTTCAGGCCCGAAACGAACTGCGTCGCCCCAAAATTCGTCAAAAAGTCGTATAAATCGAGATGCGCCGATCCGTAACGGTTGCGCGGCTGGTCGAAACTGCGTTTGTCGACCGCGAACCACTCCGGAATTTGAATACCGTACCGAAACGCCGTCAACTCCATCAACGGCACGTCGAACCCGCGCCCGTTGAAGGTAACGAACGTCGGTCGGTCGTAATAACGCCAACCGTCCCAAAAACGTTCGCAAATCTTTCGCGGGCCGCCGTCCTCGACGCGCAAGACGGTTATGTCGGCGAGCGAAAAGTCGTCGCGCACCTTTCCTAACGCCAACGAAATCGGAACTTGGAACGTATGCGGAATGAAGTCGCTTCCCTTCTTCTCCATCAACTCGTCGCGATATTCGCGGAGCGCTTGCGTCGGCGCCGTTTCAAAATTCGTTCGCGTCGCGGCGATCAACGCCGGGTCGGCGACGCTCTCAATGTCGAAAACTAAATACCGAATCGAATCTTTCGCGCTCATTGTTTGATTTCCTTATTTCAGCGACGATTTTCATTCTTCACCGCTTTCGCGTCGCTCCTGTCGTTTAACGCAACACTTATCTTGTTTTTCAAAACTCGTTTTGCGGCGTCCTTTTTAAGGCTTACGTCGTTCGCGACGCCGATCAAACCTCAAAACGGAAATTTTCTCAAAAATCCTCGCGATTTTTCGCCGTTCCCAACAAAAAACGAGACGCGAAAACGGGAGTCGTCTCGTCGTCTCGTTTTTTAGTCGGCGTCGACGCGCCAAGCGCTTAACGCGTTCGTCGGCGCCGGGGTCGACCTCGACCGCTTCGCCGGTTCCGACGAAGTCGTTTCGCCGTCAAATCACTTAACGCGTTCGACGTATTCGTTCGTGCGCGTGTCGACCTTGATAACTTCGCCGGTTTCGACAAAGTTCGGGACGATGATTTCGGCGCCGGTTTCGAGTTTCGCCGGTTTGGTAACGTTCGTCGCGGTGTTGCCGCGGACGGCCGGTTCGGTGTATTCGACCTTCAGAACGACGTGGTTCGGCGGGGTGATCCCGATCGGGTTGTTGTTGTAAAGGAGCATTTTGCACGGCATTTCCGGAAGGAGGTACTTCCAAGCGTCGTCGAGCGCGTCCTTTTGGAGTTCGTATTGCTCAAACGTTTCTTGTTCCATAAAGAAGTACGTGCCGCCCATTTCGTAAAGGAAGGAGACGTCCGCTTCGTGAATGTCGGCGCCTTCGAGCGAATCGCCGTTTTTGTACGTGCGTTCGAGAATCGTGCCGCGGTTCAGGTCGCGGAGCTTGCACTTGTAAAGCGCTTGGCCCTTGCCCGGTTTGACAAATTGGCATTCGACCATAATGAACGGATTTCCGTCAATTTGGACTTTCAGGCCTTTACGAAATTCGCTGGTGTTGTAAGATGGCATTGGGTTTTCCTTCGTTTCGATGGAGTCGATTGGAAATTATTGTTTCAAAATCGTTCGATTTCGCTGTTTTTTAATTTTAGGTCGAGCGTTTCAAAAAAGCGACGCTTTTTAGGGCGCCGGCGAACGCTCTTTTCCCGACGTTTACAGGGCGTTTGAAAACGAACAATTCCGAACGATTATCCGTTTCCTTTCATTTTAGCCGGAGTTTCGCCGTTATGCAGGCCGCCGTTTCCGATTTTTACGAACGCCGTTCGCTTTCCGCGTTGGAAAAAACGTTAAAAACGCGTTTCATCGTCGACGTCGACGAATTTTGCCGACGCTTGGAACTCCCGGGCGATTTCGCGAAAAACGCTCGGGAAGCGGCGCGCGCTTTTCCGTTCCTTTTTCCGGAATCGGCGCTCTCCCGCGTTCGCAAAGGCGACCCGAACGACCCGCTTTTAAAGCAGTTTTTGCCGAATCCGAACGAACTCGACCTCGTCCCGGGGTTCGAAACCGACCCGCTTTGCGAACAGGGCGAACTCGCGTACCCGGACGCGCCTTGCCTGTTGCAAAAATACGCCGGACGCGTTCTTGCGCTGACGACGAACGCTTGCGCGGCGCGTTGCCGCTTCTGTTTTCGCCGTCATTTTCCGAAAAATCGGACGCTCTTTCCGCTCCCAACGAACGGTTGCGACGGTTTTAACAATTTTCCGGACGGTTCGGCTTTGCTCGACGCGTCGCCGACGCCGGAGTCGAACGCCGTCGACGGTTTCGACGTCGCCAACGCAACTCGCGCCCATTTCGCCCGGATTTTCGCGGGCGTTCGCGCCGACGCGTCGATTTCGGAGGTGATTTTCAGCGGAGGCGACCCGTTGACCCTCGACGACGCCGAACTAAGAACGCTTCTTCATTATATCAGAACAATCGAAACTGTTAAGAGGGTCCGTTTTCACTCTCGCGTTCCCGTTTTATGCCCGGGTCGCGTCGACGACGACTTCCCGAACGCCGACGAATTCGCCCGCTCGCCCGGCTCCGCCTCTTCCGCCGCGACGCGTCTTCCGCTCGTTTTGCACCTGACGCTGCACGTCAATTCCGCAAACGAAATCGATTCGCAGGTCGAGCAAGCGCTCCTTTCGCTCCGCCGACGCGGTTATATCTTAACCTCGCAAACCGTTCTACTTCAAGGCGTTAACGACTCCGCCGACGCGTTGGCCGCCCTCTTCGAGAAGCTGATCGACGTCGGCGTTTTACCCTATTATCTGCACCAACTCGACCGAACGCAAGGCGCTGCGGCATTCGAAGTTTCGCCGGAACGCGGACTCGAAATCGTCCGTCGACTCGGCGAGCGGCTCCCCGGTTACGCCGTCCCGCGGTACGTTCGCGAACTTCCGAACCGCCCGATGAAGACGAAAATTCTTCAAGAAAAACTTGACGGATTTAACGATTAAAGCGATTTTATGCCCCGCCGTTCCGCTTCCAACGCCCTCGGCAAACGCTCGGCGCCCCCAAATCAAAGCTAACGGCGGTCGCGGCGACGCACTCCGTTCCCGCATTCGTCGCGTTCCAACGGTTCGACGTCCGTCCCCAAAAGCCAACGCCCCCGTTCAAAACTCAAGGGACGGTTCAACGCCCGTCCAAGAGGCAAACGTCGGTTCCAAACGCCTTGCTTTCCCAACGACGCAAGAAAACGCCCCTAGACGCCGAAGCGCGGAACGCCCGAACGAGCCGTTTCGCTCGACCCGTTTCGGTTTCGTTCCGTCTTCGACGCTAAAGAACGCGTCGGAAAGCGCCGCCGTTAAGAAGCGACGCTTTGATTACCGCTAAATTCGCTCAAAAATCGAAATTCAAACGATCTCCGGAACAACGAACGGCGCGCGGTATTCGCGTTTGAGGAAGGAGTTCCCCATTTCCGCCATTTCGCCGACGAATTGGCATTTGTCGCCGTCGAACGTCATCGTCGGGCTGACTTTGATCTCCGAATCGATCATCGAAATACCGTTCGAACGGAGCGTCTTTTCGGCGCTCGCCAAAATGTCTTGCCAAGGTTTCCCGGCGCTCGCTCCGGCTTCGGCGACTCGCGCGGCGTCGTCCTTCGTCATCGTCTTGCCGCAACGGAACGCGATGTTCGCCAAGTTGCACCATTCGCTCGTCGACTTGCCGATTTCGACTTCGGCGTTCAACATCGTCGGGTCTTGCGCCAACACGGCTTCGACGAAGTTGCGTTGGTGATCGCGTTGGCCGCTGTCGCCCTTGAACGTCTTAATAACTTTGCCGTCTTTATCGAGCGCTTTGGCGCTGCCGCGTTGACCTTCGAGCGTCCCGCCTTCGCAGAACGCGACGTACCCGCTGCCGGGGCCTTGACGGTCGCCCGCGGACTTCGAGCCCTTCATCGCGAGCGTCGAAAGTCCAAGAACGACCGGGATTTCGCCCGCGTCGAAGTAAACGAAATGAATGTTCGGCGTCTCCCCGGCGTCGTTGTACCCGGAGCGCGACCCGCCGGCGAAAACGCGTTTCGGGAAGGCGAGCGAGTCGAGCAAGACGTTGTTGCGGCAGTCGTCGAGGACGTGAACGCCCCAGTTCCCCATTTCGCCGGTGCCGGTGTTCCAGTCCCAGTGCCAGTCGTATTGGAGTTTGTCGCGGTAAATCGGAAGATCCGCCGCCGGGCCGAGCCAAAGGTTTTTGTCGACGTTTTTCGGGAATTCCATCGGCGTCGGGCGTTTGCCGATCGGGTTGCGCGGGCTGTAATGGTTGACGCGAGCGGCGAAAATTTTACCGAGCGCTTTTTCTTCGTGCAGGAACTTTTTGATTTCCGCTTGCATTTTGTCGCTGCGTTGTTGCATCCCGACTTGGCAGACGCGCTTGTATTTGCGGGCGGCGGCGACGGTTTGACGGCCTTCCCAAATCGAGTGCGCGAGCGGTTTTTCGACGTAAACGTCTTTCCCGGCTTCCATCGCCCAAATAGCGGCGAGGCAGTGCCAATGGTCGCAAGTCGCGACGATGACCGCGTCGATATCTTTATCGTCGAGGAGGGCGCGCGGGTCGGAGAACGTTTTCGCGTTTTCAAAACGTTTTTTCGTCGATTCAACGCGGCTCGCGTCCGGGTCGCAAAGGGCGACGATATCGACTTCCGGCGTCGCGGCGAACCCGCCGAGGAGTTCGTTGGCGCGACCGCCGCAACTGATCGAACCGAGTCGAATTCGTTCGTTGGCGCCGCGAACAATTTGAGCCGGAGCCGGGAAACACGAAGCGACGCCCGCCGCGACGCCGAGACCGATGAATTGACGACGATTTAACGAAGCCATAATCTTTCCTTATTTTAATATTAACAAAGCGAATACCAAACGCCGCCCGTCGAGCGACGGACGCGGTCGACGCCGCCGAACGCCCTCGCCCGCCCCCCCAAAAACGGGAAAACGCCGCTCGAACGTTCGCGCCGAATAATATAATCGACGATTTTACCAAATCGCGCGGCGGTTTTAAAGCGGCAAACCGGAAGAAACGCCGAAATTTTCAAAAAAAAGCGAAAAAACGCCTCCCGTCGACGACGTTCGCGTTCCGCGACCGCCTTCCGCGTCGTCAAAATCAAGAATAATCAACTTTTTGACGATATAAGGAAAAACGTCAAACGACGCGATCAACAAAACGTCGCGATTTCAAGCAAAAACAAACGCGGCGTCGATTTCCGCTCTAAAATCGACGCCGCGTTTTTCGCTTGCTTCAACCGCCCGCTATTTAACTTTACGTTCGCCGCTTGCCGCAGTCTAACATCGTCAAACAACGCCGTTTACCGCTATTTAACGCCGCCCAACGCCGTCCTACGCCTTATTTAGCGTCAAAAAAATCGCGACGGCACGCCAGCGCGTCGGTCGCCCAACCGAGTTTGCGCTGCAGGTTGCGGTAATACATATTCGACGGCACGTTGATCGTCTTGAACGAAAACGGCGCCTTGCGAACGACGACCAAATCGTCCGCCGTCAGCTGCTGTCGCGATTCGCCGTCGATCACCAAGAAGACTTCGCCGACAAGCGCCCGCGTCTCGTAAATTCGCGACGCGGAGTCGACGACCGGACGGAAGTTCAGCGTTTGCGGGCTTAACGGCGTTATCAAAACGGCGTCCAAGTCGTTGCGGAGAATCGGCCCGCCGGCGGAAAGGCTGTGTCCGGTCGAGCCGACCGGCGTCGCGATAATAAGACCGTCGCCGCGAAACGTCGTTACCCGAGCGCCGTCGACCGCTAAGTCGATCGTCGCGGTAGTAAACGGCGGCCCGGCAAGGAGCGCGGCTTCGTTGACGACGAGATAACTCGCGAGGCAAAAACGGTCGGTCGAACCGGGGTTCCAGTTCGACGGCGCGGCCCAATTTTTCAGCGTCGACGCGCTCGCGGTTGGAACAAGGAAATCGCCGCAATTTTCGACGCCGCAACCGCAGTCGGACGCCCGTTCGCAATTTCCGACTTTAACGGTTTCATCGACTTTAACGTCCGAAACCCGGCGCCAAACGGAGCAAATCAAGAGCCGCCGCTCGCGCACTTCGAAATTTCGGAACGCGTCGGAACGCAAAAACGCGCCGACTTCGTCCGGGTTGAGGCTCGACAAAAAGCCGAGCGTCCCCAAGTTGACGGCGAGAACCGGAAGCTGGCGGTCGTTCATCTGACGAACGGCGCGCAAAATCGAACCGTCGCCGCCGAAAACGATCGCCAAATCGGCCTCAATATCGGATAAATCGATTTTATCCTCAAAATCGGACGCGACGACGTCGACTTCGCTTTCAATCTCCGGACGCAACGTTTCGACGCCTTGCAAAACGCCTTGACGCTTCCCGTTCCCCAGCAGAATCGCTTTCTTTCGCATCGCCGCCGCTCCGTTTTTTACCGTCTCTTTGATTTCAACCGTTTTCGCTCAAATTTCATCCGCGTTCGTCAAACGACGCCGTTCGCCTTCTCGTATTCGGCGATTTTGTCCTCGTAACGGAGGGTCAGCCCAATGTCGTCCCAGCCGTTGAGGAGATTTTCGCGACGGAAAGCGTCGATTTCAAACTTCATTTCGAGCCCGTGTTCGTCGGTAATGACGCAATTTTCGAGGTCGACCGTCAGCTTGTACGGGCGAAACTTCGCTTCGCGTTGGAACAGCTCTTCGATTTGCTCTTCGGTCAAGCGAGCCGGCAAGTACCCGTTTTTGAAGGAGTTATTGTAAAAGATGTCGGCGAAGCTCGACGCCAAAACGACGCGGAACCCGTAATCGGCGACCGCCCAAGGCGCGTGTTCGCGACTCGAACCGCAACCGAAATTGCGGCGAGCGAGCAAAATCGTCGCGTCGCGGAACTCCGGACGGTTCAGTTCGAACTCCGGATTTTCTTCGTATTCGTCGTTCAGATAACGCCAGTCGAAGAAGAGGAATTTGCCGAAACCGCTCCGTTCGACGCGCTTCAAAAATTGTTTCGGGACGAGTTGGTCGGTGTCGACGTCGCTGCGATCCATCGGGACGACCAAACCTTCGTGTTTGATAAACGCTTGCATATTTCAACCTTTGTATTCGGATTCGATTCGCTAATATAACGGGAAAACGCCCTTATTAATTAATAAGGGGGAAAATTTCGTTCGGCGCCGAAATCGCGTCCCGCCGCCGAACGCTTCCTAAACCGCCGCGTCAGTTATACTTCCATTCGCGAATATCGACGAAATGTCCCGCGATCGCGGCGGCCGCGGCGGTCGCCGGAGAAACCAAGTGCGTCCGTCCGCCCTTCCCCATTCGGCCTTCGAAGTTGCGGTTGCTCGTTCCGGCGCAACGTTCGCCCGGTTGGAGGCGGTCGGGATTCATCGCCAAGCACATGCTGCACCCCGGTTCGCGCCATTCAAATCCGGCTTCGACGAAGATTTTATCGAGCCCTTCTTCTTCCGCTTGTTTCTTGACGAGACCGCTTCCCGGAACGGCGATCGCGCGGACGCCGTCGGCGACTTTGTACCCTTTGACGACCGCCGCCGCGGCGCGGAAGTCCTCGATGCGCCCGTTCGTGCAGGAGCCGATGAAAACCCAGTCGAGCTTAATCGAACTCATCGGCGCGCCCGCTTCGAGCGCCATATATTCGAGCGCGGCTTTCGCCATTTTCTTTTCGTCGGCGTTCGCGAAATCGTCCGGACTCGGCACGTTCGCCCCGACCGGAACGCTTTGCGCCGGGTTCGTCCCCCAAGTAACGGTCGGCTCGACGTCGGCGGCGGCGAAGCGAACTTCCTTATCGAACGAAGCGCCTTCGTCGGTCGCGAGCGTCTTCCACTCGGCGACGGCGGCGTCGAAATCGGCGCCCTTCGGGACAAAATTGCGGTCGCGGAGGTACTCGAACGTCGTTTCGTCCGGCGCGATCATCCCGGCGCGAGCCCCCATTTCGATCGCCATATTGCAGACGGTCATTCGGCCTTCCATCGAGAGCGCGCGGAACGCCTCGCCCGCGAACTCGACGACGTACCCGGCGCCCCCCGCGGTCGTCATTTTGCCGATAATATAAAGGATAAGGTCTTTCGCCGTAACGCCTTGCGCGAGCGTTCCGTCGACGGTAATCCGCATCGTTTTGCTCTTCTTTTGGCGGAGCGTTTGGGTCGCGAGGACGTGTTCGACTTCGCTGGTGCCGATCCCGAACGCGAGCGCGCCGAAAGCGCCGTGCGTGGCGGTGTGGCTGTCGCCGCAAACGATCGTCATCCCCGGGCGCGTGTAGCCTTGTTCCGGCCCGACGACGTGAATGACGCCTTGCTCGATATCGCCGACGTCGTAAAGACGAATGCCGAACTCTTTGCAGTTGGCGCGGAGCGTTTCGATTTGCTTGCGCGAAATCGGGTCTTCGATCGGTTTCGAGCGATCGGTCGTCGGGACGTTGTGGTCTTGAACGGCCATCACCTTTTCCGGGCGGCGGACTTTGCGACCGGCCATCCGGAGCCCTTCAAACGCTTGCGGACTGGTAACTTCGTGGCAGAGCTGCTGATCGATGTAAAGAATCGCGTCGCCGTTCGCTTCTTGGTGAACCAAGTGTTTTTCCCAAATTTTATCGTACATCGTTTTCGGCGCTTGCGCGGCCTTGGGCGATTCTTGCGTCATGTCTACCTCGATGATAAAGAAACGATTTTCTCGAAACGGCCCCGCCTCGAAAGCGCAAAAACGCCGCGGCGGAACGAAACGTTTTCATTATACTCCCGACATTCAAAGCGTCAAGCGGGGGCGACGCCTTCAAACGCCCTTTAAGACGCGTTGAAATCGACGTTTTCCGGCGCTTTATTCAACTCTCGCTCTAAATTTCGATAAAACGCGTCCATTTTTGAGTTTTTCTCGACGACGCGACACTCGATTTTCTCGATACGTTCCAATTCGTCGACGCTAAATTCGAGTTTTTTCGAAAACTCGACCGTTTTGCGGAGGTAGTTCGGGTTCTTTAACGCGTCGCGTTCAAGAGTACGCGGCGGTATAAACTGAAAAACCGGCAAAAAATAGAAACATTGAATATCTTGCGTAAATTTATCGACGACGAAAAAATTCGATTCCGGCGACGTTTCCCATTTATTGTCCCATTCCAATTTAAGCCCTTGTTTGTACGGACGACAAATTTCGTAACAAAGATTCGCGGAAAAGGCGGGCGAACTATAGCCTTTGCCGTGCCGCCAATAACTCGAAACGAAACGCCGCGCGACGACTTCCCCGGCGGCGTCCTTGCAGATCAACTCGACCGACGGCGCGATCGCCGCGTAACGCCGCAACAAAATCGCCGTTTTGAGCGGAACGGAATAAACTCGCCAAGATACCTTCTTAAAATTTTTCGGACGTTTCGTCGGCGCCAATAGATAAGCGCAACTCGCGTCGAATTTCGGCGCGTTTCGATGTTCGACCAACCAACTCCCCTTTTGCGTTCCAGAACCGAAATTTTGTCCCCAAAGTCGCGTTTTCAAAGCGAGCTTTTTCGCTTCCGCGTCCAACTTTTCCGCAAAATCGTAATAAGCGTCGGCGTCGACCGAAAGCCGAACCGCGACGCTCGCCGTTCCTTTCTCGTTTTCGACGCGAACATCGGAGCGATTCAAGCGCGCCTCCGCCTTTAAAAAGCGATACGGAAAACTTTCGTCGCGAAGAAAATTCGCCAAATCGACAATTTTCGCCGTTTCGTCGTCGCGCTTCTCAACGAACGTCTTTTCGGACGCGCCTGTTTTCGTTTCGTCGGCGATTAGGGGCGCGACGTTCCCAAGCAAAAAAACGCCGACGAGCAACGCCGCCGCTTTCGCTAAATGAAAAGAAGACATATCTCGAAACCTTTTTCAAAAAATCAAAAGAACTTAAAAAACCGCGTCCGAACGTCTGTTTAAAAGCCCCGAACACGGAGGCGTTGATTTCCGTTACTTCGTCAATTTTTTCAAAGCGAGCGCTTTATCGAGAAACGCGTCGATCTCGGCGAGGAGTTCCGGCTTAATATCGTCCCCCATCCCGGAAATGCCGTGCGTAAAACCGGCGTTTTCGGAAAACTCGACCAGCGGCGCCCCCAACGCCCTAAGGGAGGCGGCCATCAACTCGTTCTCCTCGACGCGGCACTTCCACTCGATTTTGCGGTCGCCGAGAATCAACATCGTCGGCGGGAAATCTTTCGAAAGTCCGCCGAGAGGCGCGTTTGCGTCGATAACCGGGTTGTATTGGTCGCCCGGATATTTAAGGAGTTCCTTGACGTGAAAGTGCGTCGTCATCTGTCCGCTGACCGGCAAGAGCCCCGCCAACTCGCTCCGGTCGGCGCCGCGAGCGTTCAGCCATTTCGGGTAGGCGCCGATCATCGCCGTCAAATATCCCCCGGCGCTCCCCCCCGAAACGAAGACCGCGTTCGGGTCGCCGCCGTATTCGCCGATGTTGCGGAGCGTCCAAGCGGTCGCCGCCGCCGCGTCCTCGATAAAGACCGGAAACGGAACTTTCGGCGACAACCGGTAACCGACCGCGACGACCGCCAAATGCCCATCTTGAAAGGACTTCAAGCGCTTAAACGCCGACGGAACGTACTTCCCGCCGCCCGTCAAACCGCCGCCGTGAAACCAAACGATCGTCGCGAAACCGGGCTTTTTCGGGTACAAAATATCAACGCGGCACTGCGATTTTTGATAATCGTCGGCGTCTTTCAAAATTTCAGACGAGTAATACGCGACGCCTTTCGCTTCCGCAAATTCGACCTTTTCTTGATTCTCGGCGCTATTTTCCACTTCTTGCGCGAAAACACAACGATTCAAAAAGCCGTCGCAACCGTTAAAGTTTTCCCAACCTCCCCAAAATGCCGCGCTCGCCAGGGCCGCGCTAAAAATCGTCGCTTTCATCGATTTCGTCGAAAATTTCATCGCCAATCTTCCTTTCAAAATAACAAGATCAAATAACAAATAACGTCGCGTTATAAAAATTATTCAAACGCCGTTTTGCCGCCCGGTTTCCGCCCGGTTTAGAAACGTTAAGGTCGACAACCGATAAAATTTACCGGTTAAAACGGTTTTAACGCCGCAACGCGTCCGGTTTCGCCAAAATTCGCCGCGTCGCGACAAAACGCCTTTTTTTCCAACGCCGCTTATTATATAATGAACGCGACGTTTTTTCAACCAATTTTTTCTCTTTCCCGCATTTTTGGAGTCGTTACGATGAAACGCAAAACTTCGCTCCGCCGCCTGCTCGTCGGATGCGCCGCGTCGACCGCGCTCGGCTCGACCGCGCTTTTCGCCGCCGAACCCGCCTCCGCCGACGCGTTGAAACCGGGCGCCCCTTGGAACGCCGCGCAAAGCGACCGCTGGGTCGCCGTCGACGGGCTCGGGCGTTCCCTGCCGACCTTCGACGAAGTCGGGCCGACGCGTCCCGATAAATTTGTCGCCGCTTTTTACTTCCTTTGGAACGGGCGACACGGCGACGCGGGGCCTTACGACATTTCGAAGATTTTGGCCGAACATCCGGAAGCGAAGGACGACCCGAACTCGCCGCATTGGGGCAAAATGTACGTTCCGCACCATTGGGGCGAGTCGATTTTCGGCTATTACGTCGGCGAAGACGAAGGCGTCCTCCGCAAACACGCGCAAATGCTCGGCGACGCCGGGGTCGACGTCATCTGTTTCGACGTTACCAACCAATTAACGTATCCGGAATCGTACCGCGCCCTTTTTAAGGTCTTTTCGGAGATGCAAAAGGCCGGCAACAAGGTTCCGAAGGTCGCGTTCCTCTGCCCGTTTTGGGCGCCGGACAAGGTCGTTCGCGAACTTTGGCGCGACGTTTACTCGCAAAACTTCTATCCCGACGTTTGGTTCCGCTGGAAGGGCAAGCCGCTCATTCTCGCCGACCCCGATTTCCTCGGCGGTTCGACGCTGAATCCGAACGGCTGCCAACCGGTTCAACTCGCGCCGGAAAGCAAGTTGACGCAACGCTTTGCGATCGACCGCCCGTTCGTCGTCGTTCAATTTTGCTCGCCGACTTGGGAAGACGCCAACTCGACCGTCGACTTCGTTCTGCGCGGTAAAGACGGCGCCGTCGTCGAAAAACGTTCGGCGATTTCGCTGAAAGACAACGCGGTGAACGCCGTCCGTTTCGACGCTCCGCTCCCGGCGGGCGAATACGAGATCGAGCTTTCGAATCCGAAGGGCGGTCGCGTCGGCTGGTGGTCGTCGCCGCTCGCGGGCGAGTTCGACGCCGCGAAGTATCCGGAATTGGCGGGCGCCGTCCGCTCGAGCGCCGGCGTTCGTTGGCTCGAAGCGCGTCGCGACGGGAAACCGGAAAACGCGGTTCGCCTCGTCGCCGTCGGCGTTCAAGAGAACGAACGGGAACAAATTCTCAACTTCTTCACTTTCCGCGCGCCGCAACCCAGCTATTTCGTCGGTCCGACCAAGCCGAACCAATGGAGCTGGCTCGAAGCGCACCCGCAACACGAATTCCGCAACGATAAAGGAGAAATCGAGCAAATGAGCGTCGGCGTCGCGCAAAACGCCGTCGACGGCAAGCTCGGCGTCCTCAGCAACCCGACCGCTTACGGCCGCAGCTTCCACAACGGCAAAGAACCGGCGCCGGAAGACTGCGACTTTACCGGCCGCAACTTCCAAGAGCAATGGGAGCGCGCCCTAAAGGTCGACCCGGAAATGATTTTCATCACCGGCTGGAACGAGTGGATCGCCGGACGTTTCGACATAAACGCTCCGTTCCACGGCGCGACCCCGGTTTCGTTCGTCGACCAATACAACCAAGAGTTCAGCCGCGACATTGAACCGATGAAGGGCGGACACGGCGACGCGTTCTATTATCAAATGATTTCGAATATTCGGCGCTTTAAAGGCGTTTCGCAACAGGAACCGACCGTCGCCGCGGCGATTAAAATCGACGGCAAGTTCGACGACTGGGCGAACGCCGCGCCGCGTTACTTCGATACGGTCGACGACGAAACGCGTCGCGACTCTCGCGGTTGGGGCGCCGGGACGCGTTACGTCAACGAAACCGGTCGCAACGACTTTATTGAAGCCCGCGTCGCGTTCGACGACGTGAATCTCTACTTTTACGTCGAAACTCGCGAGCCGTTCGTCGGCGGGCCGGACGCGGAAAACTGGACGCGGCTTCTGCTCGACGTCGACGAAAACTCGGCGACCGGCGCCAACGGGAACGATTTCGTCGTCGTTTCCGCTCCGGACGGCAAGTCGCTCGTTTTAGCGAAAACGAACGGCGACGGTATCGACGCGTCGGCGAAAACGACGACGGTCGAATACCGCGTTCAGGGCGCCAAACTCGAGCTGGCGATTCCTCGCGCCGCGCTCGGTTTCGGCGAAAAAATCGCGCCGTTCCGCTTCAAATGGGCCGACGCGATCGACGTGTTCGGCGATTGGAGCGGCTTCACGACCGACGGCGACGCCGCGCCGAACGACCGTTATTATTATCGCTGCGTCCCGAAAAACTGACGCCGCTCCTTAACATCGCGCCGCTTTCCCGTCAAATTCGGCGCGACCGTTAAACTTCGCCTCCGTCGACGCGTTCCTTTGGTCGTCGGAGGCTTTTTAACGCTTTTCTCGCTTCGACGTCCTTCTTCGCTCCCTTTCGGCGCCGTCGAATTTCCCTCCTCCCGCTTCGCCGTCGACCGCGCCGCCGTTAAAATCCCCGCCCCTCCCCGTTTTTCCCGTTTTCCAGCCGACGTCGCCCAATCGGCTTTTTCGCGACGCTTTTCAACGTCGGAGCGTTTCCCGTTCCCTCGCCAAGAAACGCGAAAACGCCGAAGCCGCGCGAAACGGCTTCGACGTTTTTACGACCGCCGCTCAAACGCTTACGCTTAAACGGCGACTTCCAGAGTTGATTTCAAACCGAAATCAAACGTGCCACTTCCATTGACCCGGAACCGGAACGCTGTTTTCGTAAATGACTTCGCCTTCTTTCGGGAGAACCGGCATAGTCGTGTCGGGCATGACCGGCGGATTCGTTTCCCAGAAGAGGTTCGGGTCTTTTTCCCACTTGGCGACTTCGTCGTACGGGAATTCGTCGGCGCCCTTGTTGACGGCGTCGTCCCAGGAGAGTTCTTTCCCGGAGCAAGCGGCCATACGACCGAGGTTCGAGGTCATCGAGGAGTTCGCCGCGTGCCAACCGTCGTTGTGTTTCACGCCTTCGCGAATCCATTTGGCTTGCATATGGTGTTCGTATTGGTAGGGGCCCGGAACTTTGTTTTCGGGCTTGTTGCGATCGAGACGCCAAACTTCGTTGCCGGCGCGGTCGTTCAACCAACCCGGGCCGCCCATACCTTTGGTGCCGTAGAAGGTTTCGCTAACGTTGTTCCAGCAGTTGCCTTGGTGACGGCATTGGCTGAACATTTGGCTGCCGTCGGCGTAGGTGAATTCGCAGACGTAGTGGTCGTAACGATGACCGGAGTTCTTGAAGCGCGGGAATTTGCGAACTTCGCGACCGCCCATCGCGTTGCACTTGACCGGGTGCGCGTTCGGGCCCATCGGGTCGCCGAGGCTGTGAACCCAGTTCGCGACGTCGATGTTGTGGCAGTGTTGTTCAACGATGCCGTCGCCGCAGAGCCAGTTGAAGTGATACCAGTTGCGCATTTGGTACATCATTTCGGTGTCGCCTTCTTGACGCCCGCGTTCCCAAATGCCGTCGCCGTTCCAGTAGACGCGGCTGTACATAATTTCGCCGATTTTGCCCTCTTTGATCTGTTCGACCATTTGCATATATTGGGGCTCGTAGTGGCGTTGGAAACCGACGACGACCGTCAGGCCTTTTTCGTCGGCGAGTTTGTTCGTTTCCATCGCCATTTTGTAACCGCGAGCGTCGACGCAGCACGGTTTTTCCATAAAGACGTGTTTGCCTTGTTCGATCGCGTATTTATAGTGGATCGGACGGAAACCCGGGGAGGTAACGATGAGGGCTTGGTCGCATTCGTCGATCGCTTTTTTGTAAGCGTCGAAGCCCCAGAAGACGCGGTCGCCGAGATCGACGCCGTCGGGATTCATATTTTGGAACGCTTCGGCGGCGGCTTTCGCGTTCGCTTCGAAAGCGTCGGCGATGGCGACGAGTTTCACGTTGTCCTTCGCGCTAAAACGGTCCGCGACCGCGCCGCGACCGCGACCGCCGCACCCGACGAGAGCAATTTTAATGACGTCGTCGCCGCCGACGTTGGCGCCGCGCGCAACGCTCATACCGCCCAAAACGCTCGCTCCGGCGACGAGGCCGGTCGATTTCAGAAAATCGCGTCGTTTCATTATTACAACTCCTAATTAATGGAAAAATACGTTTCGTTCGCGGCCCAAACGGAACCGTTCGCCGAACAAAAACGAGGAATAATCGTTCGTCGCGTCGCAAGACGTTCGACGGGCGTCGTTGTTCCAACCGCGCGCTGCGGCCACAATTTTTCGCCGTCTCGGTCTTCCGTGCGACCTACGTTAATATCATAACAGCTATCAAGGTCGATTGCAAGGATTTTATCGGGTTTTTTTCCCATTTTTACCAAAAAAAACCAAAAAAATCCCGTCGCGCGCCCCCAAACGCTCCTAACGTGGTCGTCAATCGAGGAAATCGCCCTCTTTTAAAAGCCTCGGGACGTATTCTTCGGTCATATAACTGATGCTTCGGCTGACTAGCGCCTCGACTTCAAGTTTAAAACCGTTCTTCATCATCGTGTCGATTTCGCGTTGCCAATCTTTTTTCTTCGCGAACCAAGGATACTCCGCGATCTGTTTGGCGCGCTTGCGGTCGACGTCGCTCAACGAAATTTTCACGCCTTCGGAAAGGCCGCACCGTTCGAAGTCGCGACTACGAAGCCCGATGAATTTCGCGTCCGGCGTCGCCATTCGATCCGACTCGTAAGCCAAGTTGATCGACCCCTGCTTCACGACCGAATAGATGTAATACCCCCAAGGGTCGTTGTCGAGGAGGCAGAAGATAGGCAAGCCTAACTCGTTGTGAAGGCGGTTCAAGAGGCGACGCACTCCGCGCGGCGGCTGTCCGTTCCCGTGCGTCAGGATACAATTGTGCTTCTTCCAAAATTTGTCTTCGTTGAACCGTTGCCAAACGGTGTTTTTTTCGACGTGCAGGACGAAATCCGCTTTGCACTCCTTAAACTGAATGACCGACGGCTCGACGATCGACGGAATCGCGTAACCGCCCGAGCCCATTCGCGAACAGTCGATTTCGTCGCCGGAGTCGATAATCGTCAGGTTGCCGACCATATCGCCCCGTTTGTCGGCGAAGAGGTGCAGTTCCTCGCGCAACGATTCGAGCAACACTTCGCAGTCTTCGATGATCGGGTCGCACTCGCCTTGGTCGTGGAACGTCGGTTCCTTCGTCGAGCGCACGTCGTGTTTGAGCATATAGTAGAGACCGCGGATGCTCGTCGTTTTGCCCATTTCGATGAGGCGTTTGGCGCCGGCCGCGACGAGCGTCGTTTGCATAAAACTCTTCGCTTGCGA
>JAFSDX010000084.1 GCA_017436025.1 Thermoguttaceae bacterium
CAACCCTCCGGAGACCCAGCCGATGGCGAAGCGAGCCGCTAAAAAATTCCCGAAACTTCACAACGCGACTTGGCCCGGCGTCGTCGGCAAAGGCTGCGGCGACGGCGAACCTTGCGTCGACCTCAAAACGATGCTCGACCTCACTCGCGGCGCCGACGTCGACGGAACGAAGTTCGACGGGTTCGACCTCTTCCTCGCCCCGCCGCACTTCGACCTCGCCAACCCGGACGCCGAAATCGAAAAACTCGCCCAATATTGCGCCGATTACCAACTTGAAATCGGCTCGCTCGTCGCCAACGTTTGGAGCGGTTCCGCGATCGGCGCCGAAGAAAAGCGCGCCGCGTTCCTCGGAGCCGTCGAAGAGGCTTGCGCGATCGGGCGCAAACTCCGCGACGTCGGAATCCGCCCGAACGGCTGCGTCCGCGTCGACTCCTCTTGCTCCGTCGACGATTGGTCGCGCGACCCGGAAGCGAACCAAGCGCAACTCGTCGAAACCTTCAAAGCCGCTTGCGAAATCGCGATGAAATACGACGAAATGCTCGCGATGGAAGGCGAAATTTGTTGGGGCGGGATGCACAGCTGGCGACGTTGCGTCGAGGTTCTCGAAAAAGTCGACCTCCCGCAAGTTCTCGGCTTCCAAGCGGATATGTCGCACACGCTCCTGTTCCTCCTCGGCGCGAACGCTCCGGAAGACCGCCTCGTTCCGGACGATTTCGATTGGGCCGACGTCGAAACGTTCGACGCCGCTTACGCCAAGATGACGAAAGCGCTCCGCCCTTGGACGATCGACTTTCACGTCGCGCAAAACGACGGAACCGTCTTCGGCTCCGGCGCGCACGACAAAACCGGGCGCCACTGCCTCCCGAAAGACCCGAACGGCAAGCTCGACGTCGTCAAGTACGCGAAATATTGGCTCCTCGACGAAGATACCGGCAAACCGTCGAAGCGCTTCAACCACCTTTGTTGGGACGGCTGTATGTTCCCGAACGCGGCGATGCTCGACCCGCAAACTTGGAACGACGTTCTCGAAACGATGAAAAACGTCCGAACCGAGTGCGGTTGGAACTGACGCGCTCCGTTTCGCCCCAAACGCGCCGTTTCTCGAACGCGCCGTCGATTAACCGTTTCACGTTAAAGCCGACGTTAAAATACAGTTTACTGTTAAAATCGGCAAAAAATTCAACAGGCCCGCTTGAAGAACGGCGCAAAATCCGTTATATTAAAGCAATCGTACCGATTTTGCGTCTTTTGCCGTCTCGCGACGGTCGAAAACGTAAAATCGGAACCGTCGAAAATCAACAAACCAGCGCGCTTCGGAGCGGACGACGGAAGTTTCCGCGCGTTCGGACGCCCGAAACGCGCCCGTTCCCTTTTTTTCGAAAGGTTTTCAATGAAAAAATCGTTCCTGACGGGAGTCGTTTCGGCTCTCTTGGGCGTCGTCGCGATCGCGAGCGCTCAAAACGCCTTCTCGGCCGATTGGAAGCCGGTCGAAGGCGTCCTGCTTTCGAAATTCGCGAAAGACGTCGATCCGGCCAAACCGCTGCCGGAATACCCGCGTCCGCAAATGGTTCGCGCCGATTGGGTCAACCTGAACGGCCTTTGGGACTACGCGATTCTTCCGGTCGCCGACAAATTCGAAGCGCCGCAAGGTCAAATTCTCGTCCCGTTCTGCGCCGAATCCGCGCTCTCCGGCGTCGGTAAAAACGTCGGCGCGGAAAACAACCTTTGGTACAAAACGACGTTCGAAGTTCCCGCCGACTGGGCCGGCAAAGAAATTATGCTGAACTTCGGCGCCGTCGACTGGCGCGCCGACGTCTTCGTCAACGACGTTAAAGTCGGTCACCACCAAGGCGGTTTCACCCCGTTCACGGTCGACGTTACCCGCGCTCTCAAAAAAGAAGGCGCGCAAACGCTCGTCGTCAAAGTTTGGGACCCGACGAACGACGGCCCGCAACCGATCGGCAAGCAAATCAAAAACCCGCACGGCATTTGGTACACGCCGGTCTCGGGTATTTGGCAAACCGTTTGGCTCGAACCGGTTTCGAAAGCGCACATCGTTAAGGTTCGCCCGATTCCGGATATCGACGACATGACCTGCGCCGTCGTCGTCGAAGTCGCGAACGCCGAAGGTTGCGCGGTCAAAATCGGCGACCAAACCGCGAAAGTCGTCTCCAACAAAGCGACGATCACGCTCGACGCCAAAGGCAAGGCCCTCTGGACGCCGGACGCGCCGAACCTCCACGACCTCGAAGTTTCGCTCGTCAAGGGCGACGCGACGGTCGACACGGTCAAGTCGTATTACGCGATGCGCAAAACCTCGATCGGCAAAGACGCCAAGGGTATCACCCGTCTGATGCTGAACAACGAGTTCCTCTTCCAACACGGTCCGCTCGACCAAGGTTGGTGGCCGGACGGTCTCCTCACCCCGCCGACTTACGAAGCGATGGTCTACGACATGAAAGTCCTCAAAGACCTCGGCTACAACATGATTCGTAAGCACATCAAAGTCGAACCGGCGCGTTACTACTACGAATGCGACCGCCTGGGCTTCCTGATGTGGCAAGACATGCCGAGCGGCGACACGAAAAACTACATCGCGCCGAACGCTCCGGACGCCGAACGCACGCCGGAATCGGTTTCCTACTACGAAACCGAACTCCGTCAAATGTTCGACGCGCTCGACGTTTATCCGTGCATCGTCGTTTGGGTTCCGTTCAACGAAGGTTGGGGCCAATTCGACACCTACCGCATCGTCGACCTCTGCCGTAAATTAGACTCGACCCGTCCGATCATCTGCACGTCCGGTTGGGCCGACCGCGCCGAATGCGGCGACATCCACGATATGCATAAATATCGCGGCCCGGGCATGTTCCCGGCGGAAGAAAACCGCGCGTCCGTCCTCGGCGAATACGGCGGTCTCGGTCTGAAGGTCAGCGGTCACGTTTGGCAAGAAGACTCGAACTGGGGTTACGGCGGTCTGTTCGAAACTCCGGAAGCTCTCTTCTCGTTCTACAACAACCAAAACCGCGAAATGCGCGCGCTCATCGAAGCCGGTCTCTCGGCGGCCGTTTACACCCAAACGACCGACGTCGAAATCGAACTCAACGGTTTCATGACCTACGACCGCGCCGTCATTAAGTTCCCGGTCGACGCGATGCGCAAATCGAACGAAGCGCTCCGCCTTCCGGCTCCGGAAGTGAAAGTCGTCGTTCCGTGTTCGAAGACGAACGCTCAAAAATGGAGCTACACCTTCGAAAAACCGGCCGACAATTGGACCGCCGTCGATTTCGACGCGTCCGCTTGGAAAGTCGGCGAAGCCGGGTTCGGCACGAAAGACACGCCGGACACGAACGTCCGCACCGTTTGGGACACGAGCGACATTTGGATTCGCCGCGACGTTGAAATCGCCGCCGAAGATATCGCCGACGTCGCCCAACTCGTCGGTTACGGCTACCACGACGAAGATTGCGAAATCTACATTAACGGCGTCGAAGTCGCGAAATGCGCGAGCTACGCTTCCTACGGTTACCTCGGTTTGGACGCCGTCGCGCTGAAAAAAGCGCTGAAAGCGGGCAAAAACACGATCGCGATCCACTGCAAGCAAACCAAAGGCGGTCAATACATCGACTTCGGTATTATTCGCGAAATCCCGGCGACGAAATAAGTCGACCGATTAACGCTTTTTCCCTCGGCGGTCGCGCTTCGTCGACCGCCGACTAAGCGCGAGACGCCGCGACGTTCAACGCGTCGCGGCGTTTTTTACGTCTTTCTTCCCCTCTTTTTTCTTCTTTTCCGGAAAGTTCCCGTATGTCGCGCTCTCTCGAATCCCGTTTCGCCGTTACTTTTCGCCCCGACGGTTCGCTCGAGGTCGTCTCTTTCGACGCGACCGGTTACAACGCGTCGACGCTCGAAATTCCCGCCGAAATCTCCGGACGTCCCGTCAAGGCGGTTAAAATTATCTTCTCCGAAACGGACGACCTTGAACTCGAGTCGATCGTTCTTCCCGACGGTCTCGAACGCGTCGACGACGGAATGTTTGAATATTGCAACAAACTCAATAAAATCGTTATTCCGGAAGGCGTTCGCGAAATCGGAAAAGGCGCGTTCGCGTCTTGCTCGGCGCTGACGCAAGTCGTTATTCCGGCAGGCGTTCGCAAGATCGGTTACAACGCGTTCGCGTCTTGCTCGGCGTTGACGCAAGTCGTTATCCCGGCGAGCGTTCGCGAAATCGGAGAAGGCGCGTTTTCGCATTGCTCGGCGTTGACGCAAGTCGTTATCCCGGAAGGCGTTCGCAAAATCGGCGAAAACACGTTTTCGCATTGCTCGGCGTTGACGCAAGTCGTTATCCCGGAAGGCGTTCGCGAAATCGGAGAAAGCGCGTTTTCGCATTGCTCGGCGTTGACGCAAGTCGTTATCCCGGCGAGCGTTCGCGAAATCGGAGAAAGCGCGTTTTCGCATTGCTCGGCGCTGACGCAAGTCGTTATCCCGGCGAGCGTTCGCGAAATCGGAGAAAGCGCGTTCGAGCGTTGCGACGCGTTGCGGAACGTCGACGTTTCGCCGGAAAACCCGCGTTTTAAAAGCGTCGACGGCGTCCTGTTCGACGCGGAAACGAAAACGCTCCTCCACTATCCCGCCGATAAAGACGCGACCGTTTATCGCGTTCCGGACGGCGTCGAGCAAATCGGCTGCGAAGCGTTCGCCCACGCTAAGCGGCTCGTCGAAGTTCGCTTGCCGACAAGCCTTAAACACGTCGAATACCAAGCCTTTTTCGGTTGCGACGGCTTGACCGAAATCCTTCTTCCGCCGAACCTTGAATGGATCGACGGCTCCGCGTTCGCCGAGTGTTCGCGTTTTACCCAATTTAACGTCGATCCGGCGCATCCGTTCTTTGAAAGCGTCGACGGCGTTCTTTTCGACGCGCGGCTGAAAACGCTTCGCGCGTTCCCGGTCGGCCAAGACGCGACCGTTTATCGCGTTCCGGACGGCGTCGAGCGCGTCGGTCTCTTCGCGTTCTCCCATTCGACGCGGCTAACGGAAATCCTTTTCCCGGAAAGTCTTCGAAACGTCGACGATTTCGCTTTTTCCCACTGTTCCAACTTAACCCGACTCGATTTTCCGTCGGGCCTTCGCCAAATCGCTCGGACGATCGTCGCCGCCTGCTCGGCCCTCGACGAGATTCGTATTCCGGCGAGCGTTAAAAAAATCGACAAAAACGCGTTTTCCGCTTCCCTTACGTCCTCCGCTTCCGACGCGTTAACGTTAATCGTCGACGCCGGTTCGGAAGCGGAGCGGTTCGCGCGGGCCGCCGGAATCCGGTTCCAACTCGCCGACGACCTCGACGACGGTTCTTCCCCCGACCGCGACGCCCTCCCTTCCGCCGACTTCGACGACGACCGCGACGTTTATTACGATCCCTACTTCGACGCCGGTTTCGACGACGCCCCTTAAAACGCGCCGACTCGTTTTGTTCGCCGGTTCCGTTTCCAAGCGTTTTTTTCGGAAAGGCTCCGTATGCCGCGCTCCCTCGAATCCCGTTTTAAAACGACCGTCCGCCCCGACGGTTCGCTCGAGTTAACCTCTTTCGACGCAACCGATTACGACGCGTCGACGCTCGAAATTCCCGCCGAAATCTCCGGACGTCCGGTCAAGGCGCTCGGCGATTTTTTCTTCGCCGACTCGGGCAAAACGCTAACGTCGGTTCGACTTCCCGCCGGTCTCGAACGAATCGGCGACTGCGCGTTCGCCGATTGCAAACGTTTGTCGTCGCTCGTTTTTCCGTCGAGCCTCGAAGAAGTCGGCGTCGAAGCGTTCGAAGGTTGTTCGGCGTTAACGCAACTCGTTATCCCGGCGAACGTTCGCGAAATCGATTTCGGCGCGTTCGCGCGTTGCGCCGCTCTTTCGAAAATCGACGTCGTTCCGGAAAACTCGCGCTTTCGGAGCGTCGACGGCGTTCTTTTCGACGCGGAAACGAAGACGCTCCTCGCCTTTCCCGCCGGAAAAGACGCGACCGTTTACGTCGTCCCGGACGACGTCGAACGAATCGCCGCCAAAGCGTTTTACGGCGCGGAGCGTCTCGTCGAAATCCGTCTTCCGGCGAGCCTCCGCGACGTCGGCGTCGAGGCGTTCGGCTCCTGCGCGTCGTTGACGCAAATCGTTCTTTTGGAAGGCGTTAAAAAGGTCGGCGACCGCGCTTTTTCCGATTGTTTGGCGTTATCGGCGCTCCGTTTTCCGGCGTCGCTCGAAACGCTGGGCGACGCGCCGTTCGGCGGTTGCGCCGCTCTTTCGAAAATCGACGTCGCCCCGGAAAACCCGCGCTTTCGGAGCGTCGACGGCGTTCTTTTCGACGCGGAAACGAAGGCGCTCCTCGCGTTCCCGCCCGGCGGCCCGGAACGTTGCGTCGTCCCAAACGGCGTCAAACAAATCGCCTATTGCGCGTTCGAGTTTTCGCCGCGACTTGCCGAAATCGTTCTTCCGGAAAGCGTTCGAAGCGTCGGCGCTTACGCGTTTTACGAATGTTCCGGCTTAACCGCGATCCGTTTTCCGGCGGCGCTTTGCGAACTCGGTTATAGCGCGTTTTACCGTTGCGAAGCCCTTCGCCAAGTCGAGTTTGCGCCCGACGCGAACGGCCTGAAAACGCTTCCGGCCAAGGCGTTCGCTCGTTGCGCCGCGCTCCAAAACGTCGCGCTTCCGAACGGCGTCGAAGCGATCGAAAGATCGGCGTTTTCCGACTGCGTCGCGCTTAGGGAAGTTCGCGTTCCGGCGAGCGTTAAGTCGCTCGACCCGTCGGCGTTCGACGGTTGTTCCGCCGCGCTAAAGCTCGTCGTCGACGCCGGTTCGGCGGCGGAGCGGTTCGCGAAAAACGCCGGAATCCGGTTCCGAATCGCCGCCGACGCCGACGCTTAAAGAGCCCGGCTTGCGCAAATCTCCTAAACTACCTCCAAACCCCGTTTTTCCCAATTCGCCTCAAGCGTCCGACCGTCAAAACCGGCCGACAAAGCCGCAAAATTTCGTTTGACGCGGTCTTTTCCTTGACTTGCCGCGCTAAATTCGCTACAATATCGGTTGATCGCCGCCGACTGTCGCCCAATTTGCCGCGACCGCCGACGGCAAACGGTCGAGCGCGACCGTTTTTCGTTCGTTCCATTCCCCCTATTCACCCCAACTTTCCCATTCGCAACCGCGTCGTTACATCGAGTCGCCGCGCCCCTCCTCGGCGGCGTTCGGCGACGGAGCTTTGCAACTTCGGAGAAACTTTATGCGCGCCCCCGTTTTTCTATCCGCTTTCCTCGCCGCGACGCTCGGCGCCGCGACCGCCTTTTCCAACGACGGTAAAACGACCGTTTACCTCGACGACCTCGACTTAACCGCCGTCGAATGCGGTTACAAATCCGCCCAAGACGGCAAAACGGTCGACGGCAATCCGCTGATCGTCGCCGGAAAAACCTTCGAACGCGGCGTCGGCTCGCACTCGCCGGGCCGTCTCGTCGTTCGCCTCCCGGAAACCGGCTCGGTTCGTTTTATTACCGAAGTCGGAATCGCCGACGAAACGAACGGTCAGGGCCATATGGAGTTTCTCGCGTTCGCCGACGGTCAACTCGTTTGGCGCAGCGGGTTTATGAAGGGGAAAGAAGCGGCGAAAGTTTGCGAACTCGACCTGACCGGCAAGTCGACGCTTCTTCTCGAACTCGAAACCGGAACGGAAGGTTACGCCCACGACCACGCGGTTTACGGCGACGCGCGCTTTGAAGTCGCGTCGGAAAACGCCGACGAACTCGCGATCGTTCGCCCGCTCTTCGTCGGCGCCGACGGCAAAATTTACGACGAAAAAACCGACCCGCAAACGCTCGAAGCGGCGCGCGAATTTCTTTCGCTGACGCAACAAATCGCCGCCGGGCCGACGAGCGATTACGTCGCCAAAGACGCCCGCGACCCGGCTTCGACGATTCTCAAAACCGACCGCGACCCGCTCGACGTCGCGTTGCGCCGAATCGACCGCCTCGTCGAAGCGCTCCTCGAAACGCTCGACGAAAAGGAACTCGCCGCCGACGTCGCCGCGCTCGCCGACCTCAAAAAACGCGCCGACGCGACCCCGGTCGAGCAAAAGCCGGAACGCCAAACCCTTTTCGTCGAAGCGGTTAAGATTCGCCGCTCCGTCGCGCTGAAAAACCCGCTCTTGACGTTCGACGATATTCTCTTCATCAAGCGTCACTACAATCCGGAGCCGGAGAAACAAGGGAACCATATGTGCGACCAGTTCTTCGGTTTCCACGCGCGCCCGGGCGGCGGCCTTTACGTCCTCAAAAACGCTTTTTCGGAGAAGCCGGAAGTCGTTAACGTCCTCGAAAACGCGGTCGTTTCGAACGGTCGCTTGAAGGGGCGCAAGCTCGACTCGAGTTGGGGCTTCCTCTCGCCGCACTTAACTTACGACGGCAAAACGATTTACTTCGCCGCCGCCGACACGTCGCCGCAACGCCACTCCTACGTTTGGACGGAAGACAACTGCTACCACCTCTTCCGCGTCAACATCGACGGAACCGACCTCGTTCAACTGACCGACGGCCCTTGGAACGACTTCGATCCTTACCTTATGCCGAACGGTCGCGTCGTCTTTATCTCGGAACGTCGCGGCGGTTACGGTCGCTGCCACGCGCGCCCCTGCCCGAGCTACACGCTCCACTCGATGAACGCCGACGGAAGCGACATCGTCCCGCTGAGCGTTCACGAAACGAACGAATGGGCGCCGACGGTCGACGCCGCCGGAATGATCGTTTACACTCGTTGGGATTACGTCGACCGCGGTTTCAACCAAGCGCACCATCCTTGGGTTACGTTCCCGGACGGTCGCGACGCTCGCGCGATTCAGGGGAACTACTCCGAAAACGAACGTTCGCGCCCGCACTTCGAAACGACGTTGAACCAAGTTCCCGACTCCGTTCTCCTCTCCGGGACGGCGTCCGGGCACCACACGCAAAACTTCGGCTCCGTCATTTTGATCGACCCGACCGCCGAAGACGACGAAAACGGCGGCGACCCGATGGGGCCGATTCAACGTATCACGCCGGAACAGCTCTTCCCGGAAGCGGAGATCGGAACGCACGGCCCGCCGCACAATTTCGGTCAACCTTACCCGCTTAGCGAAGATTTCTTCCTCGTCGTTTACGACGCGTTCAGCGGTTCGGCCAAGGGCGAAGGGAACAAATACGGTCTTTACCTCCTCGACGCGTTCGGGAACAAGGTTCTCCTGCACCGCGACGAGAAAATCAGCTGCCAATGGCCGCGAGCGGTCGAAACGCGCCCGGTTCCGCCGGTCGTTCCGCACCAAACGCTCGTCGGGATTCCGGAAGCGCAAAAAGACCGTTTCGAAATCCCCGCCGAGTTGCCGAAAACCGCGACGATCGGCGTCGTCGACGTTTACAAAACGAACCGTCCGTTCCCGGAAGGAACGAAAATTAAAGAGTTGCGCATCGTCCAAGTTCTCCCGAAAACGACTTGGAACGCGAACCAACCTTGGATCGGTTACGCCGGCGAAAACGGCGCCCGCAAGGTTCTCGGCACGGTTCCGGTCGAGGAAGACGGGAGCGTTCGTTTCGAAGCGCCGACCGGCGTTCCGTTCTACTTCCAAGCGTTGGACGAAAACGGCGTCGCGGTTCAAACGATGCGGAGCGCCGCTTACGTTCACCCGGGCGAGACGCTGACCTGCCTCGGTTGCCACGAAGGGCGCCACAACACGGCGCAAAACGCCGACGTCGCCGCGCCGCTCGCGTTCCAACGGGCGCCGTCGGAAATCAAGCCGGACGTTCCCGGTTCGAACCCGTTCAATTTCCCGCGCTTAGTGCAGCCGATTCTCGACCGTCATTGCGTCGACTGCCACGCCGAAAAAGCGAAAGCCGGCGAAACGTTCGAACTCGGTCGCGGCCCGGAAGGCCAATACTTCACGACGTCGTATTTCAACCTGCGTCCTTACGTTTACGTCGCGGGGAACGGGAACAACAACCCGAGCGCGCCGATGAAGGAGCAACCGACGCACGGCGGCGCTTGGAACAGCTTCGCTCCGGCGCGCACGTTCCCGGGCCAATTCGGCGCCAACCGCTCCCGACTTTGGCAAGTCCTGAAAGAAGGACACTACGACGTCAAACTTTCCGACGAGGAAAAACGCGCGCTCGCCCTTTGGATGGACAACAACTGCGACTTCTTCGGCGCTTACGAGATGGAGTCGCTCGACGCGCAACGTCGCGGCGAAGTCGTCGTTCCGACGCTCGAATGACGGGCGTTTCGGTTAACCGCCGCTAAAAACGATCAAAATCGTTAAAAAACGCCAAAAACCGCTAAAAACCGCGTCGGAGCGGGGCCGTTTTCCGCTCCGACGCGATTTTCCCTTCCCCCCTTTCCCCTTTTATTTTAACGCTTTATTCTCCGGCGTTTTCGCTCGCGGAAGCGTCGGCGCGTCAACCTTTAAGAGGATTCAACGATGAAACTTTCGAAAACGACCCTCGCTCTTTCGACGAGCGTTCTCCTTTGCGGCGCGGTTACGCTCGCCGCCGAACCGAAAACGACCCTTTTCTCCGACCTCGGCGCCGCCAACTACACGCCGGACGGAATGACGGTCGCCGACTTCGACCCGAACGTTCTTTACCTGAACGTCCCGAACTTCGGTCGAATGGACGCCGATATGAAGAAAGCCGACTCGGCGCAGGGCGGCTATCTCGTCGCGGTCGCGCAAGACGGCTCCTTCAAAAAGGTTCTCGACTACCCGATTCTCGAATCGACCGGCCAATGCGGCCCGATGGGGCTCGACTTCGGCCCGGACGGCGACCTTTACGTTTGCGACAACCAATATTTCCATTCTAAAGACTTCCAATCCCGCATTTTGCGCGTCGTTTTTAAAGACGGCAAAGCGACCGGCGAAATCCAAACGGTCGTCGAAGGGTGCAAGCTCGCGAACGGAATCGTTTGGAGCGGCGACAAGATGTTCTACACCGACTCCTGTTTCGACCTTGAAGACGGGACGAACGGAATCGTCGGTTCCGGCGGTCTCTTTATGATCGACGCTAAAGAAGCGACGAAAGCGGGCCGCGACGGCGTCGCGCCGATCAAAATTTCGGCGACTCCGGACGATCCGCGTTGCTTGGCGGCGCCGAAAGTCGTCAAGCTCGGTCGCGGCGACAATACCGGCGCGGACGGTTTGGCGGTCGACAAAAACGGCGTCGTTTGGTTCGGCAACTTCGGCAACGGCTTCGTTTACGCCGTTTACCCGAACGCCGACGGAACGTACCCGCGCGGTCAAGAAGTCGTCGTTTTCGACGCGACGAAACAAACCGGCGTCGACGCGGGCGCGTTCAAGGGCGTTCGTCTCGAATGCTGCGACGGGATGCTTTACGACGCGGAAGCCGACCGCGTTCTGATCAACGACTCTTGCAACAACGCCGTTTGGGCGTTCGCGCCGGTCGCCAAGGGGCAAAAAGTCGACCCGCAAATCGTTCTGATCAACGGCGACGTCGACGGGATGGACGGTCTCCTCGACCAACCTTGCGAAGCCTGCCGTTTCGGCGACAAGATGATTTTCGCGAACTTCGACTGGCCGTTCCCGGGCCTGAAAAACAGCAAGGTCGACCCGCCGGGGACGCTCTCCGCGATCGATTACGCCGTCCTGAAAGCGCAATACAAGAAAGCCGACGCGAAAAAATAATCGCGCCTCGCTCCGCTTAACCGCTTGTTAGCGCAAAACTTAACGCGCCGCCGTTTCGACCGCGAAGCGTCGGCGCGTTTTTCTTACGTCGCGTCGACGATTTTGCCGAAAAAAAATTTGACGCCGCTTCCGCGCCGCGTTATAATAAGCGAGTTCCGTTCGTCGGGCTCGCTTTTTTTGCGTTTTTGTCGACGCTTCGGCGGTTTAGACAACTTAGGCAACTTAGGCGATTTAGCGCTTTTCGCGTCGCCCGTCTAATCGCCGACCGCCCGCGAACCGCCGTTTTCGTTTTTCTTTTCCGCGACGAGAGTTTCATTCCCCAACCGCTCCCGTTTTAATCCGTTATTTTACGAGGTTTGCGTTATGTCGTCCGCCGTTAACCGCACTTATCTATTTTACATCGTTATCGTTTCCGCGCTCGGCGGTCTCCTCTTCGGTTTCGACTCCGGCGTCATCTCCGGCTGCGAAAAAGCGATTCAAACCGAGTACGATTTGGACGGTTTTTGGCACGGCTTCACGGTCGCGGTCGCGCTGATCGGGACGATTATCGGCGCGTTCGGAATCGGCCGTCCGACCGACGTGTTCGGACGCAAGCCGATTTTGATCGCGATGGCGGTCTTTTACTTCATTTCGGCGGTCGGTTGCGCGTTCGCGCCGAACTGGGCGACGCTCGTCTTTATGCGTTGGCTCGGCGGCGTCGCGATCGGCGGTTCGTCGGTCGTCGTTCCGCTTTACATCGTCGAATCGGCGCCGGGCCCGATGCGCGGTCGTTTGGTCGCGCTGAACCAATTGAATATCGTTCTCGGTATTCTCGTTTCTTACGTTTCGAACTATTACGTCGCGCAAATCGCCCCGGAAGGCGCGATCGGCGGCGCTTGCGAAAAGTTGGCCGCTTGCTTTACGTCGACGGCGCTTCCGTTCGAGTCGATTATTTGGCGGCTCCAACTCGGCGTCGAGGCGTTCCCGGCGGCCCTCTTCTTCTTCCTCCTCTTCACGATTCCGGAAAGTCCGCGCCAACTCGTCCGCTTTGGTCGCCCGGAAGAAGCGAAAAAAGTTCTCGCGCGCATCGGCGACGTTTCCCCCGAAACGACGCTCGGCGAAATCTCCGCGTCCCTTGCGAAAGCCGAGGGCGGGCAAAACGTTCCGCTCTTCCAAAAGGCTTACTTCACGCCGATTTTCCTCGCTTGGGCCGTCGCGATGTTCAACCAAGTTTCCGGCATCAACGCGATCAACTATTACGCGCCGCGCATTTTCGAAATGTTCATCGGCAAACAAAACGCGCTCGGCGTTACGATCGGCCTCGGGACGGTCAACCTTCTCGCGACGATCGCCGCGCTCTTCCTGATCGACCGCTTTGGCCGCCGTTTCCTCTTGATGCTCGGCGCGGTCGGCACGACGGTTATGCACTTGCTGGCCGCTTGGCAACTCGGACTCGGCGCCGACGCGAACAAGTTCGTCGCGATTCCGGCGATTTTAGGCTTCATCGGTTTCTTCGGAGTGTCGCAGGGCGCGGTCATTTGGGTCTTTATTTCGGAAATTTTCCCGAACGCCGTTCGAGCGAAGGGGCAAGCGCTCGGCAGTTTCACGCACTGGTTTATGTGCGCGCTGATTAGCTGGACGTTCCCGATCATCGCCGGACTTTCCGAAACGTCCGGGCAATACGCGTTTTACTTCTTCGCGTCGATGACGGCGCTCCAGTTCTTCTTCGCTTGGAAGTTAATGCCGGAAACGAAGGGCGGAACCATCGAAAACGTCGAGGAACGTTGGAAGCCGACTGCCGACAAAGCCGCGTAAACCCGACGCTTTAACGCCTTAACGACGTCGCGACGCGTTCCCCGCCGTCGCGGCGCCAACGGCGTCCCGTCCGGTTTCCCGCCCTTAATTTCCCGTCCGATTTTACCCTGTTTCCCCAATCCTCCCATTTTTCCCCTTTTTCCAAGAGACGCCGCCGATGACCGCCCCGCTTAGCGAACGTTTAACCGCCCTGCGCGACTTTATCGTTTCCAAGAAACAAGCCGCTTTCCGCCGCGACGTCGATTGGGCCGCCGCCCTCCCGAACCGCGCCGACCTGACGACCGCCCGTTGCGCCCGCGCCGCCGAAGGGCTCGTCGCCGTCCTCGACGAAGAAGCGAAAACCCCCGTTTTCCTCCCCGGCGAACGCATCGCGCTGACCCGAACGGTTCGCAACCTCCCGCCGCGCTGTTCCGAAGCGGAAATGGAAGCGTTGCGCAAGTCGGCGTATTTGCACGAGCTAGGCGTCGTCTTCAACGTCAGCCCGAATTACGCCGCGACGATCGCCGTCGGGCTCGACGCTCGCCGCGCCGAAATCGTCGAACGCCTCGAACAAGCGCAAGCCAAATCCGACGCCGAAGGAATCGACTTTTTGACCGCGACTCTCGCAAGCGTCGACGCGATTCTCCGCCTCGCCGAGTCGTACCGCGCCGCCGCCGAGCAAGCCGGGCTGACCGAAATCGCCGCGACGTTTGCGCAAGTTCCGCGGCGCGGAGCGCGCACCCTCCTCGAAGCGCTCCAATTTTTCCGGATTCTCCATTTTTCCCTTTGGTGCGAAGGCGCGTATCACAACGGCGTCGGGCGGTTCGACCAAATCTTCGCCCCGTATTTGGACGCCGACCTCGCCGCCGGACGGCTCGACCGCGACGGCGCGCGCGAACTTGTCGCCGAATTTTTCCTCTCCTTCAACCGCGATTCCGACCTTTACGTCGGCGTCCAACAGGGGGACAACGGTCAAAGTTTGATGCTCGGCGGTTACGATTCGACCGGCGCCGACGCGTCGAACCTCTTGACGGAAATCGCTTTAGAGGCTTGCGGCCAAAATCGCTTAATCGACCCGAAAATCAACCTCCGCGTTTCGTCGGCGACGCCGTTCGACTTGCTGAAAAAGGCGACCGAACTGACGCGCCTCGGGCTCGGCTTCCCGCAATACGCCAACGACGACGTCGTTATCCCCGGCCTCGTCAAGCTCGGGTACGACCTCGCCGACGCCCGCGATTACACCGTCGCCGCTTGTTGGGAGTTCGTTATTCCCGGCGTCGGGAGCGACGTTCCGAACGTCGCGGCGGTCTCGTTCCCGGCGGCGGTCGACGCGGTTCTCCGCCGTCCCGAAGCGACGCAAGCGGCGGAAAACAACGACTTCGACGCTTTTCTCGCGCTCTTCCGAGCGGAGCTTTTCCGCCGCGCCGACGAAATCGCCGAGTCGCTCGAACGCTTCGACGTTCTCCCTTGCCCGCTCGTTTCGCTCCTTTGCGACGGTCGAATCGAAGCGGCGCGCGACGCGGCCTCCGGCGGCAAGTACGTCAATTTCGGGATACACGGAACCGGCGTCGCGCCGGCGGTCGACTCCCTTTTCGCGATCAAGCGGCTCGTTTTCGACGAAAAGCTCGTTAGTCCGGCGCGGTTCGTCGACATTCTCGACGCCGATTTCGACGCCGACCGCTTCCCGGAAGCCGCCGAACTCCTCGCTCGAACCCGACGCCTCCCGAAAATGGGGAACGACGAGCCGGAGCCGGACGCGCTCGCGGTTCGCCTCCTCGCCGACTTCGCCGATTCTTGGGAAGGGCGGCGCAACTGCCGCGGCGGCGTCTTCCGTCCCGGAACCGGTTCGGCGATGTATTACCTTTGGCACGCGAACGAACTTCCGGCGTCCCCGGACGGTCGGCGGCGCGGCGAACCGTTCCCGGCGAATTACGCGCCGTCGCTCGGCGTCCCGATTCGCGGCCCGGTCGGCGTCGTCGCGTCGTTCGCCAAGCCGGACTTAACCCGCGTCGTCAACGGCGGCCCGCTGACGCTCGAACTGCACGACTCCGTCTTCGCGTTCGACGACGGGCTCGAAAAGGTCGCTCGGCTCGTCCAATTTTTCGTCAAACGGGGCGGCGCGCAGATGCAGCTCAACGCCGTTAACCGCGACCGTCTCCTCGACGCGCAAAAAAATCCGGAACAATATCGCAACCTGATCGTTCGCGTTTGGGGTTGGAGCGGTCGCTTCGTCGAACTCGACCGGCCTTACCAAGACCAAATTATCCGCCGCGCCGAGTTGACCTTTCCGACGTAACGCCGCTTCCTTACCCCGTTCCCCCAAACCGCCCAATTCAACGTTTAATCGCCCGTCCGTCCGCCGTCCTCGCTCCCCGTCGTTCGTCGAATGTCCGATTTTTCCCGAGAATCCGCCGTCGAAACCGCCGTTTCGCCCGCTTCGTCGCAACCGGTTCGCGGCCTTATTTTCGAAGTGCGCGAGTTCGCGCTGCACGACGGCCCCGGCGTCCGAACGAGCGTTTTCTTCAAAGGCTGTCCGCTTCGTTGCCGTTGGTGTCATAATCCGGAGAGCCAAGCGCCGACGCCGCA
>JAFSDX010000085.1 GCA_017436025.1 Thermoguttaceae bacterium
GGCGAAGCGCGGGTGATTTTCGCCGCCGCGCCGTCGCAAAACGAGACGCTGGAAACGCTTGCGTCGGCGCCGGACGTCGACTGGAGCCGCGTCGTCGCGCTGCATATGGACGAGTACGTCGGCTTGCCCCGGGGCTCCGAAGCGCGATTTTCACACTACTTGAAGACGCATATTTTCGACGCGCTCCCGTTCAAGGCGGTTTATCTGCTCGACGAGCAAACGGACGACGCGCCGGACGTCGAGGCGTTGCGAACGCGGTACGAAGCGATTTTGGCGGACGGCCCGATCGACGTCGTGTGTATGGGAATCGGCGAAAACGGGCATATTGCGTTCAACGACCCGCCGGTCGCGGACTTCAACGACCCTAAACGGGTGAAATTAGTCGAGTTGGACGACGCGTGCCGCCGCCAACAGGTGAACGACGGTTGTTTCCCGAACTTCGAGTCGACGCCGCGCGAGGCGCTAACGCTGACCGTTCCGGCCCTGACGACGGGGCGTCGTTTAATTTGCGCGGTTCCGGGCCCGTTGAAGGCTCCGGCGGTGCGTAAAACGTTGATCGACGCGGTTTCGGAAGCGTGCCCGGCGACGATTCTGCGCCAAACGCCGAACGTGACGCTGTACGTCGACGCCGAGTCGTTTTCCCTCTGCGCCGACTTGGAATTTTGAGCGACGACGCGTAAAACGTCGGCGTTAACGCGTTGAAAATGAACCGTTAAAAACGAAAAAGCGACGTTTGCGCGTCGCTTTTTTGCGTTTCTTGCGGTAAACGGCGACGCGTTGCAACGTGAACGGCGCTCGACGACATTTTGCTTAACGCGGTTTGAACCGAAATCGAGCGGCGCTTTAGCGAAAGACGACCTTGCTTTCAAACGCAAGGGAGCCGAGCGTTGGCGCGGGGGACGGAAGCGCGACGGACGTTAACGCTTTACAACCGTAAAACGTTGCCTCGCCGATAGTTTGCAAGCCGTCGGGGAACTCGACGGAGGTTAGCGATAAACAGTCGCAAAACGCTCTGTCGCCAATCTCTTGCAAACCGTCCGAAAACGCGACGGACGTTAATGACGAACAGCCGCAAAACGCGTATTTGCCGATCGTTTTCAAACCGCTCGGAAACGCGACGGACGTTAATGACGAACAGTCGTAAAACGCTCTGTCGCCAATCTCTTGCAAACCGTCCGAAAACGCGACGGACGTTAGCGCTTCGCAGTAGCCAAACGCGTTCTCTTGAATCGCCTCGACGCCGCGCGGAACGACGTAGGTCGCCTTGTCGGCGTCTTGTCGCAAGTTTTCAAAATAAGCGATAAGGGTTTTGCCGTCTTGGGAAAAGAGAACGCCGTCGATTAACTTAAAGCTTTTAGCGGCGAGGGATACGTCGATTTTTAGCGGCGAACGTCGGTCGAACGCTCCTCCGACGACTTTTAATCCCCGAGAAAGCGCGACGGACGTTAGCGCTTCGCAACCGAAAAACGCGCCGAATCGGATCGTTTTTAAGCCTTGGGGGAATGCGACGGAACTTAACGACGCGCAGTCGTAAAACGCGCCGGCGCCGATCGTTTTTAAGCCGCTTGGCAACGCGACGGACGTTAACGCTTTGCAACCGGCGAACGCTCGGCGACCGATCGTTTTCAAACCGTTTGGAAATGCGACAGACGTTAGCGACTCGCACTCTTCAAACGCGGAGTCGGCGACGCTTTTCAAACCGTCCGGAAGCGCGACGGTCGTTAACGACTTGCAGTTTTTGAACGCGTTTTCGCCAAATTTTTGCAAGCCGTCGGGGAGCGCGACGGACGTTAGCGCTTTGCAACCGAAAAACGCGCCGTCGCCGATTTTTTGCAAGCCGTCCGAAAACTCGACGGACGACAACGATTCGCAGAACGCAAACGCTTGTTCGTCGATCGTTTGCAAACTTTCCGGGAAGACGACCGACGTTAGCGAGCGGCTCCCGGCGAACGCGCGGCTTTGAATTGAGACGACGTTTCGCGGCACGACGCAAGTTCCCGACGGCGCGTCTTGCGGCAAATTTTCGAAGTAGTCGAGCAGGACGGTTCCGTCTTTCGTCAAGAGCGCGCCGCCGACCAACTTAAAACGCTCGGAATCTGGCGAAATTTTCAACGCTTTTAAATTGGGACAGTTCTCAAACGCTTTGTAACCAAACGTTTTTAAACCGTCCGGAAGCGCGACGGACGTTAACGCTTCGCAACCGGCGAACGCGCCTGCTTCTAGCGTTTTCAAGGAATCCGGCAAAGCGACGGACGTTAACGACTTACAACCGGCGAACGCGCCGTCGCGAATTGTCGTTAAGGTGTTGGGGAAGGCGACGGACGTTAACGAACCGCAACCGGCGAACGCGGCGTCTTCGATCGTTTTTAGACCGTCGGGGAGCGCCAACGTCGTTAGCGACTCGCACTTTTCAAACGCGCTGAAATCGACGGTTTTTAATCCTTGGGGAAATGCGATGTTTGTTAACGCTTTGCAACCGGCGAACGCTCGGAAGCCAACGGTTTTTAATCCCCGGGGAAACGCGACGGACGTTAGCGACTCGCAAGCGGCGAACGCGTCTTTATCGATAATTTTCAAACAGTTCGGGAATGCGACAGACGTTAATGAAGCGCGACCGTAAAACGCGCCGTCGCTAATTTTAACGACGCGGCGACCGTCGATTTCGGCGGGAACGACGCAAGCGGTCGCGGTTTCGTTGAGAAAAAGGGTAATCGTAACATCGCCGTTTTCTTCGACTTGCCAAGCGAAATCGGACGGCGGATTCGTCGTCGGTCGCGGAGCGTCGTCGGGCGTTTTCATCGGCGGTTCTCCTTGTTGGGGGGAAGTTGTTGTTTTTAGCGGTTTGCGACGGAAAGGCGGCGCGGCGTCGCGTTGGAAAAGTCGGCGAGCGCGACGCAAAACCCTTGCGAAAACGTCTTAACGCGGTTTGAAGCGAAGTTCGTTTTGCGCGGCGTATTTTTCCGCGACGGAACCGACGGCGCCGTAAAGCGTTAGGTCGTCGGCGCAACAATCGAACGCGTTGGCGCCGATCTTTTGCAAGCCGTTCGAAAGTTCGACCGACGTTAGCGACTCGCAACCGTAAAACGCCTCGTCGCCGATCGTTAGCAAACTGGCCGGGAATACGACGGAAGTTAACGAAGCGCATTCCCAAAACGCGCTTTCGCCGAGCGTTTGCAAACCGTTCGGAAAGACGACGGACGTTAACGAAGAACAGCTCGTAAACGCTTCTTTGCCAATGCGTTGCAGTCCGTTGGGAAAAGCGACGGACGTTAGCGACTCGCAAGCAAAAAACGCGGAGTCGCCGATTCTTTTCAAGCCGTCGGGGAACGCGACCGACGTTAGCGACTCGGCGCCGCAAAACGCGCCGTTTTGAATCGTTTCGACGCCGTTCGGAACGACGTAAATCGCCTTATCGCCGTCGTTGCGCATTTTCTCGAAATAAGCGATTAGCGTTTTGCCGTCTTTCGAGAAGAGAACGCCGTCGACCAATTTAAAGCGTTGCGAGTCGGGCGAGACGTTTAATGTTGATAACGACGACGTAAACGGTCTGAAACCAAGGGCTTGCAGACCGTCCGGAAGGTCGAGCGACCTCAACGACTCGCAGCGGCGAAACGCGTCGTCGCCGATACTTTGCAAAGTGTCGGGGAGTTTGATCGACGACAACGAGTCGCAAGCTAAAAACGCGTCGTCGCCGATACTTTGCAAGCCGTTCGGGAGTTCGACCGACGTTAGCGACTTGCAGCCGCAAAACGTTCCGTCGGCGAGGGTTAGGAGACCGTCCGGAAGCGCGACAGACGTTAGCGATTCGCAGTAGGAAAACGCTTTGGCGCCGAGCGTTTGCAAACCGACGGGGAGTTCGACCGACGACAACGAGTCGCAAAACGCGAACGCTTCGCGACCGACGGTTCGCAAGCCTTTCGGAAGCGCGATCGACGACAATAAGTCGCAGTGAAAAAACGCTTCGTCGGCGATCGTTTCGACGCCGTTTGGGACGACGTAACCGCTTTGATCGCCGTCTTTGCGCATTTGCTTGAAATAGGCGATTAGCGTTTTTCCGTCTTTCGAGAAGAGAACGCCGTCGACCAACTTGAAGCGTTCGGAGGCGGGCGAAATCTTCAACTCCGTTAACGACCCGCAAGACTTGAACGCGCCGACGCCGAAGGTTTGCAATCCGTCCGGGAATTCGACCGACGACAACGAGTCGCAACTTGAAAACGCTTTGTCGCCAAGGGTTTGCAAACTTTGGGGCAACTTGACCGACGACAACGAGACGCAACGCCAAAACGCGTCGACGCCGATCGTTTTCAATCCTTGGGGGAACGTAATCGACGACAAGGAGTCGCAACCCCAAAACGCGTCGTCGGCGATTGCTTCGACGCCGTCCGGAACGACGTAATCGCCGTTTTCGCGCATACTTGCGAAATAAGCGACGAGCGTTTTTCCGTCTTTCGAGAAGAGAACGCCGTCGACCAACTTAAAGCGCTCGGAATTGGCCGAAACCTTAAATTCCGTCAACGACTTGCAATCGCCAAACGCGTTCCTTGCAAGGGTTTGCAAACCGTCGGGGAGTTCGACCGACTTCAATTGCGAGCAGTTCAAGAACGCCGCTTCGCCGACCGACCGCAAGCCGTTCGGGAGTTTAAGCGACGTTAAACAAGACGCGTAAAACGCGTTCGAGTCGATACTTAGCAAACCGTTCGGGAGTTGAATCGACGTTAGCCAAGTTTCGGCGAACGCGCATTCGCCGATTTTGACGACCGGGCGACCGTCGATTTGGTCGGGAACGACAATCTCGGTTGCGTTCCAGTCGAGCAGTTTGGTAATCGCGACGCCGCCGGTCGATTCGTCGACTTGCCATTCGAAGTCGGACGGCGGATTCGGCGTCGGTCGTTGGGCGAGAGCCTTGAAAACGTTGTTAAAGCGGAACATAGCGCGACCTTTCCGAGTAAAGAGGAAACGTCGCCGACTCGACGGTAGACGAGAAAACGACGGCGACGCGTTTATTATCGCCGACGCGGCGTCGTATTGCAAGCGTTTGACGCGATTTTTTCGAAATTTTCGCGTTTTTTTTGAAAATTCGCGCCGACGGTCGCGCTTGAAGAGGCTCGAACGGACGGCGGCAAAGAAAAACCGCGCTTCCGGAAAAGACGAAAGCGCGGGTTCGCGACGCTAAACTTCGAACGAATCGACGGTTAGCGTCGGCGGATGTAAAAGGCGCGGCAAGCGTTTAACTAAACGCCGAGCGACGGCGCGTTTGCGAACGGTTGGAAACGTCGCCGCGTCGCGGGGCGGCAACGCGTTCGCGAACGGTCGCGAGCGTCGCGGCGGCGCGTTCGCGAGCGTTGCGTCGCGGCGTCGCCGGGGGAAGCGGCGGTCAGTCGACGACGCGCTCTTTCACCGCTTTGATCATCGCCGGAATCACTTGGTTCAGGTCGCCGACGATACCGTAGTGCGCGACCGAGAAAATCGGCGCGTCCGGGTCCGTGTTGATCGCGATGATTTTCGCCGAGTCTTGCATCCCGGCGCGGTGCTGGATCGCGCCGCTAATGCCGCAAGCGACGTAAAGCGCCGGACGAACCGTCGTGCCGGTTTGGCCGATTTGATAGTCGTGCGAATCGACAAAACCGCCGTCGACCGCCGCGCGACTCGCCCCGACCGCGCCGCCAAGAGCGTTCGCTAAGTCGAAGATCAGCTTGAAGTTCTCTTTGCTCCCGACGCCCGCGCCCCCGGCGACGACGACGCGCGCGCCCTTCAAGTCGACCTTTTTCTCTTCGACGAAACGTTCAAGCGCTTCGACCGCCAGCAGGCTCGCGTCGATCGCGACTTTTTCCTCGACGATTTCGCCGACGCGGGTTTCGTCCGCTTCGCCCTTCGGGAAAACGCCTTCGCGAACCGTCGCCATTTGCGGCCATTGTTCCGGGTTCACGATCGTCGCGACGATGTTGCCGCCGAACGCCGGGCGGATTTGTTGCAGCAAGTTCTTGTATTGAACCTTCGTCTTCGTCTTCGAGTCGAGAAGCTCGACGTCGTCGATTTGAAGGTCGGTGCAGTCGGCGGTCATCCCGGAACGGGTCGCCGAAGCGACGCGCGGCGCCAAGTCGCGACCGATATGCGTCGCGCCGTAAAGAACGATTTGCGGCGCGTATTTTTCGATCAACGTTTGCAGAACATGCGCGTAAGGCGACGTCGTGAAGCGCGCCAAATTCGGATCGTCGACGACGTAAACCTTGTCGACGCCGTAAGAAAAGAGGGTTTTCGAAAGGTCGGCGACGCCGCGACCCGGGAGAACCGCCCCGACTTTAACGCCGAGCTTGTCGGCCAGTTCGCGAGCGCGTCCGCAAAGTTCGAGAACGACGTCTTGCAGTTTGCCGTCTTCCTGTTCCGCGAAAATCCAAACTTCGCCTTCGGGATTTTTTCTGTTCATTCGAGCATCCTAAATATCGTAAAATGGGCTTTTATCTTGTTGAAACGGCGGCGCGAAAAGGGTGCGTCGCGACGAGCGAACGTCGGCGAACGTCGCAAGGTCGGAACGCGAAACGTCGAAGCGTCCGCCGAGCGGAAAAGCGGCGCGGAAATCAGCCGAGCGCGCGGTCTTTGACGAGTTCGGCGACCAAGTTGCGGACGCCTTCCTCCGTCGCCGGAACTTCGACGAAGCCCTCTTTCTTGAGGACGATCGATTCGATTCGGTAAACTTTCGTCGGCGAACCGGCCAAACCGCAGCGGTCGAGGTCGGCGGAAATATCGTCGAGCGACCATTGTTCGAGGCGGTCTTCCGGAGCGAGCGTCGACGGGTCGGCGACTTCCGACGGAACGCGCTTGTGTTTGTTGCGCATCACTTTAATCGCGGCTTTCGGACGCGGTTCGTTCGCTTCTTCGACGACCGTAACGAGCGCCGGAAGGGTCGTCGAGACCGTTTCCCAACCGTTGCCGAGCGAGCGGCGAAGGGTCGCTTTGCCGTCTTTCACGTCGATAATCTCGGTAAGATAGGCGATTTGCGGAATCCCGAGCTTTTCGGCGGTTTGCGGGCCGGTTTGCGCGGTGTCGCCGTCGATCGCTTGGCGACCGCAGAAGACGAAGTCGAAATCGCCGATCGTTTTGACCGCTTGCGAAAGGACGTAACTCGTCGCGAGGGTGTCGGCCCCGGCGGCGCGGCGGTCGGTGATCAGGATCGCGCGGTCGGCGCCGCGGTAGAGGCAGTCGCGCAGGACGTCGGCGGCTTTCGGGAGCCCCATCGTAACGACGGTAACGGTTCCGCCGAAGCGTTCCTTAACTTCGAGCGCGGCTTCGAGCGCGTGCAGGTCTTCCGGATTGAAGATCGTCGGGAGCGCGGCGCGGTTGATCGTGCCGTCTTCCTTCATGGCGGAGCCGGTAACGTTCGCGGTGTCGGGGACTTGTTTGACCAACACGATGGAATGATAAGAGGACACTAACTTCTCCTTCAAAGTTTATTTCAAAAGGTCTTGCGCGCCGACGCTTCGCCGTTTAACGCTTTCCGAACGGGAGAGCGAAGCGAGCGAACGGCGGCGCGAACCGCGTTTTGTTTGTCGAGGTCGCGACGAAAATAAACGTCGTCGCGACGTTGGTCGGGGTTAGCGGGCGGAACCGACGGGGCGGCGAGTTCCGGTCGCGGCGGCGCCGGGCGTCGCGGGCGTTCCGGTTCGACGGGCGGTTCCGGTCGCGGCGGGAACGGTTTGACGGGCGGCTCCGGTCGCGGCGGGGCTCGATTGAGCGGCGGCGGGCGCGGCGGTTCCGAGAGTCGGCGCTTCGACGTCCGGGAAGACGACTTTCAACGTCGCGAGGAGCGTTTCGAGGTCGACGTCGGCCGCCGCGACTTTGCCGTCGCCGCCGACGAGAATCAGCGTCGGGACTTCGTCGATTCCGTAATAACGGGCGAGCGATTTTTCCTTCGCGGCGATCGCTTGCAAGTCGGTCAGCATCGGCCAAGCGAGAGGCGTTTTCGCCAAATACGCCTGCATCGCCTTCGCGTCGCCGTCGAGGTTGTACCCGACGATTTCGAAACCGCTCTTGTTGTAGGCTTTGTAAAGTTTCGCCAGTTGTTCGTGAACGTCGGCGCAAGATTCGTTCCAAGACGCCCAAAAGTCGACGAGAACGACCTTGCCCTTAACCGACGCCGGATCGAACGCTTTGCCGTCGGCGGTTCGACCGAACCATTCGAACGTTTTTCCTTCGAGTTCGACGAAGCGAAGCGCGCCTTCGAGCCCTTCGAGCGCGCGGAGCGAGTCGGCGTCGCCGGCGGCTTGCAGGTTTTTAAGAATCGGCGCCCAAACGGCGGTCGGGAGGGTCGGGTCTTCGACCGTCGCGGCGAAAATCGCGACCGGAACGACGAGGTCGGTCGTCATATCGGCGGCGGTCGGGTGCGCGGCGACGAACGCTTCGACCTCTTTCATCGCCGTTTTCAGCTCTTGCGCGGTTCCGCCGCGTTCGACGATTTCGGCGACCTTCGCTTGGAGGTAAACGCCGGAGAACGCCAGCGCCGCGTCGCGGCCTTCTTCGAGGCTTTGAACGCGTTTGTTCTTTTGGAGCGCGTCGGAATACGTCTTCAATTTCGGCAAAACGGCGGCGTCGACCGACGCTTGATAACACAAGACTTGCCCTTTGAGCGAAACCGCTTTGAGGAACGTTTCGTCGGTCGTTTTCATCGACAGAACGCGGTCGGCGATTTTCGCGTTCGTCGCGAGCATTTTATCGACCCAAACGACGTATTCTTCTTCCGTTTCGAAAACGGCTTCGTTCGAGAGGAGCGCTTCCGCTTGCGCGAGGAGTTGTTCGGCGGTCGCGTTCGCCGGGATAACGAATTCGCTTCCGTCCGATTTTTTCGTCGGAGCGGCGGCGCGAGCGGGCGCGGCGGGCGTTTGCGTCGGAACGACCGTTTCCATTTCGGGAACGACCGCGCCGGTTCGGGCGGCGTTGCGAGCGGCGGCGCGAGCGCGGACGGCGCCGAGCGGGCCCGTTTGAGCGAAAGCGTCGGCGGCGGTAAGCGCGACGGAAAGCGTTAGCGCGGCGGCGAGAAATCCCTTCGTCTTTTTCATTGCGAGCTTCAATCCTTGATTATCGTTGTTTATTTTGATCGGCGATCGAATATATTCGGCTCGTCGTCGCGTTCTCGACGCGACCGAAGCGGCTTCGGACGGGGGCGACGAACGGAAGTAGGCGAGCGTCGGCGTCGTCGACGCGCCAAGAGAGCGCGGCGCGGCGGCGCGTTTAGAGCGAGTATAACAAAAATTCGCGATCCGTAAAACGGGTGTTTTCGAATTTTTCCCCCTCGTCGAGCGGATTTTTTTCCGACGCGACGGGTTTTTTACGGTCGCGACAATTTTTCCGTTTTTGTCTCATTGAGAAGAAGAGACAAAAACGTCCGGCGCCGCGACGTCGGAATGGGAACGTCGCGGTTTCGGATGGAGCGTCGAAGGCGGTTCGGCGCGGGATCGGCGTCGAATCAAACGCGGAAAATTCCGACTTCGGCCGGCGGATACGAGCGACGCTTTTTCGGCGGAATCTCGACTTCGAGAAGGTCGAAATCGAATCGGTCGTCCGACTCGACGACGAAGAGCGACCCTTCCGGCGCCCGTTCGCGGAGCGTTTTCAACAGGGATAGCGTCTCCTCTTCGCGGTCGACGAAGAAGTCGTAAGGCGGCGAGCAGAAGACGAGCCAAGGAACGTCTTTCGGAAGCGTCGCCTGCGAAAGGGACTCGATCGCCGAAGTCGGAGCCGGAGCGTTCGGGTCGGTCGCGGCGAGTTTGCGGCCCCAAAAATAAGCGTCGGTCGTCGTCAACTCGATTTTCGCGGCGGTTCCCGGGATTTTTTCCTCGAGAATTTCGATGTTGCGGCGAGCGATCCGCGCCGTCGGGAAGTGAATTTCGATCGTCGTCGCCGAAACCGCGCCGCGACTGATCGCTTCGAACGTCAGCGCGCCGGTGCCGCCGAAGAGGTCGACGACGTGTTTCCCGCGAACGTCTTGCCCGAGGAGGTTGAAAATCGCCTCGCGAACCCGCTCTTTCATCGGACGGACGCGACGGTCGCCGCCGTATTCGAGCTTCGTTCCGCGGAAAAGACCGCCGACGACGCGCAAGCCGACCGAGTCGCCGCGGTCGCCCGGTTCGCTCCCGACGTTCTTATTCCGCTTCGAACGCTTGCGCGGTTCCGGCGTCTCGACCGGAGCCGTCGACGCGTTCGAACGGGAGTTTTTGCGGTTTTTGTCGAACTTGCCGGTTTTGCTCGACGCGCCGACGTCGGACGAAATTTTTTCGCTTTTTTTTCCGCCCTTATTAATATCGACGTTCGAATCGGCGTCGGCGACGCGGCGACCGCGCCCTTTTTGCGCTTTCGCGGCGCGTCGTTGGCGGCGATAATCCTCCGCGCCCTTGTTCATAAGGTCGGTCGCGTCGAAAAAATCGTCGGAATCGTCGACGGCGGCGCCCTTTTTTTTCTTCGACGGGGCGAAACGGCGGCAGACTTCGGCGCTCGAAAGGTACGGCGCGATCGTAATATCGTCGTTACCGTCGGCAAAGTTTTCCCAATTTTCGCGTCGACTCTTTCGGGACGGCGTTTTTTTCACGGCTTTTTCCTGTTTTTTCGGTTTTAAGGGGGAAAGGGAAGAAAAGCGACTTGTTTTTCCTCGACGTTTTCTTTATACTATCTTTAGCGACGTTTAAAAGGGGACGCCCGCGCTTCTCAAGAAAAAAAGAAACGCGACGAGCGCCCGAACGGTCGACGTTTTTGCGTTCGATCGACCGAATAAACCGTTTAATTGAAGAAATCGATACAAAATGAAAAAACTCCTTTTTGCCGCTCTTTTCGCGACGGCGACCTTCGGCGTCGGCGCCGCGTTCGCTCAAGAAGCCGCTCCCGCCGCCGCTCCGCAAGCCGCCGTCGTCGCCGATCGAACCGACGGGCCGCAGTACGAGAAATTTTCCGCCGAAATGACGAAGTATAAGGACAACCTTAAAAAACTTCGCGCCTTGAAGGAAGCGTATCAAACCGCGTCGCCGGAAGAACGCGATAAAATCGCCGCCGAGTTCGAACCGCTTCTCGACGCGACGACCGCGCTGCAAAAGAACCTCGTTCCGCTCGCGCTCGACGCTTATAAATCGGTCGACGGGCAAAACGCCGAGCTGCGCGCGTTCCTCTGCGGAATGCTCCAATGGGCCGTCGGCGCTCGCGAAAATTATGAAATGGCGTACAATATTGCGAAAGTCGTTTTCGAATTCCCGCTTCCGGAAGGCTCCGACGCGCTTTACGGGTACGCCGCGTTCGCCGCGTTCTGCTCGATGAATCTCGAAGACGCGAAAAAATGGCGCGACCTCGCCGTCGAAAAAGACCCGAGCGTTTGGGAAAAAATCGACCCGCAAGGCAAAATGAACCTGCAGCCGATGCTTTATCGCATTCTCGGCGAATACGAAAAAGAATGGGCGAAAGAGCAAGAAATTCGCGCCAAAGAAGCCGCCGACAATCTGCCGCGCGTCTTGATCAAAACGACCAAGGGCGATATCGTCCTCGAACTCTTCAAAAACGAAGCGCCGAACGCCGTCGGCAACTTCCTGACGCTCGTTTCGGAAGGGAAATATTCGGACGTGCCGTTCCACCGCGTTCTGCCGTTCTTTATGGCGCAGGGCGGCGACGTGCAATACGGCAACGGAACCGGCGGCCCCGGTTACTGCATCCCGTGCGAGTGCAACAAGCCGGCCGCGCGCAAACACTTCCGCGGCTCGATCAGTATGGCGCACGCCGGCCCGAACACCGGCGGGTCGCAGTTCTTCCTGACCTTCGTTCCGACCTCCTTCCTGAACGGCGTTCACACCGTTTTCGGGCGCGTCGTCGAGGGGATGGACGTTCTCTCCGAAATCGAACGGATCGACCCGGAAGCCGAGTCGAACGTCGCGCCGGATAAGATTATCGAAGCGAAAATCTTGCGCGGCGAACCCTTCGAGTTCAAAAAGTTGCCGGAACGCTCTCGCTTCTAATCGGAGAACGAGCGACGAACGCGGTCGCCCCGGGCGGAACGGACGGTCGGTTAACCGAACCGGCGTTCTTTGGGGAACGAAGGGGCGACTTTCGTTAGGTTGATTTGAGTAAAATTTAGCGATAAAACGCGGCGCCGCGAACGCCGCGCTTGGCCGAACGTCCGCTCGTGAAACGGTCGATTCGGCGACTTTTCGGAAATAACAAACGCGATGAATTCGACGGAACAGGATAAAAAACGAATTTTAATCGTCGACGACGACCCGGAGATCTCGGAGTCGACGCGCTTGGCGCTCGAAGCGCTCGGATACGAAGTCGAGGTCGCTCGCGACGGCTCGACCGGGTTGGCGTTGGCCGAGCGCCGCCGTCCCGACCTGATGATCTTGGATATGATGATGCCGAAGCGGAGCGGATTTCTCGTCTTGGAAACGCTCCGGCAAATCGACGATTTCCCGACGCGCATTATTATGATCACCGCCAACGAAGGGAATCGACACAAAGAATACGCCGAAAAGCTTGGCGTCGACGCGTACATCCGCAAACCGTTCCCGATGGACGAGTTGATCGACGCGATCGAGCGCGTGTTGAGCGAACGTTGACGCCATTTGGCGGTTTTAGGTGTTTTAGGTAAAATAGGAGAGCGGCGTTGAACCGATACGAACTGGCGTTCGAGCGTTTTCTGCGGTCGGCCCGCGCTCCGTATTTGTCGAATCGGCAGGAGCGGCGGTTCCAGCTCGGCGGCGGCAAGACGTTGAAAAACTTCGACTTCGTCGTTACCGGGCCGGACGGCGCGAACTGGATCGTCGACGTGAAGGGCCGTCGTTTCCCCGGCGGCGTCGCGTCGCCGAGATATTGGAAAAACTGGACGACGCGGGACGATTTGGTCGGCCTGCTCCGTTGGGAGGAGATACTCGGCGGCGGAACCGCGGCGTATCGCGACCGTTCGCTCTTCGTTTTCGCGTATTGGGTCGTCGGCGACAAGAAACCGGCGCCCCCCGAGCGGTTGTTCCGTTGGCGCGGCGCGGAGTACGCCTTTTTCGCCGTTCCGGTCAAAACGTTTTTGAGCGAAGCGCGGCATATTTCGCCGAAGTGGGGGACGTTCGAGATTCCGGCGCGTCGATTCCGCGAGGTCGCCGAAGACGCGTCGGCGTTTTTCCGCTTGCGTTGACGCGGAGGCGTTCCGGCGTCTTTTTCGCTTGGGGGAGAAAAGAGGCGATTTTGGGGGAAGTTGCCGTTGGTTTTCTCGTTAAATTCGTTAAAAACGAAAGCGCCGCTTTCGACGTTGCGTCGGAGGCGGCGTTTTTTGCGTTGGAACGAACAAGCGTCGGAGAACCGAGCGTTTGCCCCGAGCTTTGTTTCGATTACCGACGCGATTTTCAGCGGGCGCGCGTCATTTTCCGGCGACGATCGCGGCGACGTCGGCGTCCGGGTCGGCGGTCGTCGTCGGTTTGACGTCGAAATTCTCGACCAAGACTTTCAAAACGCCCGGCGAAACGAACGCCGGAAGGGTCGGGCCGAGCCGAATCCCCTTGAAGCCGAGCGAGAGGAGCGCGAGCAACACCGCGACCGCTTTTTGCTCGTACCAACCGATATCGAACGAAAGCGGCAGGTCGTTGACGTCGTCGAGCCCGAAAACTTCCTTCAACTTGAGCGCGACGACCGCCAGCGAGTAGGAGTCGTTGCACTGCCCGGCGTCGAGGACGCGCGGAATCCCGTCGATTTCGCCGAGATTCAGTTTATTGTAACGGTATTTCGCGCAACCGGCGGTTAAAATAACGCAATCTTGCGGCAACTTTTGCGCGACTTCGGTAAAATACTTCCGCGACGGCGCCCGACCGTCGCAGCCGGCCATTACGACGAAACGCTTGATTTTGCCCGCCTTCACCGCTTCGACGACTTTATCCGCGACGGCGAGGATTTGGTCGCGAGCGAATCCGGTCGCGACGGTTCCGGTTTCGAGTTCGGTCGGCGGCGCGCAAGTCTTGGCGAGTTCGATAACCTCCGAAAAGTCTTTTTGACCGCCTTCCGGACGAGCGCCGATTCGCTTGACGCCGGGCCAACCGACCGGGCCGGTCGCGAAGAGGCGGTCGCGGTACTCGTCGCGCGGCGGCGTCAAACAGTTCGTCGTCAAGACGATCGGGCCGTTGAAGGGGCCGAACTCCTTGTTTTGCGAATGCCAAGCGCCGCCGTAATTTCCGCGCAAATGCGGGAATTTCTTCAACTCCGGATACCCGTGCGCCGGCAACATTTCCGAGTGCGTGTAAACGTCGACGCCGGCGTCCGCGGACTGTTCGAGAAGCTCCTTCAAGTCGAGAAGATCGTGTCCGGAAATCAAAATCCCGGGGCGCGTCCCAACGCCGACGTCGACCGTCGTCCCTTGCGGCGTCCCGAACGTCGACGTGTTCGCTTGGTCGAGGAGCGCCGTCGTTTTGACCGCGACCGAGCCGCATTCGAGCGCGAGAGCGATCAGTTCGTCAACGCTCGGCTCTCCGGCGATTTGGGCGAGCGCTTTGCCGACGGACGCGTAAATTTCGTCGTCCTCGAACCCGAGAACCGCCGCGTGTTCGGCGTAAGCCGCGACGCCCTTGACGCCGTAAGTAATCAGCTCTTTGAGCGAGCGAACGTCTTCGTTTTCCTCCGCCAAAACGCCGAGCGGAACGTCGATTCGCGCCGCTTCGCCGCAATCGCCGACGAGGGAACGCGCTTCGACGATTTTCGCTTCGAGCGAAGCCGGGTCGAAATCGGCGTTGGTGATCGTCGCGAAGAGCGCTTTAACGAGAAAACGCCCGACTTCGCGGTCGACGGGGCGGGTCAGCGCGATTTTTTTCAGTTCGGCGATCAAGAGGTCTTGCAAGTCGGCGACTTCGGCGGTTTTCCCGCAAACGCCGACGCGGGAGCAGCCTTGGCCGCCGCTCGTTTCTTGGCATTGGAAGCAAAACATCGGAATTTCCTCCGCGATATTCAAGTTTTCAATCTTTTCAAAACAAAGCGCAACTCGTTCGGGTAAGGCCGGAACGCCGACGTCGTCGCGGAACCGTCGCCTCTTCGCCGACGCAAGGGGGCCCGAGTTGCGGAAGCGCGTCGAGCGGTTAAAATTCGGCGGCGTCGGCGACGATTACCGCCATTATACCTTAAAAAAACGCGTCGTCTTCCCGTTTTCGCCCAAAGTCGACCGATTTTGTCGAAATTTCTTCAAAAAACGGCGAAACGCGCCAATTTTTTCGGAGGCGCAAAAAATGAACGATTTTTGACGAAAATATTGTTTGTTGTCTTGTATTTGATTAAAACTTGATTGCGGAATCGAACGTTTAAAATAAATTGCGCGGATAATCTTCTTTTGAGCGATAAAGTCGCGGCGAAAACCCGAGAACCCGGTTTGTATACGGGAGCGCGCCCTTCGTTTCGGCTTAACAAATTCTTGTCGCGGAATTTTGTTTTTGTTGGAAAGTCGATTAAAACTTGATTGCGGAATCGAACGTTTAAAATAAATCGCGCAGATAATCTTCTTTTGAGCGATAAAGTCGCGGTGAAAACCCGAGAACCCGGTTCATATACGGGATCGAGCCCGGTTCGCCGTCGCGGCGCTTGAAATGCCAATCGCGGGAGTCGGGCATATGTTCCGGATTCCCCGGCCAAGGCGTAAACGGTTCGTATCCAAGGACTTCCGTCAACTTCGACGAGTCGAGCGAACAGTTGCGAACGCGCGGCGGCACCGGGCAAGATTCTTCGATGAGCATCCCGAAAAGGAGTTCCGGGTCGAAACCGCCGGTTCGGTTGACGATTTGCGCCATTTGGTTGAGCGAAACTTGACGACGGCCTCCGCAGTTGAGGATTCCGGCGAAGTCGTTCGCCAAAAATTCTTGAAAAACGCGGCTCATTTCGTCGACGTAAGTCGGCGTCCGCACTTCGTCGTAATAAAGCGTCGCCGGGCGGTCGACGCGGAACCGAGACGCGATCCAGTCGATGGCGCCCGCGTGTCCGTTGTAACTGACCGTCATCGGCATCGAGATGCGCAAGGTCGCGGCGCTCGGGCAAAGGTCGGCGACTTCCCGCTCCCCGGCGACCATCGTTTGACCGTAAACGTTGACCGGGCAAGTCGGCTCGTCGTCGCGGTATCCGCCGCCGGGGCGCCCGCCGAACACCATGTCGACCGAGAGGTGAACGAGCCGGATTCGGCGTTTTTCGGCGTACTTCGCAAGGTTGCTAACGATTTCGACGTTCAGCGCCCAAGCGAGCGGCGGGTCGAGTTGGCAAGCTTTGAGCGCGCAGTTCCCGGCGCAGTCGAGGATCGCCGCGATTCGCTTTTCGTCGAGGAGGCGTTCGAGCGCCGCGTAGTCCCGCAGGTCGGCGTAAATCAAGTCGGGCGCCGGGAAGTCGACGTCGGTTTCCTGCACCGCGCCGAAAACTTGACCGGGAAAACGCGACTGAAAATAAGCCAACGTCCCGTAACCCGCGACCCCGGTAAC
>JAFSDX010000086.1 GCA_017436025.1 Thermoguttaceae bacterium
ACGTAGCCGAGTTCGTTGTCCGCGTTATCCGTCCAGGTCAGCGGGGCGACCATATCTTCGGCGATATATTCGCCGAACGTCGCGTCGCTCGGAGCCGAAGGAGCCGTTTCCGGTTCCGGAGCCGGGGTCGTAAGCGTCGCGTAAGCGTAGTCCGACGAGCCCGCGTCGTTGAACGCCGAAACCCGGAATTCGTAAGTCGTCGAGGGCGCCAAGTCCGTCGCGAAGAACGTCGTCTCGTTTTCGCCCGTCATGCCGACTTCGACCCATTCGCCGTCGACTTGCATTTCGATCACGTAGCCGAGTTCGTCGTCCGCGTTGTCGACCCAAGTCAGCGGAGCGACCCCGTCTTCGGCGATGTAGTCCCCGAACGTCGCGGCGCTCGGAGCCGAAGGAACCGTCAATTTTTCTTCGACGACGCCGCTCGTCGCGGAGACGGTCGAAGCGTAAGCGGCGTTGAGGCCGGTCGCGACGACTTTCAGGGTGAAACCGAGGTCGGCGTTCGTCGGCGTATAGGTCGCGGCGGTCGCGCCGTCGATCGCGGTTTCGGTTCCGTCGGCGGCGACGCGGTACCATTGGAGCGCGACTTGCGCCGTCGTCGGAGCGACCGTAATCGCCAGCTCGTCGCCGACTTTCGGCGCGTCGGTCGAGAAGTTCAAACCGGTCAAAACGTCGGTCGACGCGTTAAACGTCGCTTCAATATAGTCGGAATCGCCGGCGGCGTTCGAAGCGTAAACGCGGAAGACGTAGCTCTTGCTCGGATCGACCGACGTAAACCTGACCCCGGTCGCGTCGGAAGCGAGTTCCTCCGTTTTCCAATTTTCGGAACCGGCGAGCGCGACAACGACGTAAGTCGTTTCGTTGTCGGCGTTATCGCTCCACTTCATCGTCAGCGTTCCGGCGGTCGCGTCGTATTTCGTAAAGATCAGGTCGGTCGGCGCGTTCGGAGCGATCAGCGTCGAAACGGTCGCGGCGACGGCGGCGGAAGCGCCGAAGTTGTTGAACGCCGAAACGCGATATTCGTAAGAAGCGTTGGCGGCCAAGTCGGTCGCGTCGAACGAGGTCGCGTCGGCGGCGAGCGTCGCGACGACTTCCCAAGCGCCGTCGGCGTTCTTGACTTCGACGCGGTAACCGGTTTCGTCGGCGACGTCGGCCCAAGTCAACGTCGCTTTTTTGGCGGCGGCGTCGTAGGCGCCGACCTTAACTTCGGTCGGAGCGGACGGCGCGACGCCTTGATATTCGTAAGCGCCGAGGTCGGCGGCGGTTCCGGAAACGCGAGCGGCGCCCGCCAAGTCGGTTTCGGACGCGGACGTTCCGGTCGCGAGGTCGATAACTTGGGCGTTTTTCGCGAGGGAGTAATCGCCGGCGTCCGCGTCGGCGAAGAGCGGTTTCGACGCGTCGTAAGCGATCGCGCCTTCGGCTCCGTCGTCGGTCAGGACGGTTTCGAGCGCGACGCCGGAGACCGCGGCGCCGTTCCCGACGAAGATCGAGTCGACGGCTTTCGAACCGGTCGCCTCGGAGACGAACGCGGCGCCGGCGACGGCGTTGTCGACGACGGTCGCGTTGACGAGAATCGCGGCGCTCGACGAAGCGGCGACGTAAATCGCGCCTTGCGGATCGGGCGCGTACCCTTGCCCGAGTCTGTCGGCGTCGACTTTCTTACTGCCCGCGATCAAGACGTCGCGGAGGACGGCGGCGCGGGTCGCGGTCGTCTCGGCGGCGGCGATTTCGGCGTTCGAGACGGCGGCGGAAGACGCGGCGGTCGTCGAACCGACCAAATCGATTTGGGAGTCGTCGACTTCGACGGCGTCGGCCAAGTCTTCGTAACGACGGTAAACGAGCGGGTCGCGCGTGTCGCCCCAGCGTTCCAGGGTCGCCGTAACGTCGCCTTCTCCGGTCGCGATCACCGGCAACGACGCGAGCAACATCGCGGGCGCTTGAACGCCGTGCGCTTTTTCTTGCCAGTTATAGAGAATCGAAATGAAATATTCGTTTTCCCCCAACGCTTCGTAACCGAGGTCGGCGGACGTGAAAATATAATTGCCGTTCGCGTTGAAGAATTCGGCGTAATAACCGTCGTCTTCGTACAGGTCTTCCAAGTCGAGCGTCGCGTTTTCGAGCTTCAAGACGAATGTGAACGAGACGTTGCTTTTTAAGGTCAACCCGTGTTTTTCCGAGAAGTCGGCGGACCAAAGTTGAACGCTCAGCGGCCCTTCGGTCGTCGTCGCGTCGGCGGCGGGAATTTCGTCGTCGCCGAAATATTTATTCTTGCCTTTGCCCTTTTCGTATTCGTAAGCGTCGTCGGTCGTCTCGTCGGTCAAGACGGCGGCCAAGCGGGACGAGTAACGGTCGGTCAAGCCGACTTTGAAGGCGTTCGAGTCGGCGGAATTCGACGCGGAATTCGACGCGGCGTTCGACGCGGTAACGACGAGTTCGACGTCGCTCAGGTCGAGGTCGAACGCGTAATCGTCTTGCGCGAGGAATTTCAGCGTCAGCGTGTTCCCGGCGACGGTCGGTTCGGCGGCCAGCGCGTCGGAGAGTCCGGACGGCAGTTTGACGGAGTACGTCCAATCGCCTTCGCTGAAATATTGCGAGAGGTCGATTTCGACCGTTTCGCCGAACGCCGCGGAGACGTCGGCGATCGTTCCGATCGCTTCCGGCGCGACGACTTCTTCGGTCGCGAACTCGAAAGCGCCGCGATAGATCGCCGCGCCGTTGTCCGCCGCGGAGTTGCCGAGAATTTGCGCGTTTTCGACCGAAATCCAGCCTTTGTCCGCGATAGCGCCGCCGCTAACGGTCGCGACGTTGTTCGCAAGAACCGCGTCTTCGAGGTAAAGGTCGCCGGCGTTGGCGATCGCGCCGCCGAAGTCCGCCGAGCCGTTCGAAATTTCGATCGAGCCGAGCTTAACCGTCCCGCTCTTGATCGAGAACGCGCGGTCGACGTTGTTCGCGTCGATCTCGAACGTTCCGTTGTACCCGACGATCGTCAAGGCGCCTTGCGTCGCGGCGTCGAGTTCGATCGAGATCGCTTTGTCGCCCGGTTGGAAGGTCAGCGTTCCGCCGCCGACGATAAGGATCGCGTCGTCGCCCGGGGTCGAAGCGGCTTGCGAGATAGCGGCGTTGAGCGCGTCGAGCGTCAATTCGTCTTTCGCGATCTCGATCGTCGAAACGGAGTCCGCCGAGTAATCGCCGAACGACTCGTACCCGTTGAGCGCGGTCAAAATCTCCGGCGAAACGGCCAACAGCCGGCGATCTTCCAAAGTCTCCGTCGCGAGGCGTCGCGGTTTCATCGGAGCGCGTTCGCCGCGCTTTTGGGATTCGCTCTTAAAATTTCGAAAAATACTCGACATCGTCGCTTTCTCCTTGCAAAATGTTTCGCGGCCGCGCCGTCGCCGACGGAGCCGACTTCGTCGTTAAAAAATTTTAACGCGCTTCCGTCGCCCGCCGTCGTTAACGCAACGCCGACCGCGACGCCTCCTGATTCCTTATTCGACGCCGAGCGCGTTCTTTAAGTTTCCGCAAAAAAGTAAAAACTTCGCCCCGCGTTCCCTTTGTTCCCGTTTTTTCGTTCGAACCGTTTCGACCGTCGCAACCGAAAGCGGCGACGCGCGAACCTGCGACCGGGAAAAAAAGTTTCGTCGATATAATATTTACGTTTCGCGCTCCAATTGTCAAGAGACGAACTCCGTTTTTTTGCGTTATCGAAAGAATTTCGCCCAAAAAAGCCGACGAGCCGCCCCGCCAACGCGCGGTTATCGTCTTTGTCGACTCCCGAGGTTGTCAAAATTGACGTTAGCCGGCAATAAATTTGCAAACGCGCCCTTGTTCCTAACGATTATTCCAATTTTAACGATATTACCGACGCTTCTCGCCTTTTCGCTCGAAATTTTCTTTCCGCGTTTTCGCTTCGGAAGCCGAATCGCCTCGGCAAACTTTGCCGATTTTTCTAGTCGCGACGGCGACGACGTAAAATCTAAAACCGAAAACTTTGCCGAACCGTTCGTTTTCCCGCTCAACAATCGAAAGGGCCGCCCGATGCGCCGCGTAAAAACCGCCGTTCTCGCTCCGTTTATTTTCGCCGTCTTCGCTATTTTTACCGACTTCGCCGCTTTACCGCGATCTTGGGCGCAAAGCGGCGCGGTTTCCCGAACGTTTTTCGCGCAAACGGAGCAAAATTTCCAAAACGTTCCGCGCGGCTCCTTCGCGAGACGGTCGTTTCCGTTCGTCAACGTTTCGAGCGAGCCGATTCGACTTCTCGGCGCCCGGGCGAGCTGCGGTTGCGTCCGCGTTTTCGTTCCGAAACAAAAGACGTTCGCTCCCGGCGCCGGCGCGTCGGTCGTCGTCGAGTTGGACGCGGTTCGTTTTACCGGCGTTCGCGACGCGACCGTTTTCGTTTACTTCGCCGCCGAAAGCCGACCGGAGCGAATCGAAATCCCGCTCCGCGTTCGCGCCGTTATCGTCGACGACGTTCGCGTCGAGCCGCCCCGCTTGAACTTCCTCGTCGACGAACTCGCGACGCCGGAAAACGCGTCTCGCCGGAGCCGTCGAGCGGTCGTTTTCGCGCCCCTCGACGAACGAATCGTTCGCGCCGAATCGTCGACGCCGTTCGTTTCGGTTCGACTCGAAGCGCCGCGCCAAGTCGGAGCGGAACGAGCGACGCCCCTGCTCGTTTCGGTCGGCGAAAGCGCGCCGGTCGGGCCGTTCGACGCGGTCGTTTCCCTTTGGTCGGACGGTTCGCAACGCCGAGCGCCGACGACCCTTTCGGTCGAAGGAACGGTTCGCCCCGGCCTCTCCGTTTCGCCGTCGACGCTGAATTTCTCGGCGTTCCGCTCCGGCGCGCCGGTCGTTAAGAACGTCGTCGTCGCGTCGAGCCGACCGTTTTCGCTCGCTCGGGTCGAGTCGCCGGACGCCGCCTTTTCGGCCCGAATCCCCGACGCGCCCGCGCCGAACCCGGCGGTCGATCCCGTCCCGGACGCCGCCTCCCCCGGCGCCCCGTTCGTTCTCGTCGTTCCGGTCGTTTTCGACCCGACGCGCCTTCCGCCGAACGCCGATTCCCTCCGAACGCGCTTCGTCGTCGAAACGTCGGACGGCCGCTCGACCGGTTTCGACGCGTTCGCCTTCCTCGACGAAACGCTCGACGCGCCCGAAACGCCGAAATAACGCCCGGTTTGTCCAAACGCCGCGAACCGCCCGACTCGCACAAACGCCGCGTCTTTCCCCGCTTGTCGATTTTACCAAATCGCGCCGACTCGAAAAATCGCGTCGGCGCCGTCCTTGAAAAATTTCCGCAAACGACTATTATATATTAATGAAAGAATCGCCGCCGACCGCGCCCGGTTCGCCCGTTTTTTCCGGTTTTCCCATTTTCCCCCGTTCGCCGAAACCCCGTTTTCCCCCCCGCCGACGCTTCCTTATGTCCGACTCGACGCCCGCCTCCGCCTCGCCCGCAACTTCGAACGCCGACCGCCTCCTAATCGGCCTCAACGACGCTCAACGCGAAGCGACGACGCACAAAGACGGCCCGCTTCTCGTCTTGGCCGGGCCCGGAAGCGGCAAGACCCGCGTCGTTACGCACCGGATCGCTTGGCTGATGGAAAACGGCGTCCGCGACTCGCAAATCGCCGCGCTCACCTTCACCAACAAAGCCGCCGACGAGATGAAAACGCGGCTCCAAACGCTCTCGCCGGGCTCGCGCGTTTGGATCGGCACCTTTCACCGCTTCTGCGCCTATTTGCTCCGCTACTACGCGCCGCAAGTCGGGCTCCAAGAGAATTACGTCATTTACGACGTCGACCAAAGCAAGAAACTCCTCGAAGAGATCGTCGGCAAACGCGCCCTCCCGAACGGCGTCGACCTGCCGAAAATCGCCTCCGCGATCGGTTGGGCGAAAAACTCGCTCGTCGCCGCGTCGGAGTACTGCGCAAAGGAAGGAAGCCTCCTCGGCAAGCTCGTCGAAGAAGTTTACCCGGCTTACCAAGAAGCGCTCCGCCGAGCGAACGCCGTCGACTTCGACGACCTCCTCTTTCACGTCGCGGTTCTCCTTAAAGAGAACGAGGAAATTCGCGCCCACCTCGACCGCCGCTTCCAATACATTCTCGTCGACGAGTACCAAGACACGAACGTCGTTCAATACGCGATCGCTCGAGCGCTTTCCATCGACTACCCGAACCTTGCCGTTACCGGCGACCCCGACCAGTCGATTTACGGTTGGCGCGGCGCGAACATCCAAAACATTTTGAATTTCGAACAAGATTTCGAGGACGCGAAAGTCGTTCGACTCGAGCAAAATTACCGCAGCGACAAGAGCGTTCTTCGAGTCGCCGACGCGCTCATCAAGCACAACCTTTTCCGCAAGGACAAAGACCTTTACACCGAGCGCGGCGAAGGCGTCGCCCCTCGCGTTTTGCAATGTCTCGACCAACAGGAAGAGGCGGAGGCGATCGCCGCGGAAATCGCCGCCGAGGTCGCGTCCGGCAAGCGCCGCCCCCGCGATTACGCCGTTTTTTACCGAATGAACGCGCTCTCGCGGAACCTCGAATACGCCTTGAAGCGGTACGGCGTTCCGTTCCAGCTCGTTCGCGGACTCGAGTTCTTCAACCGCAAGGAAGTGAAAGACCTTTGCGCTTACCTGCAGTTGATTCACAACCCGAACGACGTCGTTTCGTTCCGCCGCGTCATTAATCTCCCGGCGCGCGGCGTCGGGCGCGTTACGCTGAATCGACTCGAAAATTTCGCCGCCGAAAACAACGCGACGCTCTTCGAAGCGGCCCGCGCGATCGGTCGCGTCGCCGGCGTCTCGACGAAAGCGCAAAAGGCGATCGCCTCGTTCGTTTCGCTCGTCGAAAAAGCGAGCGCGTC
>JAFSDX010000087.1 GCA_017436025.1 Thermoguttaceae bacterium
GAGGGTTTGCGGACGAATAAAGTCGCCAATTCCGGCGCGGCGACGTATTCGCCCGGGACGCCGTCGACGGTCGCCGCAACCCTTGCGACGCATCGAGATAAGGACGATTCGCTGAACGTTTCCTCGCAGTCGAAGTCGGCGCCCGCGTCGGAAACGTTTTCGAAGTCGAGCGTATAGTACGCGGCGTCGCCGAACGCGAGTTCCGTCGGATAAAGAGCGAACGTCGCGCGGAGCGGATTCGCTTCTAAGTCTTGCGGTTCAAAAGTTTGCGTCGCGACGTCGCCGGAACTGCCGACGGGGGGGAGCGGCAAAGCGTCGGCGCGTCGCGAGTCGGAAGCGGGGTTGCAAGCGACCGTCGCCGCGAACGCGACGAGCGCAAGCGTTGCGAAAACAAGGGTTGCGTTGGTTCGTTTCATTGTCGGTTCTCCGTTGAAAATTGGGAAAGCGCGCCGGTTGCTCGAGCGCGAGTCGACGCGGCGTCGTCTGTTAAAAAGCGGGGAATTTGTTATTCGGCGTCGTCGGTTGAAACGGTCGCGCTTTTGGAAGCGGAAGTCAACGCGTTGCAAAGGTTTGCGTTTTTCTTTTGGAGGGGCGTTTTTCGGAGATGGTCGCTGTTTTCAAGGAGCGTCGCCGACATGACGTCGCGTTGCGGTTCCGGACGGTTTTGGAGCCAGTCGAGCAAAATCATTAGCGCGGCGTCGGACGCTTCGCCTTCCGGCGCGTTGTAATATTCGAGCTGCAAACGGGTTAGCGTTATTTCGTCGCGGAGCGTCGACGGCGAAAACACCGTTTCCAACTTGCGCCAACCGTCGACGGTTCGCGGCGCGTTCGGGCGGTTCGGCTTGCGGAAGCTGAAACGAACGAAACAACGCGGGTCGAACGAACGACCGGCGACGCGAACGCCGCCGCGAGCGTCGAGCGGCAACTCCTCGGAACGCAAGCGTTTGCGGTTCGCTTCGTCGATAATCGGCAAGAGACGCTCCGGCGTCGCGGCGAGCCAGTCTTCGAGGCGGCGCGTTTCGACGTCCGGGCGTTCCTTGACGACGAGCGGAACGGAAAGCGGCGCGCCGTCGGGTCCGAAGAAACTCGACGTTAGTCGGACGGGAACACCGTCGGGCGCGTCGCGGAGTTTTTCGCGCAACTCCTTGAAAAACGGAGCGTTCCAGTCTTCGAGCGGCGGAACTTCGCAGAAGCCGCGCCAAGTTATACGGCGTTCGCCCGGTTCCAAGGGGCGCGTTTCGACGCCGCGTTCGCAGAAAAGGTCGCTTGGCTCTTCCGGAATCGCTTTGTAACGCGTTGAAAAACCGGCGCTTGAAAGCGTTCCGAACGAGCCGACCGGCTCCGGAAAACCGACCCGCCAACCGGGGAGCGTTTCGCTCGAACGGTTTTCTTCGACGACGATGAAATAAACGACGTCGCCGACGCTAACTTCCGTCGGGTAAACGGTTAGCGTTTGAACGACTTCGGGCGCGTCCGGGTCGCCGCGGAGTTCGAACGTCGCGACGGAACCGGTCGAAGCGGGCGCAGGAGCGGGGGGCGGCCCCGCGGGCGAGCGGTCGCAAGCGGCGAACGTTGCGACGCCGATTAGCGCCGCGGAAAAAAGAAAGCGGGGTTTACGCATCGGGTCGGGCTTTCTAGGGGGAGAACGGGAAAGGGAAACGCGGCCCGGGGCGCGGCGTCGCGGGCTTCGTTCTTGAAGACGAATCGCGGCGGGGAACGGATTTCGAAAAGTCGCGATTTTTGAGAAATTTTTGGAAAAAAGGAGAGAAAAAGGAAAAAGCGGCGAAAAAACGAGCGCAAGAAATACGAAAACGCCGCGTCGGAACGGGGAATGAACCGACGCGGCGTTTCGGAGGAACGCGGCGTTCGAAACGCCGGTTAAAGCGTTCGAACGTCGCGGGTTAGCGGGCGATTAGAGCGCGCCCTTTTCGACTTCGACGAGGAACTCGTAACGGTATTTGCCGCCGCTCAAACGGTACTGCGGGTACGTTTGCGCGCCCCAAGAGTCGTCGCCGCCGAGGCCCTGTTGCGCGAAGTCGACGTTCAAAACGACGAAGTCGCGGCGCGGAACTTGCCAGAAATGCTCGACCGATTCGAGGTCGCGGTTCAACGCCCGACGCGCCGAGAAGGTCAGCGTCGCGGCGCCGTTCGCGTCGGTCTTTTGGCCGTTCGCGTCGAGCGCGACGAAACGGAGGCGTTGGCCGCTCTTGTTCTCGACCGCGAACCAACGGCAGTCGGTTCGGGCGCCGAACTCGCTCGGCTCGGAGTAAGCGACGCGCATCTTGTCGACCGTCGTTTGATAGAAACCGAGCGGGGAACCGCCGTTGCGATCCCAATAGTTTTCTTCCGGCCCGCGACCGTAATACTCGACCGAAATTTCTTCGTCTTGAGCCGCCGGGAGAACGAAGTAACCGCCCAAACGCGGGAGGTCGGCGACGTTTTCGCCCTTTTCGACTTCGACCGAAATCTTCGCGGCGCGGTCGTAGAAGACGACCGTTTCCTTCACCGTCGCGTCGAAACGAGCGAACTTCCCGACGCGCTCGAAACCGGCGGCGCCGTCGACGTCGAACTCGCGCCATTCCGGCGCCCAGTCGATCTCGTAAGCGGCGTTGCGCCAAGCGCTTTGACGAGTCGGCATATGGTTGCCGCGTTCGTTGTCGATCGGCGCGCGCCAGAAGTCGAGGCGGAACGTCTCGTCCAGCATGCGGGCGGCGTCGGCGACCGTCGCTTTTTCAGCGGCGACTTTCAACGTTTGCGGCGCTTCGGAGTAAAGCGGGAGGCGGAACTGATGCGTCGCGAGGAGCGAACCCTTCGGAAGCGCGCCGTCGTCGACGTTTTGAAGAACGTCGAAGCTGACGACGTACTCGGCGCCCGGTTTCGCGTCGAACTTCGAGAGGTCGGCGAGCGAGAAACCGTCGAACGCAAGGTTAAGCGGCGCGGTCGTTTGCGGCGCGGCGTTCGCGAAGTCGGCGCCCGGGAAAAGCTCCTTCGTCGCGACGACGACGCCGTTTTCCAGGAGCGACGCGTGTAGCTCGATATGCGCCAAGTCGCGGAAGAAATATTCGTTCTTAACGGTATAACCGCTAAAATCGTTCGCGTTCGACGCGTCGGCGCGGGAAATCCAAACGTCCGAATACGACTTCTTGATTTCTTGCGCGCCCGGGTGCGGCTTGCGGTCGGCCGAAACGACGCCGTTCATGCAGAAGTTTTGGTCGGTCGGAACGTCGACCGGGCCGAAGTTGCCGCCGTAACCGTAGTAAACTTCGTCGGTTTGCTCGATTTTCGTTTGGTTGAAGTCGACGAAAAGTTCGAGACCGTCGCGGTTTTTGCGGTCGTAGTAGTTCGTCGCGACTTCTTCCGCCGGGAGCGCGCGGCTGTAAACGCGGGCCGTTTGGAGGAGCGCGCCGGGGAGGCGGTTCGTGTGATACGAGTTGCGGTTCAACTCGACCGGGAACGGCGATTCGGCGATTTCTTCCGAACAGGCGGTTCGGGCGATTTCCTTACCGTCAACGTAGAGAATCAACGCTTCGCCGTCGTAAACGCCGGTTACGTCGTGCCACTTCTTGAGCCAACCGTCGACTTTGCCGGTCGCGGAGATCCAGCGGTCGCCGTTGTAAATGTAAAGTTGGACGCCGCCGTTTTGTTGTTTCAGCGCGTATTGGTAGTCCGATTTGCCGACGTAAGTTCCTTCGGCGTCGGTATAAGGATAAACGGTCGCTTCGAGCGTGAAGGGCGTTTTGCCGACGAAGTTCAGTTTGTCGACGTTCGCGGCGCCGCTCGACGGGTCGGCGTTTTTACCGGTCGGGAGGCCGGAGAGACCGCCGACGACGGCGTAACCCTTCAAGCCCTTTTTGCCCTTGGCCGGGGAGGTTTCGACGCCTTTGAAAATCGTTCCGACTTCTTCCGGCGGCGCGACGAGGCCGACGATCCCGATCGGGAACTTGTTCGCGCTCAGGTCGGCGACCTCTTGCTTCGGAACGCGCATCGCGATCCCTTGGTCGACCCAGTCCCAAATGAAACCGCCTTGCAGGTGTTTCAGTTCGCGAATAGCGTCCCAATAAAGCTTGAAGTTGCCGTTGCTGTTCCCCATCGCGTGCGAGTATTCGCATTGAATGAGCGGGCGTTTGCCGTCGGCTTTCTTTTCCTCTTTCTTGGCGTAGTCGATCACGCCGGCGACCGACATATACATCGGGCAGAAAATATCGGTGTTCCAGTCGAGTTGAGCGCGTTCGTACTGAACCGGGCGCGTCGGGTCGAACTCTTTCAGCCATTTGTACGTCGCTTCGAAGTTCGGGCCGTTCCCGGCTTCGTTCCCGAGCGACCAAACGACGATCGACGGGTGGTTGCGGTCGCGGAACGCCATTCGTTGCGTGCGGTTCATATGCGCGGCGAGCCATTCCGGCGGGTTCGCGAGCGATTCTTTGCCGTAGCCCATCCCGTGCGATTCGATGTTCGCTTCGTCGACGACGTACAGACCGTATTTGTCGCAGAGTTCGTACCAGCGCGCGTCGTTCGGATAGTGGCAAGTGCGAACCGCGTTGACGTTCAGCGCTTTCATCAGCCGAATATCTTCGAGCATACTCTCTTCGGAGATCGTATGGCCGGTCGTCGGGTGGTGTTCGTGGCGGTTGACGCCTTTGACGAGAATCGGCTTGTTGTTGACGAGAAGTTGACCGTCGCGGATTTCGACCTTGCGGAAACCGACGTTAAAGGTCGCGTCGAGCGACGTTTTGAAATCGGCGTCGTAAATCTTCAGGTTCGCCGGGTAGAGCCAAGGGGTTTCCGCCGACCAAAGATACGGAGCGTCGACCGGAATTTCGAACGCGACCGTTTTGACTTCGCGCCCTTTCAGCTCGAACTCGGCGTCCGCGCCGGCGTTCGGGGCCGCGCCGCCGATATCTTCCTTCACGTTGACGTTCGTCGGGTTGTTCGCGGCGAGCGCCAAGACGGCGGTTCCGGTCTTTTTGTACGGCGTGTTGTTTTGGAGAGAAACTTCGACTTTCAGAACCGCTTCGGTCAGGTCGTCGTTTTTGAACTCCGTAACGACTTTCGTGTCGACGACCGCGACCGCCGGTTGGACGTAATAGTAAACGGAGCGGAAAATCCCGCTGAGGCGGAAGAAGTCTTGGTCTTCGAGGTACGACCCGTCGGAGCGGCGATAAACCTTCACCGCGACGGTGTTGCGACCGGCGCGAATCGCTTTCGAAATATCGAACTCGACCGGCGTGCGGGCGTCTTTCCCCATCCCGATTTCTTCGCCGTTGACGTAAACGTAGAAGCAGGACTCGACGCCGCCGAAATGGAGGATAATCTTCTTGTCGCGGGCGACGTCCGCTTGGTCGACTTCAAACTCGCGGCGGTAGAGGCCGACCCAGTTTTCCGCGTCCGGAACGTAAGGCGGCGTCCAAGGTTTCGGCCAAGGGTAGGGGATGTTCGTGTAGACCGGGTAACCGTACCCTTCCATTTGGAAGTTCGACGGAACCGGGATCGTTTTCCACTCGACCATATCCGTGCCGAAGTCTTCCATCGAGAAGTTAAACGGAACTAAGTCCGGTTCTTCGACGAGTTTGAAGCGCCAATCGCCGTCGAGCGAAACTTGTTTGTAGGCGGTCGAGGCGAAGGTCGAGCGCGGCGGGAGATTGTTGATCCCGACGACTTCCGGATTCAAGCGATCCGGGAGCGGCTCGGACGGGGTTTGCGCCGAAGCGGTCGCCGACGTCGCGAGGACGAGAGCGAACGCGGTCGCCGCTTTCCAAAAGCCGAAGCGTGTGATTTTCATAAGGAACTCCAAGGGGTTCGCGGCTCGCGGCGGGGCGAGGCGGAGGGAAACAAAACGCCGAACGAACGTCGCTCGACGGCGAAAAGTCGAGCGAAGACGGCGGAATTTAACGCTAATAACGAACCGCCGCCGACGTCAAAGAACGGAGACGACGCGGCGTTAAATTGATTATATCGATTTTGACGGGAAACGCAACCGGGTTTTTCGAACGCTTCCTTAAAAAGACGAACCGCCGAGGTCGAACTTCTCGAGGTCGACGACGGAGTCCTCCGGGACGCTTTCCAAGTCGTTGTAGGCGTGCGTCGCCGTCGCTTCGAGCGATTCGACGAGAAAATTAAGACCGGCGAGCGAAATTTCTTCGCCGAAAGCGAGTTCGACCGGGCGTTCGAGGCGCTTGCCCCGGTAAAAAACGCCGTTGAGCGAACCGAGGTCGCGCGCCATCAGCCGCCGCCCCTCAAAATAAAATTCGCAATGTTTGCGGCTAATCAACGGGTGAACGACGACGACGTCGCAATGCCGACCGCGTCCGACGACGCAGGGCAGTTTGATCGATTGGGAAAAATGACGCTTTTCGTCGTCGTATATAGTGAGTCTAATTTCCATCGGACGCTCCTAGAACGCGCGGAGCGAAGACAGGAAAAGCGAAAACGCTCCGGACGCGACGATTCGGTAAGTATAACGTATAATATAACGACGTTTCGACGAAAAATCAAGAAAACGAGGCGCGACTTGCAAGAAAAGCCGCCGAAAACGCGTCGAACGACGGGGTTGGGACGATTTTGCGGATTCCGAGGGCTCCGGTCGGCGAACGCTCCGCCGACGAAAACGCGTCGAAACGGAAAAAACGAAACGTCGCCGAAGCGCGTAAAAACGGCGTCGCGAGACCTCGGGAAGAAAAAAATGAAAAAAATAAAAAAAGACCCCTTGCGCCGTCGCGAAAGTCGGCTATAATCGTTCGTGTCAGTTGAAGCTAACCGGAAACGAATTCGGAAAGCTAAAACGAGACGACCTTTGCGGGCGTAGCTCAGTTGGCAGAGCACAACGTTGCCAATGTTGTTGTCGAGGGTTCGAACCCCTTCGCCCGCTCTCTTGAAACGCTTTTTGGCCTCTTTTCGGGGCGGTCGGCGTTTCGGGGTTAAGACGCAAGTTTCGCGTCTCTAAATAAGGAAGCGACCTTTGCGGGCGTAGCTCAGTTGGCAGAGCACAACGTTGCCAATGTTGTTGTCGAGGGTTCGAACCCCTTCGCCCGCTCTTTACTTTTTAGGGTTTCCCGGTTTTGGACATGGGTTTCGTTCGAAGCAGCTTGTTCCGAGACATTTAGCGTTGCCCTTGCGTATTTCGCGGCGCGCCTGTGTTTTGGGCGCGCCTTTTTTGTCGTCGGCTCTCGTCGGCGGTTAAGAGACCTGGGAAACGTCGACGTTTTCGAGGTCTTTCGTTTTTTCTTGCTTGTTTCTCGAAGATTCGAAATTTTCGCGAGCGTCGTCGACGCGGAGGAGTCCGCGTTCCTTTTTTTAGTCGCCGCCTGCGTTCGTCGCGTTTCGCGTCGGAGCGGAGCGGTTTTGAACGCCGTCTTAACTAATTTAACCGATAAGGACGACAAAAATGGAAAATTTTGAAGCGCTTGAAAACGTCGAAAAACTGACGCTCAAAATCGACGTCGAAGAAAAAAGCTCTTGCGAACGCCACGTCAAAGTCGAAGTTTCGCGCGAAGATATTGAAAAACGTTTCGAAATCGAATACGCCGAACTCCAAGAAAACGCCGCGATTCCGGGCTTCCGCGCCGGTAAAGCTCCGCGCAAACTGATCGAAAAACGCTTCAAGGCCGACGTCAAAGAACGCGTCAAGAGCGCGCTCCTCATCGACAGCTTGACCCAAGCGAACGAAGACGCCGACATGACGCCGATTAGCGAACCGGACTTCGACGTCCGCGCGATCGTTCTTCCGGAAGAAGGCCCGTTCGTTTACGAATACGACGTCGAAGTCCGTCCGACTTTCGACGTTCCGAACTGGAAGGGCCTCAAACTCGAAAAACCGGTTCGCGAATTCTCCGCCGAAGACGTCGACGCCGCGATCAAACGCATTCAAACGAACTACGCCGACCTCGTTCCGACCGACGCCGCCGCGACCGCCGGCGATTACGTCGTCGTCAAACTGACGTTCGAACACGAAGGCAAAGTCGTTTCGGAAGCCGAAAGCGAAACGATCCGCATCCGTCCGACCCTTTCGTTCCACGACGGTTCGATCGCCGACTTCGACAAGTTGATGGAAGGCGTGAAAGCGGGCGACGTTCGCGAAACGACGCTGACCCTCTCGGCCGACGCTCCGGACGAAAACCTCCGCGGCAAAGAAATCGCCGCGAAGTTCGAAGTCAAGGAAGTCAAGCAACTTAAGTTGCCGGAAATCAACGACGAATTCCTCGCCGCGCTCGGCGGTTTCGAAAATATGGGCGACTTCCGCGACGCCGTTCTCGAAACGCTCGAACGTCAACTCGAACACGAACAACGTCAACGCGCTCGCCGTCAAATCGCCGAGCAACTGACGGTCGACGCGAACTGGGAACTTCCGCCGGCGCTTCTCCGTCGTCAATCGGAACGCGAACTCCAACGCGCGATTTACGAACTGCAACGCAGCGGTTTCGAAGACGCTCAAATCGTTCGTCAAATCAACTTCCTGCGTCAAAACAGCGCCGCGACGACGGCTCAAGCGTTGAAGGAACACTTCATCCTTGAAAAGATCGCGGAAAGCGAAAACATCGTCGACGAACAACGCGATTACGACTTGGAAATTATGTTGATGGCCGCGCAATCGGGCGAATCGCCGCGCCGCATCCGCGCCCAAATCGAAAAGTCCGGCAATATGGACGTCCTCCGCAACCAAATCATCGAACGCAAAGTGATCGCGTTGATCCAAGAAGCGGCGGAATTCACC
>JAFSDX010000088.1 GCA_017436025.1 Thermoguttaceae bacterium
GATCACCGAAGGCGTCGCGGTTCTCTGCCCGCCGAAAGAACCGTTCGAAAACTGCCCTTGGTTCACCCGCGATTACGGCAACATCTCGCCGATGCCGTTCCTCTTCAAAGAAGGCGGTTTCGCGTTTGAAAAAGGTTTCGTTTTGAAGGGGTTGTATCGCCTCGTCGTCTTCGCCGGAACGCCGCAAGACGTCGACCTCAACGCCCGTTGGAACGAAATTTACGGCTAATCGTTCGCGTTTAACGATTAACCCGAGTTTAACGTTGCTCCGCTCGTTTCGTCGAACGTCAATTTCGACGAAACGAGCGGAGACGGGTTTTTGCGCGCTCGTAAAGAAGCGATTTTTTCGCCAAACGCCGTTAAACTCGCCCCGTTTTATCCCGTCTAAGCGTCGAAAGCAAGAAGCGAAGTTGTTTTCGACGACGGAGGATTTGCGCGCCCATTTTAACCGCCGCGTTTCCTTATTTTCCTTATCTTGCGGTTCCTAACGACGAAAATCTGTCAAATTGAGCAAACCGGATAAAACAGAGAACATCGTAATGGGCGTCGACCCCGGCTTGCGGACGACCGGTTACGCCGTATTGGACGTTTCAACCGGGCGAGCGCGCCTTCTCGAAGCGGGCGTCGTTCGCAGTCGCGCCGAAACCCTCCCGGAACGCGTCAAGGATATTTACGAAGGAATCGCCGAAGTCGTCGCCGCGTTCAAGCCGGACGTAATGGCGCTCGAACAGCTTTACTCCCTTTATGAACGTCCCGAAACCGCGATTTTGATGGGACACGCCCGCGGCGCGATTATGCTCGCCGCCGCGCAAACCGGGATTCCGGTCGTCTCTTACGCCGCGACAAAAATCAAAAAGACAATGACGGGAAACGGTCGCGCCCCGAAATCGCAAATGCAACGCGCCGTTCAACTCGAGTTGCGCCTCCCCCGCCTCCCGGAGCCGCCCGACGTCGCCGACGCGATCGCGGTCGCGTTTTGCCATTTTACCGAAGCCCGTTTAACCCAACGTTCTTCCGTCGCCAACCCGATTTGCGCGCTCCTCGCGGAACCCCCAAAGCGCCCCGCTTCCCAAATTTGGCCGCAATCGGCGACGGCGCGACGGTAAACTTTGCCAATTATCGCGATTTCCCCAATCTCCCAACATCTAATAACGCTTCATAATTCAATCAACGCGATGAAAAAAGAAACGCTTCTCGTTTGTTTTCGTTCGGAACCGGTCGAAGATCGGCTGATCGCTCGCATTGCCGCCGCTTGGCCGGAGGTCGAAATCGTCAACGTCGGTCAACGCGACGTCGCCGACGCCCTGCTCGAAGCCGACTATTTTTGCGGACACGCGAAGGTTCCGGTCGATTGGGAACGCGTCGTCGAGCGCAAGCGGCTCCGTTGGATTCAGTCGTCCGCCGCCGGGATGGATTGGTGCCTAACGCCGCCGGTGATCGCTTCCGACATAACGATTTCGACCGCCGCCGGGGTTCTTTCCGACCAAGTCGCGGAACACGGACTCGCGCTGATTCTCGGTTGGGGGCGGAACCTCCGCTCCTTCGTTTGCGACCAGTTCGTCGAGGCGAACAATCCCGATTTCCGCCGTTTTAAGCGGAAGCCGACGTTCGATTTGGTCGAGCGGACGGTCGGAATCGTCGGGTTCGGCGGCGTCGGACGGCGTTTTTCGGAGGTTGTCGCGCCGTTCGCCGGAAAAATTATCGCGACCGACCTTTACCCGGAGAACAAACCGGAGCGCGTCGCCGAACTTTGGAGCGCCGACCGTTTGGACGACCTCCTCGCCGAATCGGACGTCGTTTTCCTCTCCCTTCCGTTGAATTCCGACACGCGCGGGATTATTAACGCCGAAAAACTCGCCAAAATGAAGCCGGGCGCTCTCCTCGCGAACCTCGCTCGCGGTCCGATCGTCGAGACGGACGCCCTCGTCGACGCGCTCGCTTCCGGACGGCTCGGCGGCGCGGTAATGGACGTTACTTCGCCGGAACCGCTCCCGGCGGAACACCCGCTTTGGAGTTTCGACAACGTCCTCATAACGCCGCACGTCGCGGGGCAAATCCGCTGGCGCTTCGACGACGTTTGCGATATTTTTTGCGAAAACGTCCGCCGTTACCGCGCCGGGGAGCCGCTCATTAACCGCCTTTCGCCCCTTGGGAAGAAACTCGGGTTCCCGTTGCGCGACGGAACGACGCCCCTTTGGATCGACGTTAAAAAACAATATTCGACCCGATATTCCGACGCCGCCGTCGCTTATCGACGAACGTACTAAAATCGAGCGTCGACCGCTCAAACCGCCGCCAAGCGACCGGCGCCCAACGTCCTCGACGCGTCCCGCTTGTTAAACCGGGTGTTTTCGGCAAAATAAAACGGCGCGACGATTCGATTTCGTCGCGCCGTTCGGCGTTTCTTGCGGCAAATCGCCTATCAAATTAAGGCGCGGCGCTTCGCGCTTTTTGACGACGCATCTTCTTGAACTTTTTCACTTTTTTCCGACATTAATTTTAAAATTCGCATTTTTTTAAGCGACGTAAAACGTTTTTCGTCAAAACTTCCGCCTGTCGGGTTCTTTTTTGTCGGATTTTTGCGCAACGCGGATTGCAAAAACACGAAACGGGATTATAATACTGCCGTATAGTACGAAACAGGATTTCTAGATTCCGCTTGGAAAGGACGCGATCATGAGAATAGAGGCGCGGCGCTTGATCTTTGCGCTTACAAAAATCGACGCGAGTTATTTAGTCAACGTTAATAATAAAGAACTTTCGCTTTCGGAAGCGGAGTATTGTTTTATGTATGCGTTGGACGACGGACTTCCGCATTCGCAAAAAGAAATTTCGTCCGAATGGCTCATTCCTAAAACAACGTTGAACGCGATCGCGAAGCGTTGGGAAAAAGCGGGGCTTTTAACGCTCGAACCGATCCCGGGAAAACGTCGAGAAATGCGAATTGCGCTGACCGAGGCGGGCCAAAAATACGCGCGCGAAATTTTATCGTTCATTTACGAAGCGGAGGAAAAAGCGTTGCGCCAAACGCTCAAACGATACTCGACGGAATTTATCGACGCGCTCGAGTACTTTGGGAGCCGTCTCAAAGAGGCGTTTGAAGAGGCCAAAGAAGCGTTCGACGAGCTAAAATAAAATTCCAAACGGGAATTAACGCTTACTATTTAAAATGTTTGAAGCAAAATATTTCGCAAAAAACTTTATGAAAAAAAGAATTCGGTTATCCGACAGTTTTTGCTACGGCAAATTGATTCGTTTTACGCTTCCTATGATCGCGACGACGGTTTTGGTCTCGACGTTTGCCGCGGTGGACGGGCTTTTTGTCGCGAATTTTGTCGGTAAGACGCAATTTGCGGCGATTAATTTCGTTATGCCGATGTTGAACATTTTGGCTGCGTTCGGTTATATGTTCGGCGCGGGCGGCGGAGCGTTGATCGCCAAAACGCTGGGAGAAGGCGATCGGAAGCGAGCGAACGGTTTGTTTTCGGCGTTCGTTTATTTATCGCTCGCTTTCGGTTTCGTCGCGTCGGCTTTCGGTTTTGCCTTAATGCGTCCGCTTCTCTCGTCGTTCGGCGCGGAAGGTCGGCTCCTTACGGACAGTTTGCTTTACGGGCGCGTCTTTATTCTTGCGCTTCCGTTTTGGACGCTTTTGTACGTTTTTCAGCTTTTTTTTCGTTACCGCCGAAAAACCGAAGCTCGCTTTTTGGACGAGCGTCGCCGCCGGGGTAACGAACGTCGTTTTGGACGCGCTCTTTATCGTCGTTTTCGACTGGGGGCTCGCCGGAGCGGCGGCGGCTTCGGCGTTGGCGCAAACGGTCGGCGGAGTTTTGCCGTTGATTTATTTCGGGCGCAAAAACGACAGTCTTTTGAAACTGACTCGTCCGATCTTCGAAGTCGGTTCCGTCGTCAAATGTTGTACTAACGGTTCTTCCGAGTTGACGTCGATTATCGCAATGTCTTTGGCCGGCGTTGTTTACAACATTCAGGCGCTCAAATACGCCGGCGAGAGCGGCGTTGCGGCGTTCGGGGTGTTGATTTACGTCGGAACGATTTGCGGCGGCGTTTTTTGGGGCTATTCGAGCGGCGTTTCTCCGGCGATTTCTTACCATTACGGCGCCGGAAATTACGCGGAACTGCGCAACTTGCGGAAAAAAAGTTACGTCGTCGTCGGCGTTGTTTCCGCGAGTATGCTGGCGTTGTCGGCGACGTTCGCGCATCTGATCGCGAGAATTTTCGCCGGATACGACGCCGAGTTGTTGGAAATGACGAGACGCGGCTTGATTATTTACTCGTTTTGTTATCTCTTTATGGGAGCGGCGATCTTTTCGTCGGCGTTTTTTACCGCGTTGAACAACGGTTTCATTTCGGCGACGATCGCTTTTTTGCGAACTTTTGTCTTTGAAATCGGCGCGGTTCTCTTGCTTCCGCTTGTTTTAGGAATCGACGGAATTTGGGTTTCGCCCGTCGTCGCCGAGTTGGCGGCGGCCGCCGTCGGCGTCTATTTTATCGCGGCGACGCGCAAGAAATACCGTTGCTAAGACGCGTTTCCCCCTACCGGTTAATTGGTCAACGCTCGTTACAACGCCTAAAAAAGGGATCGCGACGCCGTCGGTTCAAACGCCTCGCGCCCTTTTGGAAGGCGGCGAAGAGAGCGCGCCGACGACGTCCGCCAAGTTCGCGAACGCGCTTTTCGCGACCGTCGCGCAAGGCCGCCGCGTTAAGCTAAACGCGACGGCCTTGGCGATCGACTTTCCGTTTTCGCCGTCGCCGACGTCATTTGAAAAAGTAAAATTCGCCGACTTCGAGCGTCATTTTCGCCGCTTTGGTGTTCGCGCCGACCGAAATCGCTCGAATCCGCGCCGGGTCGAACGGGTCGGGCGTCCCGCCGTAAGCGGTCAACGACGCGAACGGAATCGCGACGAAATGTTCCCGACCGTCCGCCGGAACGATTCCGACGCCGGTATAATAAAACGGGCTCCCCTTTTCGTCGTATGCGAAGAAGCGGATTTGCGCGTTCGGGTCTTCGTTCGACGCCTTCACCCGGAACGCGACGCCGGAATATTCGCGCAAATCGAGTCCGGCGGTCGACGCAATTTGCGCCGTTTCGCTATTTTCCGCGACGCCGCCTTCGTCGCTTTCCCCATTTCCTCCTTTTTCACCGCCTTTTGCAAGCGCTCTATTTCCTCCGTCTCCTCCATTTTGCGCCGTTTCGCTATTTTTCCCGCCGAGCGCGGTCGGTTCGGCGATTAGGCGCGTCGAATTCGGTTCGAGCGGAAGCGCGAAATGCGGGTAAACCCAACGGTCGCCTTCGCCGAACTCGACGTCGAAGCCCCAACGGAAGCCGGGCGAAAGCGCGTCGGGCGCCTTAAACGTCGTTTTTCCGGCAGCCCCGGCGCTCGGCGTCCAGCGGCTAAGCTCGCCGAGATCGAGCGGCGTCGCGACTTCGGCGAACTTGACGAAATTTTCCCGCGAAACGGCCCGGGTCAGGTCGAACGAGAGGAAGCCGTCGTCGCCGATTCGCGTCTCGACGGTCAACGGAACGAACGGCGAAATTTTTTCGGCGTTCAAAACAAAAGGAACGATCGCCCGCCCTCGCGCCGGAATCTCGACCGTTTTCGGCGCGTCGACAAACGTCGACGGAAGCGGCTTCCCGTCGGCCAAAAGTTCGACGCGAACCGGAAGCGTTCGCGCTTCGTTTTCGAAATTAAAAACGGTTAACGCGCCGGAAAACGTTTTCGCGTTCGAATCGAGAATCTTGTACCCGGCGTTGTCCGGCGAAACGATCTTCTCGTCGAACTCGTACCGAACGACGGTCGCGACGTCGCGACGCGGACGCCCGCCGCCGTCGAGTTTTCGCGCTTCGAATCGACGTTCGCGCGCTTTATCGATTTCCGACGCCGGTTTCAACGCGATTTTCGCGTCCGCCGGAACGCCGACGAAGAGGAACCCGTCGGCGAAATCGAACGCGCCGTCGGCGTTGGCGGCGACCGTCTCCCCGGTAATCCGCTCGACGAACGTCGGCGTTAGGAACGTTTTCACCGTCCGTCCCGGAACCCGCGTCGGCGAATAAAGAACCGCGACGCGCTCCCCGGTCGTCGGGTCGGCGAAGACAAAGGAACGTTGAACCGCCGCCAAACCTTCCCCATTTTGTCCAACCCCCGCGTTTTCGCCGTCGAGCGCCCATTCGCCGACGCAATCTTTCCCCGCCAAGCGGCGAATCGTCGTCGCGTATCCGACGATCGAACGCAACGGCGCGTTCGAGCGGTCGCTCATCCCGAAATTATTGTCGTTTTCTTCGTAAAACGGATAAACGAACGGAAAATAGGCTTCGAAACCGAACGCTTTACAGACGACGCCCTTTTGCGCGACGTCGATCGCGCTTTCCAAGTCGGCTTCGCGGTTCGGGCGGTCGGTTCCGCGCTTCCAAGGCCGACCGCACTCGGTAATCCAGGTCGGCTTTCCGGACGCGCCGAACTTGTCGAGCCAACGTTGGTACCGCAGGCAGACGCCGACCATCTCCGGCGCCCGGCTGTACGAGTGAAACGAAAAGACGTCGCAGGCGTCGAGCATTCCGTTTTCCGCCGCCGAGTCCATCCAAGCGTCGCGGAACGCCGCGATCACCCCGCCGACGACCGGCGTTTCGACGCCGCGCCGCCCGTATTCTTGCGCGACCGCCTTCAAAATCGGAACGTATTGATCCGCCGGGAGGTTGCCGCCAAAGTGAATATCCGGCTCGTTCCAAACTTCGATCGAGTTCCAAGTCGGCGCCCAGCGTTCGGCGATTCGCGCCCAACTGTCGGCGGTTTTCGTCAAATCGCTCGGGTATTTTTGCCCGACTCGACCGGCCCAACCGGGCGCGTCGTGTATCAGTTCGAGAA
>JAFSDX010000089.1 GCA_017436025.1 Thermoguttaceae bacterium
CTTATGGACTACTCGCTTAACGCGCAACCGGGCAACCGTTTAGCGCGCAAACTTCGCGGCTACTCCCGTCGCGCTCAAGCCGACTACGCCGGAGCCCTCGACGACTTCCAACGCGTCGACGAGGAATTGACGCTGTTCGTCAATAAAGCGACGCACGCCCGCGAAAGAGACGCCAACAACAATTGGCTTCACAATCGATCTTTTATCTATCGAACGCCCGACGGCCCCGCCGATAAAAGGCAAGACGTTGTCGTCGGCGATATTTTAACGATCGACCAAGTGGACGCGCAAACCGGTCGGCTTCACGTCGCGTCCTGGAATTCACGCCCGCCCGAGTTTTCCTTTTGGGTGGACGCGTCCAGCGTCGGTTGGACGCAAACCCAAGCGGAAACGACGATTACGAGTTCGGCGAGAACGGAAGCGCGCAACTCCGTTCCGTTCAATAATACCTCGTCGCAAATAACGGTACCTAGCAGCCCCGGCGGTATGCAACCACTCCCGTTATTATAAAAAATCGACGCGTTCGCGGATTCGAGCTAAACCGTAAGCGTTTGTCCCGAATCCGCGTTCTACGCCTCGTTTTTTATTTTAAAAACGAGTGATAAACGTACCGCAAGCCAATTGCGACGTCGCGCGTTTATACAAGACCGCCTCGTAAGACCCGCCAATCGTCGTCGTTTTTTCTTGATTGAGGGCCATCCAAAGTCCGCCGCCAAGTTTCAACGTATCGTTTCCGTAACCTACGCCCACCTCGTTAGAACTAAAACTCACGCCGTCTTTTTGCGCGCCGTATCTAGCCTGGTCGCCCAACACCGTGCCATAAAAAGCCTTACCGTTAAAACCCCAATTCTCGTCCGCGTATGCGAGCGTCGCGCCGACGCGTCCCGTGGTTCGGCTCAAAACGACGTCGTCGTCCAATCCCCATCGGCTCCAGTCCTCGTCGCACCCCAAGCTACGCAACTCGCTGGGCGCCGCGTCGTCGCCTCCCGATTCCTCGCCTTGCCAAATCCACGAATGCGCCGATTCGATTCCAAGCGCCGGAGTCAAAGTCCATCCCGCGCCCATCGCGTAATTTTTCGAAAGTTCAACGTTCACCGACAAAGTGTTGCCCGTCGTCCCGCCTTGATAAAGTTCGGCATAATTCTGGGGAACATCGACTTCGCCGTTATTCCTAACGACGTCGACCGACGCAAGTCGCGACCAAGCGTAGTTTTGCGCGCCGCCGATAAGAATCGTGTTGACGGTCCATTCGTTTGCAAACGTATGCGCCAAACTACCGCCAAACGTAAAATCGACGGCGTCGATTTCCGGATCAAAACGGTGGTTAACAATATCGAAATCCCTGCCGGTATCCTCCTTGTAGTGGCTGTGAACATAATAAGCCTGCGTCATTTCAACGCGCGAATACCCCATAAAAAACCCCGCCTTGGTACGCGCGGTAAAGTTCTTTTCCACGCCGCCCATAAAACCGACGCGTTTCATTTTAAAATCGTCGGCTTTAACGGCGGTGGTCTCGGCGTTGCTTCTTCCCACGAAGCTCATATAGTACGGCGACGCCCAAAAACTTTTATCCTTGTTCTCCGCGTTCCCCGGATTCATCGCGTTGGCCTGCTCTTCCGCCGCTTCAACCGTATGGAAAGGGGCCTCGCTCCAAGGCGTTTGACCGCGCATATAAAGCATCGCCATCGGCGCGGTGAAATTCTGATAGGCGCTACAGCCTGCAATATCGAAATTACCTTCGCTAATCGCGACGACGCCGTTGGAAAAAGTTCGTTTCATTCGGTCGGTGTCTCCGGTACTGTCGGCCCAAGCTCCGCTTGGATTTGCGCAAACGACGAAACCGAGAGCCAACGCGAGCGCGGCCAATTTTCCTTGTTTATTAACGACTTTCATTAGTAGTTTCTCCCTCCGTAGGCGTCGCGTCGTTTGCGTCGTTTAAGCCTAACGGCTCGACGCTTAACGCCGTTCCGTCGGCGCGACGCTAAATGATACCGCGCAAAATATGCCGAACGTTCGACAAAAATCGCTCTTGCGCTTCGATTTTCCGTAAATTAAGGCCGATATTTTCACCGGTAAATTTTACCGAAAATCTTTCTTGCTCCGATTATCGAACAAAAGTTTTTCGCGCTTTAATCATTCTTGCAATTTTGTTCCCAAAAACATTTTTCACTGAATTAGTCGCGTTTCCTCGCCCGTTGAAATCGTTAAATTTTACGCAAACCCCGTCTTTTACGTCGAAACGCGCCTCGCAAGCCGACAAGCGGCGGAAAGTTTTATTGAGCTATAACGAAACGCGTTGCGCCTACGTCGTTTCTAATGAAAAAACACTCTCGTTTTCAAAAAATTACTGAAGTCCTCGCCGCAATAGGACGACGTATAGTCAAGAAAGTTTTTCCTGAAACTTCCGGGCGGTCGAAACTCGTCAATGGCCTTGCAAATTCTAAGCGACGCTGGAAAGAGCCGCGTAAAGTTTTGATATTTTGAACCCAACACGCCGAACAACTCGATTCAACTACGGAGGGAAACAGTGTCGGTCGTTAAGAAAACCAATAGACAAGCCGCGCTCGCGTTGGCGCTTGCGTTAGGATGCGCGGCGTCGGGAGGAGCGAACGCGTTTGCCGACGAAGTCGGCGAAAGACTAACCGGGATGCTTAGCAGCGGCAGTTACTCGATGACGTGCAGTTGCGGCCAATACCTCGGGCATCCTATCCACGTTCCCGTAAACCTTGGTTCCGACTCGTTTTATATGCGCGGCCAAGCGCCCTATCAAGCGTCCGGTTTGGTTCCGCTCGGCAATCTGCTCGACGCGCCGACGCCGCAACCGGGGCCGTTCGACGCGCCCGAAAGTTACGGCGCCGGAGAAGCCGAAACGAATTACTCGATTTACGCGACGCCGTTCTACTCGAACCTTACGAGCGACGGCGCCGACCCGTCGAAAAACTGGTCCATCGGCGCCGACGAGTATCGAATGGAGCGCGTCGGCGCGATGGTCGGCGCGACTTACGACGTTACGGCGCGCACTACGGTCGGTTGGGTCTTCGCGTATTCCAACGTGGAAATGTCGCAATCTTTTCCGGTCGCCGACGATACCGTATACATTTACGACTGGGACAATCACGAATTCAAAGAGACGGCTAGCGTCGAGCGCCACCTTTGCGGTATTAAAATGGACGCCGACGATATTCAATTCGGCGTTACCTTTTCGCATATGTTCGACAACGAATGGAACCTGGCCGGAAACATCCAAGGCGGTTCGCAACGCTACTATTGGAAGCGGCGAATGCAAGCGCGTCAGTACGACTTCGACGTCCTCGTCGACGGCGAATTCGCTTACGACGATTACGACGAAATGTACGAAGGCGACATTTCCGGGAACACTTTTTCCGTCAACGTTTCTTTGTCGCGGATGTTCAACTTGGCGCCGCGATGGGCGTTCACGCCGAGCGTCGGGGTCGACTCGGCGCATTCCTGGATGTATCGCGCCAACGAATCGGGGCGCAACTTGTACTCCCGCTCCAATCCCGAGGAACACGTTCACTCGCATAACGGCGGCAACTTTTGGCACGCTTACGGATTGACCGAAACGCTTCAATACAACCGCGTTACGGCGCGCGCCGGCGGTCAGCTCGATTACGACGGCGGCAATTTCGGCTTCAACGCTAAAGCGTTTTACGGAACGCAATTAGGCGGCGACGATTGCGCCGAGGCCTCCATCGCGTCGCTCGACGGAGAGACCGAATATCGCGGGCGCGGGCTCGGATTTGGGCGCGACACGCTGAGAGTGGGCGGCGGCGCTTGGCTCGCGCTGAACGAAAGCAACACGGCGACGCTCGGCGGCGGTTACGAAACGACGTTCTATAAACGAGCGACGACGCAAACCGCGACGGGTAGCTTCACCGCGCGCTTCTAACGGAATCCAACGAGTCGCGAAAGCGTCGCTAAACGTTTTCGCGACTCGCTTTACGTTTAATTAAAAGCCGGATTGTGTATCGCCGTGCTTCCTCCGCCGCTCGTACTCCGATTCGAGTAACCGGGTCTTCGAACGGCGCCGGAATTGCGACTCGGCGTAGCCGCGCTACCGGCGATCGACGTTTCCGCCGCGAGCCGCGACCATACGACCGCGTCCCGCGAAACCCAAAAGGGCGGCGTTTGCGGTTTCGAGTCGAGGAACGCGACGCGAAGACGATTGTTTTCCACTTTGTCGACGCCGAGTCGCGCCCCCGTCGGAACGCCCTTCGAATCGTTCGTTTCCGCAGTCGCCGAACGATAAATAACGCAACCGGCGTACTCCGGAAAGGCGGGGTCTCTACCGACGAACAGCGTCAATTCCTCGTCGACGCGTTGGAAGTCGTCGAGGGCTCCGGCGTAGTCGGCTTGAGCGCGACGGGAGTAGCCGCGAAGTTTGCGCGCTAAACGGTTGCCCGGTTGCGCGTTAAGCGAGTAGTCCATAAG
>JAFSDX010000090.1 GCA_017436025.1 Thermoguttaceae bacterium
ACGCTTCCTTTGGGACTTGCGACGAACGGCGCGAGAACTCGTTTACGAGAATAACGTCTTGCGAATGAAGGAGTTGGGAGCGGCGCGCGGACTCGATTTTTCGACGGAGGCTTACGACCTCAACCCGGCGGGCGACCTTTATCTCTTCCGAGCGGCGAACGTTCCGATGGGCGAATTTTGGTCGCGCGGATACGGGTTCGACGCCGATTTCAGCGTCTTCGAAGCGGTTTCGAGTGGACATACGACCGGAGCGCAAGTTGTTGGCGCGGAATCGTTTACAACGTCGGGCGATAAATGGCGGCAACACCCGGGCGCGGCGAAACGGCAAGGCGATTGGGCGTTTTGCGCCGGGATTAATCGTCTCGTTTTTCATCGGATGTGCGCCCAACCGAACTCGGACGCGCCGGGACTTTCGCTCGGCGGACACGGGATGCATTGGGACAGAACGCAAACTTGGTTCCCGATGGCGGACGGGTACTGCGATTATATCTCCCGCGTTCAGGCGGTTTTACAACGCGGCGTTCCGTCGGCGGACGTTCTTTTCCTCGACCGGGAGGACGCGCCGACCGTTTTTGTTCCGCCGACTTCCGCGTTTCTTGGCGGCGAATTTAAGGACAAACGCGGATACAACTTCGACGGTTGCGCTCCGCAAGTCCTTTTAGATTCGGCGGTTGCAAAAGACGGGAAAATCGTTTTTCCGGGAGGCGCGACGTATTCGATTCTTGTATTGCCGCAAACCGAAACGATGACGCCGGAACTCGCGAAGAAGTTGCGACAACTTGCCGACGCCGGGGTTTCGATCGTTGGGACGCGTCCGAAACGCTCGCCCGGGCTCGAAAAATTCCCGAACGCCGACGCTGCGCTAAACGCCGAGTTAGACGCGCTTTGGAGCGGGACGAATCCGCCGATCGCGCCGCCGGGAACTGAAGGAACGACGCCGCGTCGCGCTCCGATTCTCGACGCTCGCTGGATTTGGGCGAACGCCGATTTCGGGCGCGCCGCTTCCGGCGAAAAGCGCGAATTTTTAAAGACGTTTGAAGTTCCTGAAAACGCCGACTTTAGCGACGCGTCGATTTCGGTCGCCGCCGACAACGTTTACGAGCTTTACGTTAACGACAAACGCTTAGGAAGCGGTTCCAACTTCCGCGCGCCGGACGTTTACGCGCTTGACGGCGTTTTAAAGCCGGGAGAAAACCAAGTGCGAATCGTTGTCGTAAACGAGGGGGAAACGCCGAATCCCGTTGGGTTAATCGCCGCGCTCGATTTTGGCGACGCGGCGTCGAATTTAGCGCCGATTTTAACCGACGCGACTTGGACGGCGAACGCGCCGAACGGGGAAAACGGGGCGGTCGCGGCGGTCGAACTTGGCGGTTACTCGACGTCGCCTTGGAGGCTCGCGCCGCCGAAATCGGGAGACGCGACGTATCCGAGTTTTACTTTTATTGCGCAACTTCTTAAAGAACGCGGGCTTACGCCGGACTTCGAATCGACGGGCGACGTGCGTTGGGTTCGTCGAATCGACGGCGACGCGGACGTTTACTTTGTCGGCAATCGACTTGGCGTCGCGCAAACGGCGGACTGCGTTTTCCGCGTTTCCGGCAAAAAGGCGCAACTTTGGGATCCGACGACAGGGCGTCGTTATCGCGTCGACGCGTTGCAAGAGGAAAACGGACGGACGACGATTCCGCTAAGTTTTGCGCCGTCGCAAAGCTGGTTAGTCGTTTTTCGACCGGACTTTAACGACGCCGTTTCAATCGCCGACGTTTCCGAAACGAACGCGGAAAACAACGTTGAAATCGACGTCGCGTCGCAAGAATTGAAGCCGACGTCGCGACTTTTTGACGCCGACGCTAAGACGGAATATTTCGACGTTTTGAGCGGGCCTTGGAACGTCGCGTTCGACCAAAACGCTTCTTCCGGTCGCGATTTTCCGGAAGGGCGACGTCGCGTCGAGCGTTTTGAAACGCTTCAAGATTGGTCGAAAAACGCCGACCCGATTATCCGATATTATTCCGGCGTCGGGGTTTACGAAACGTCGTTCGACCTTCCGGAAGGCGCGGCGGGGCAGGGCGGTTTCTTCCTCGAACTCGGCGAAGTCGGCGTTATGGCGCGCGTCGAGTTGAACGGCGAGTCGCTAGGCGTCGTTTGGACCGATCCTTGGCGCGTCGAGATTCCGAGCGGTTTGCTTAAAGCTAAAGGCAACCGTTTAACGATTTCGGTTGCCAATCTTTGGTGCAACCGACTGATCGGCGACGCGAGCTTGCCGGTTGAAAAACGGTTTACGCGCACTTCGAATCCGCAATGGGGGCCGGGCGACGGTCAACTTCTGCCGTCCGGTTTGCTCGGGCCGGTTTGCTTAGGCCGACGCGTCGACGAGCGTTAAGAAATACGACGAACGCGGCGTTTTCCTTCGGCGAATTCGCCGCGTTTGATTTTTTTGAAAACGTTCGGTTTTCAGCAGCGCTTTTATTTCAATTTTTTTCGGAAAAATGCGCGTCGGGGCAAAAATTTCGGCGCGCCTTCTTGAATTTCGCTTGCCGAACTGTTATACTAAACGAATCAACGCATTTTCGAGCGGTTGAGCGGAACGGTTTAACGCTTGTTTCGCGCTAACTTGCGAGAAAACGCCGTTAAGATTGGAGCCGGGGCGTTTCGGCGTCCCCAAATTTTACGGAGTAATTTATGTTGCGGAAAAAACGAAAGACGGGCGCGTTCCTTTGCGGCGCGCTGCTTGCGGCGACGGTTTGCGGCGCTTGGGCGGCGTCTGCGCAAGCCGCGAAATTTCAAACGCTTAACGAAAAGGAGACGGCGGCGAAAGCACGTTGGCTCGGCGCGAAGTTCGACGGAGTTGACACGACGACCGTCGCGGCGCCGAAAGTCGGGGTCGAAGTCGTCAAAAATCACGACCCGGTGTTGGTCGACAAACGTTACGATAAAAAACTGAAGATCGGCGATAAAACCTTTGACAAAGGGCTTTACTGTCACGCGCCGAGCGAGCTGATCGTTCGGCTCCCGAAAAAGGCGAAACGCTTGACGGCGGTCGTTGGGATCGATACGAACGCGCCGGAGACGGCCAACGGAGGCGGTTCGGTTAAGTTCGCCGTTAAGTCCAACGACGTCGGTCTTTACGAAAGCGACCTAATGACCGGCGGCAAAGCGGGCGCTCCCGTCGACGTCGCGCTGAGCGGCGCCCAAGAGTTCGCGCTCCTCATCGACCCGCAGGGCAACATCTCTTGCGACCAATCCGACTGGGCCGACGCGAAAGTCGAATACGAAGACGGCGAAGTCGTTTATTTGAGCGATTTGGAGTTGATCGACTCCGCTCAATACGACCGAACGTTCGAGGTCGATTTCCCGTTCTCGTTCGTTTACGACGGCAAGTCGTCGCGGACGTTCTTGAAGGATTGGAAAATCGAACGCTCGAAGGAAGAACTCGACGGCAAAGTCTTGCGCCGCTTGACGTTAACGGAGCCGGGCGATCGTTTGCAAGTCGCTTGCGAAGCGATCGATTACGTCGGCTATCCCTTTGTCGAATGGGCGCTTAAGTTCAAAAACCTTTCCGACGCGGACACGCCGATCATCGAAAATATCAAGCCGATCGACGCGATTTTCGGGCGCGACGCCTTCGAACGCCGTCCGTATAGCGGTTGGGACCCGAACTGCGGCGACGCGGCGCGTTGGAACGACGAACGCGAATTCAAGTTGCATTACTCGGTCGGAAGTCCTTGCCGCATCGACGATTATATGCCGTTGACGACGGTTCTGAACCCCGGCGCCGTCAAGGAGGTCGCGACGAGCGGCGGGCGGCCCACAAACGCTTATATGCCGTACTTTAACCTCGAATCGCTCGACAAAGGTTGGATTATCGTCCTCGGTTGGTCGGGGCAATGGGCGGCGAAGTTCGAGCGTCAGGGGAACCTTGAAACCCGCGTTACCGCCGGACAAGAGTTGACGCGCTTCAAACTCCTTGCGGGAGAAGAGGTTAGGTCGCCGATCGCCGTCGTCGGGCCTTGGTTCCGCGACGATTGGTTCGCCGCGCAAAACATTTGGCGTCGCTGGATGATCGAGTGGAACGTTCCGCGCGTTCCGGACAAAGCTAACCCCAACAATAAGAAGGGTAAGATTATCGAGTCGCACCTCGCGGCGTGCAGTTCGCACTTCTTCGCCGAAATGACGCAAGCGACGACCGAAACGCAAAACCAATTTATCGACCTCTACCTCGAACGCGGTCTGAAACTCGATTACTGGTGGATGGACGCCGGTTGGTACCCGTGCGACGGAAGTTGGCCTAAAACCGGGACTTGGGAGGTCGACCAAACGCGCTTCCCGGGCGGTTTCCGACCGATCACCGACCGCGGTCGCTCGAAGGGCGTCGAGTCGATCGTTTGGTTCGAACCGGAACGCGTCCACTCGGGCACCTGGCTCCCGGAAAATCACCCGGAATGGATTTTCGGCGGTAAAAACGGCGGATTGCTTAACTTAGGTAATCCGGAAGCGCTCGATTGGCTGACGAATCACGTCGACGGGCTCCTCAAGAAAGAGGGAATCGACTTTTACCGTCAAGACTACAACATCGACCCGCTGAGCTTCTGGCGCAACGCGGATCCCGAGGATCGGCAAGGGATTAATGAAATTCGTTACGTCGAGGGCTACCTCAAATATTGGGACGCGCTCCTCGAACGCAACCCGGGCCTGCGCATCGACTCCTGCGCTTCGGGCGGACGCCGCAACGACTTAGAGACGCTGCGACGCGCTGTCCCTCTCCTGCGCAGCGATTACCTCCTCGAACCGGTCGGGCAGCAAATTCACTCGTACGGCGCCGCGTTGTGGATTCCTTACTTCGGTTCCGGCACGCGCGCCTTCGACGACTACAAAATCCGCTCGCTCTTCGTGCCGTATTTTAATTTCTGTTACGACGTACGCGACGACGAAGCCGATTGGGATATCGTTCGCAAAAACCTTGCGATTTGGCGAGATACGGTCGCTCCGTACTTCGGCGCCGACTATTATCCGCTGACCTCGATTTCGACCGCGCAAGACGTTTGGGTCGGTTGGCAGTACCACCGCGACGCCGATAACTCCGGGATTATCCAGATGTTCCGTCGCCCCGATTCGACGATGGTCGCCGGTCGCTTCAAGCTCCGCGGACTCGATGAAAACGCGATTTACGAGATTGAAAACGTCGATACCGGCGCGGTCGTAAAGGCTTCCGGCGCCGAACTTTCGAGCAAGGGACTCTTGATCGAAATCGACGACGCGCCGAACGCGACGATTTTGAAATATCGCGCCGTCGCCGTTCCGGCGAGTAAAATCAACGCCGTTAAATAAACGACGCGACGTCGTTGACGTCTAAACGCCGACGTCGCGTTGTTTAAGCGGCGTCGGTCGACGCGTCGGTTTCGAAAGGAGTCGGCGCGTTTTGCCGTCGAACGGCGGCGTTCCGCTTGGAACTTAAAACGCGATTTTAAACGACGCGGCGTCAAAGAACGCGGCGTCGACGATAACTGTTTTTAACGGAATATGTTAGAAAGGACGAAAATGAGCCTTTTAACGAAACGAAACGGCGCTTCCGTCGCGGCGGTCGCGCTCCTTGCGGCGGCGCTCGGTTACGGGACGTCGACCGATTCCTTTTGGGTGCTAACGCCGTCGCAAAGCGTTTGGGCGCAAGACGTTCAGGGAGCGTCGCCCGACTATTGCGCCGATTACGAAGCCTTCGCGGCGCGCTTCGTCTTGCCCGATTACCCGGCGGACGACCCCGACTTGCAACGCGCTTGGTACGCTAATAAAAAGACTTGCGGTCGCGACCTCATCAAACTGACGACTGTTAAGTTCCCGAAATTCGACGTTCCGGCGCCCGACGCCGCGTCGACCGATTGGGACGCGTTCGTTTCCGACGTTATGCTCCGTCGCGACCGGATCACCGGTTTGATTTTCGACGAAAATCACGGCGGCACAATGATTAAGAAGTATTACGCGACCGACTTCGAACAGGATAAAATCGCCGCGTTACACGGCGCCGTCGTCGAAGAGAAAGCCGCGATCGAAACGGCGCTTGACGCGTTGTCGCAAGACGACGTTTGGAAGGCGGCGCGTCGGGCCGAGTTGGAACTCTTCTACGCCGACTTTACTCGTTGGATGAAGCCGTTTTGCCGCGCGTCGCTCGACAAGTTGCCGCCGACCGAAACTTTCGCCAAGGAGCCGGATAATTTCTTGATCGCCGCCGATTTGATTGATTTCGCGATTCCGTATTTGCCGGGCGACGAAAAGCTCGTCGCGACGCTCGACGGAATTTCGACGGCGTTGGACGCGCCTAAAGCGTTGGAAATTCGCGTCTTCCACGGACGTTACGAAGGCGATAAACTGACGCCGCGCGAAGAAATTTTCACTCGTTACCGCGCTCGAATCGAAGCGCTGAAAGCGCGCGCCGTCGAAGAACGTTTGACGCCGCGTCTCGTTGGAGCGGAGGTCTTTAACGACCGTCAAACCTTGCTTTACGAACACGGCCAACTCGCGAAATGGGGCGCGAAAAATCCGGAGCAAACGGACAAGTTTTACATCGTGTACCCGAAAACCGGGCCGGCGGAGGGGCGCCCGCTTTACGTCGTATTGCACTCCGCCGGACACTCCGCGAAAACGGCGCTCGATTGCACGCTAACCGTCGGCAATCACGACATTTACCGCGTTCCGGACGACTTTTACGGAATCTTCGTCGACTGTTGGGACAACAAGTCGACCGACTGGTGGTGGGGCGGCCGTCGCGCCGACGAGCCGGAAATTACGTCGGGTAACGCCGAGCGTTCCGGCGTCGAAAAACAGCCGGTCGAGTTGCGCGTTCTCGACTCTATCGCTTGGGCTATCGAGACTTACGGTTGCGACCCGAACCGCGTTTATCTTTGCGGCAACTCGATGGGCGGGAGCGGAACCCTCGGGCTCGGCTTGAGTAACGGCGACGTGTTCGCGGCGATTAAGGCGAACGTTCCGGCGGGCGCGCGCCACGCTCTCGACCGTCTCGGCGTTACGCAACCGGATAAGTATAAAGACTTTACGCCGGTCGACCCGCCAGTCTGCGTCGACTACTCGGCGCCGAACGACAAGTGGGCGTTTGGGCGCGAAGAGTTATTTGACGCCGCGTCGTCTCGCCGTTATTCGCTCATTGCGTATTGGGGGAATTTCGGACACGAGAACAACGACGCTAAAATTGCGAAGGTCAACGACTTAACGAACACGTTTCCTTGGACGGAAATCCGCAGGAACGAAGCGTATCCGGTCTTCGTCGACGCGACGAGCGACAATAAGTCGCCTTGGCCGGAATGCGCCGCGGACGCTCCGGCGGGTCAGCGCGGCGCGTTTTTCCGTTGGCGCAACGTCGCGGACGAAGCGGAGCGGTTCGAAATCGAGTTGCGGTTGACGACCGCTAAAGAGTTGAATTCGCAGATTTTCGAAGCGCCGACCGAGTCGACCGCCGACGTTTCGCTCCGCCGCCTGCAACGCTTCGAAGTCAAGCCGGGCGAGAAGTTGCGTTGGACGTTCGGCGCTCAAACGGGGGAAATCGTCGCGGACGAAAACGGCCTCCCGACGATTCCGCGCTTGACGACGACGCAAACCCCGACGATCTTGAAGTTGGAACGCGTTAAGTAACGTCGCGTTAAAAAAGCCGCTCGTCCGAAAACGGCGTCGGAGCGAGCGGCTTTTTAACGTTGGTAACGCGGCGGCGTATAAATCGAGCGTTAATGTCGCGAACTTAAACGCAAGAAACGCAACCTTTAACGTTGTCGTTATTTCTTAACGTTTTTCAGGTCTTTTTTCGATTTGATCGGAGCGCGCCAGTCGACTTTGCCGGTTTTGACGTTGTAAATCGCCGGAACGATCCAAAGTTTGCCCTTTTCGAGCGCTTCGACCGTCATCGGGCTGTGTTCGAAAAGTTCTTCGATCGCGACGTAAACGTTTTCGACGACCGCCGCTTCGATCAGCGCGGCGCCGGAAAGTTCCGGACGGGCGGCGCGAACGCGCTTGACCGCCGGTTCGATGTGCGAAACGAGCGATTTAATGTGCCCGTCGGCGTGTTCGTGTTCGACCGTCGCCGTTACCGCGCCGCATTGCGTGTGTCCCAAGACGACCAAAATCGGCGTGCCGAGGTGCGAAACGCCGTATTCGATCGAGCCGGTTTCGTCGTCGGCGCAAACCCCGCCCGCGACGCGAACGACGAAAACGTCGCCGAAACCTTGGTCGAAGAGAAGCTCGACCGGAACGCGGGAGTCGCTGCAGCCGAGAACCGTCGCGAACGGATGTTGGCCGTGTTCCGCCGTGTCGACGAGGCGGTCGAAGTTCGAGTGCGGGTGCGCGGTTTTGTTCGCGGCGAAACGTTCGTTGCCTTGAACGAGAAGACGGAGCGCTTCGTCGGCGGAAACGCCGGGTCCCGCGTCGTTAGCGGCGGCGAAGTTCGAGAAAACGGCGCAGGTCGAGAGAAGGGCGAGAGCGAGGAAAGAAAACGCGACGCGTTTCATTGGGTAAAGCTCCTAATCGTTGGGGTTAAGCGGCGTCGCGTCGAACTGAGGGCGCGGCGCTCCGGAAACAAACGCGACGTCGGGGACGACGTAAAAGAGGCTCCGGCGCGCAAACGGGTAA
>JAFSDX010000091.1 GCA_017436025.1 Thermoguttaceae bacterium
ATTCCGGGAGCGCCGCCGGGGCCGCCCGCGACCGCTTCGGCTTCGGCCTTCGCTTCTTCGCTCGCTTTAAGCGCGGTCATTTCCGCTTGATATTCGGGGTCGTCGGCGAAAATCGACGGCGTTCCGAGTTCCGGGAAGGCGACGGAATCGCGGTAGAGCCGCGCGCCGCTGACGACGACGTCGCCTTCGTTCAAGCCTTTCTTAATAACGACTTGCTTTTCGTTCGAGTCGCCGAGCCAAACCTCTTTGCAACCCCAAACGCCTTCGTTGTAAGTAAGGCAGTATTTTTTCGCGTCGTACTCGAGAACGCATTGCACCGGAACCATTAAGGCGTCCTTTTGCTCCTTCGCGATAATGCGAACTTGCGCGGTCAAGCCGGAGCGGAGTTCCGGCAACTCCTCGTTGATCTTGACCATCGTAACGTAGTCCTTCGCGGACGACATCCAAACGATTTCCGGATAAGGATTGACCTTGACGACTTCGCCGGAAACGACGCGGCCCGGGATCGAGTCGAAGGTGATTTTCGCCGGTTGCCCGACCGCGACGGACGAGATGTTCGCTTCGTTGATCATCGCCTTGACGCGCATTTGCGTTTTGTCCGGAAGACGAATCAAGACTTGACGGTTGCGGACGGTCGCGCCCTCTTTGATCATTTCCGATTCGGACATTCGGCGCGAGTCTTGGTTCGCGTAAACGACTTGCCCGTCTTGCGGCGCGCGGATTTTGCAGTTTTCCGACTGTTCCTTGTAACGCTCTTCGCGGCGCTTGTTGATCTCGTAAGAGTTGCGGTCGGAATCGACCTTGGCGCGCGCCGTTTCAACGTCGGACATCAGCGACGTAATTTGTTTTTCGCTCGTATATTTCAACAGCGTCATTTTTTTCAAGTCGGCGACTTCGAGCGTGTTTTTCGCCTTTTCGAACTCGACTTTTTGGACTTCGTAAGTTTGCTCGGTCGCAAAACCGAGGGTAACGAGGCGCCCGGTGTACGCGGCGTTGTCGGAGTTCTTTTTGCGGTTATGCTCCGCTTCGAAAATGGAGTTTTCGTACTCCATCCAAGTTTGCTCGAACGTTCCTTCGACGTACTCTTCGAGCGAAATTTCGGCCGAGCGCAACGAAGCGCGCGACGAGTTCAGCGTCGCGAGGGAGGAGTTCGTCGTAACGACCTGGGAGTCGTATTTTTCGTCGATGTCGGACGAGTCGAGTTCGACGAGGAGCTGCCCCTTTTTAACGTCGGTTCCTTCCGGAACGAGGGTGATGATCGTCGCGGAACCTTCGACTTGCGAGGCGACGTCGACGTTCTTCGCGCTTTCGGCGCTCCCCTTCCCGTTGACCTCGTGAACGAACGTCCCCTTTTCGACGGTCGCGAAAATGACGTTGACTTTTTTGGTCGTCTGCGCGCGATTCGACCAATAAGCGTAACCGCCGGCGGCGAGTCCGCCGAGAACCAATAATAGAACGACGACTTTCAACGCGCCGCCGCGCCGTCGAGGCGCGACCGAGCGAAGGCGCCGTTTTCCTTTGCCTTGCGTTTGCGTTCGCTGGAACATAAGGTTTTCCTAACTTTGAGACGCTAAAAACCGAGTCGAGCCGCCGAGCGTCGGGCGACCGACGTGAATATTATTGCCGTTGCTTAATATTATTGCCGTTGCTTATTTTTACGTTGACCTTTTTAACTCAAGAGCGGAATTTCGCTCGCGCTTTTCGTTAAACCAACCGTTTTGGAATTTTTGTCCCCAATTAACGACGCGCTCGTTTAACGCGCCTAATTTTATATAAGTTATCGCGTCGAGGCTCAAACGTCAAGAACCCCGATAATTAATCGACGATAATTTTCTTAAAAACGCGTTTTTCTCAAGTCGGCCCGGCGACCGGCGCGACCGCGTCGGACGTTACGACCGTTTCAAACCGCAAATTGCGAATCTCGCCCGACTTGGTTAAATCGCGCGCCGCCGCCCGACGATAAAGAACGAGAAACCGCGTTTCGTCGAAAGGCGCGTCGAGAGCGACGCGAACTTAAAGATTTTTAACCGTCGTTCGACGGCGAAAGTTTCGCGAAAAACGTCCGAAATCGCGCAAAATTTCGTCGTTATTTTACGCGACGCGACCAAAAGCGCCGGTTTCAACAACTTTACCGATTTTGTCAACCTTACCGGCGAACGTTTCCGTCCCGTCCTTTGTTGCGTTCGCCTTTTTCCTCCGCCCGTCCCCCGCTTTTAGCCGTTGCATTCGTTTTAATCGTTACTGTCGACGCCAAGCCTAAAATCGTTCGACTCGTCGCGACCGTCGCGACCGTCGAGCGCGGAAAGGAACACCCCGATGTCAACGCGGTTCGCAACCTTCGAGACGCCGAAAAGCGTCCGATTTTCCCTTTTTCTCGCGGCGTTCGTTTGCGCCGGATTTCTCGTCGACGGCGCCGAAGTTCGCGCTCAAAACGACGTTCCGGCGCTCGCGCAACTCGATAGTTTCGAGTTCCCGTTCGAAAACGTCGACTTGAAGCCGGTCGTCGGCGCGGTCGCGCTTTCGCCGGATCGTTCGAAAATTTACGTCGGCGGCGACGATCAACGCGTTTACGCTTGGGACGTCGCGACGAAAGAGGTCGTTCCGGTCTTCGCCAAGCTCGACGACTGGACGCGCGCCCTCGCCTTCTCGCCGACCGCGCCGGACGAAATCGCGACGCTGACGCAAGCCGGGCAACTCCAAATTTGGAACGCGAAAACGCAAAAGCTCCTCCGTCAAGCGCGCGAAAAAGTCCTCGGCGCCCGCGACTTCGCCTATTCGCCGAACGGCAAAGTGATCGCCGTTTGCGGATTCCGTTCCGAAATTTACGTCTTCAACGCCGACAAACTCGACCTCTTGACCGTTTGGCGCGCGCCCGGCGAAAGCTCGACCTCGATTCGCTTCTCGCCGGACGGTTCGCTTCTCGCCGTCGGCGGTCGCAACGGCGTCGTTCGCGTTTGGACGACGAAAGACGGCAAGGTCGCTCGCGAATTTAAGTCGACCGGAAACCGACGCGTTCGCGCCGTCGCATTCGGCCCGGACGGTTCGCAAGTCGCCGCCGCCGGAGACGGTTCGCTCGTCGAAATTTGGAACGTCGCCGACGGTTCGAAAGTCGCGGAACTCCCGCTCGGCGACGGACGCGTCTTCTCGCTGACCTTCTGCGGCCCGAACAAAATCGCGACCGGAGACAGCGTCGACGCCGTTCGGATTTGGGACGTCGCCGCAAAAAAAGAAATCGCCCGAGGCGTCGGACACGTCGGCACCGTCGCCGTCCTGCAATTCGACGCGACCGATTCGACCCTCCTAAGCGGCGGATTCGACACAACCGTCGTTAAATGGAAAATTCCGTAAAGTTTTACTATTTTCCGCTATCGTAACGCCCCGTCGCGGTCGATAAAAGGAATTAAGGGTAAATCCGTTAACGTCGCCCTTATTCCTCTTTTCTTCCGCGATCGGAGCGTTCGTCGCGTCCGGCAAAGTTTGCGCCGCCGACGCGACCGATTGCGTCGGCGGTAAAAAGGGAAAAAATCGGACGTTTTCCGTCGTTCCGCTCGCCGTCGCGGTCGATAAATCCCTTGGAGGAGCGTTCCGCGCCGCCCGAACGCGGCGTCGCTTTCCGTTTTCAAGCGAGAAGCGCGAAAAACGCCGACGCGCTTCCTCCCTTATATATTAATAATATTGAATAAACGCGAAAAAATTTTCCGCATTCAGCGCACGAAAGGCCGAAAGATGTCGTTCTTCACGCAAAAACGCGCGATCGAAAACGCCTCGTCCCGAAAAGACCGTCGAAATCGCAAACGTTCGCAAAACGCCGACGTTCGACGCGAAACGAACCGCCGCCTTTGCCGCTTCGAAGAGCTGGAAAAACGCGAACTTCTCGCCGCCGACCCGATCTCGGTCGGGGTCGTTTACGCCGAACAAGGCGTCGAGGCGCTCGGCGACAAGTTTTACGTCGCTTGGGTCGGGGGCGAAGTCGGTTCGACGACGCTCGACAGTTTGACGATCAATCTCGACAAAAACGGAAACGGCGCGCTCGACGACGGCGAAACCTTCTTCGACGTTTCCCCCGACGGTTCCGGCGTTTACAGTTCCGTTCCGTTCACCGTCGTCGAGGCGACCGACGGCGTCGGCTATTCTTACGAAGTCGCGGACGGCGGAACGACGCTGACGATTTCGTTTACAAATTTCAAAGCGGGCGACAAATTTGTCTTTACGTTGGACGTCGACGAATATCAAACGAGCGTCGACGGCGACAAACAGAACGACAACTCGGTCGTCGAAGGGGGCGAGTTCGGCGGCTCGGTCGTCAAGGGGATCGCCGGTTCGACCGTTTCGGCGACCTTTAGTTCCGAACGTTATCAAACGGAAACTTGGGTCGGTTCCTTCGTCGACGATTACGACGGCGAGTACGAGCGCGCCGCCGCGTTGAGCGGTTCTTACGACGCGGAAGACCTCCCGTTCGACCTCGACGATCAAAACGAAGGGATTTGGCACGCCGGCGTTTACGCGCAAATCGACCTGACGCCGAAACCGGTCGTTATCAGCGGTTACGTCTACGGCGACCGCGACGTCGACTGTAATTACGACGTCGGCCAAGACGACCCGCTCGCGAACGTCGAGCTGACCCTCGTCGCGAAAGACGGGCGAACCTGGACGACGACCACCGACGCTAACGGTTATTACGAATTTAACGCCGACGATATTCTCCCCGGCGAGTACGAGATCGTTTCGCAATGCGACGTTAAGTCGCCGGAAGGCCTCTCCTACTTCGACTTCTGCGCGAAGGGCGGCGAGTTCGGCGAAAAGATCGACCCGCTCCACATCAAGATCGACGGTCTGCAAGGCGGCGACGTCGCGTCGGACAACAATTTCGCGAAGGCGCTGATCGGGACGATCTCCGGGAACGTCTTCGAAGACCGGAACGACGCGGACGGCAAAAACGACGGCGAAACTTGGGACGGCGTCGCCTACCCGGCGAAAGTCGAGCTTTGGCGCGTCGACGTCGACGCCGACGGAAACGTCGTCAAAACGCTGATGGAGACGCAAACGGTCGACGCGGCGGGCGGTTACCGCTTCGTCCTCGACGGTTCTTACGGTCAAAACGGCGAACTCCGCAAGCTCGTCGAAAAGACTTACGAGCTGCGCGAAATTTTCGATTCCGCCGATTATTCGGACGGTAAAGATTACGTCGGCACGCTCGGCGGCGTCGTTGCGAACGACGTCTTCGGCGACGTTTACGTCGGATACGGCGAACACGGTTACAATTACGACTTCGGCGAACTCAAACTCGGCTCCATCGCCGGGAACGTCTTCGAAGACCGGAACGACAACGGCGTTTTCGACGCGGCGGAAGCCGGTATTTCCGGAGTTACCGTCGAACTTTACCAATGGAACGGCGCCGATTACGTCAAAATCGCCGAAACGACGACCGACGAAAACGGCGCGTACCGCTTCGACGACCTCGATATCGAAAAGGAATACGCCGTTAAGGAACTCCAACCGACCGAATACTCCGACGGCAAAGACGCGGTCGGTTCCCTCGGCGGCGCCCTCGCGGACGATTACGTTTCAAAAATCGAAATCGGTTGGGATCAACACGGCGAAAAGTACGACTTCGGCGAGCTGAAACTCGGCGCCATCGCCGGGAACGTCTTCGAAGACCGGAACGACGACGGCGTTTTCGACGCGGCGGAAGAGCCCGGAATCGCGAACGTTACGGTCGAGCTTTATCAATGGGACGGCGCGGATTACGTCAAAATCGCCGAAACGCAAACGGCGGCGGACGGCTCCTACGTCTTTGAAAATCTCGACATTAATCGTCAATACGCGGTCAAAGAAAAGCAGCCGGAAGCCTATTCGGACGGTAAAGACGCGGTCGGTTCGCTCGGCGGAAACCTCGCCGCGAACGATTATACCGATTCTATCGACGTTCAATGGGACGAACGCGGCGAAAATTACGACTTCGGCGAGTTGAAACTCGGCTCGGTCAGCGGGTACGTTTACCACGATAAAAACGACGACGGCGTCCGCGACGAAGGCGAACCCGGCGTCCCGGGCGCTACGGTCGAGCTTTACCGTCTCGACGGCGAAGAATACGTCAAAATCGCCGAAACGACGACCGACGAAAACGGTTTTTACAAGTTCGACGCGCTCGATATAGAGCGAACCTACGCGGTGAAGGAAATCCAACCGGACGCTTGGGACGACGGCAAAGACGCGGCCGGCTCCCTCGGCGGCGTCGCTACAAACGACAAAATCGACAATATCGACGTTTATTGGGACGCGCAAGGCGTCGAGTACAACTTCGGCGAACTCCTTCCGCCCGGCTCGCTTAGCGGGTACGTTTACGAAGACGACAATAACGACGGTTTGCGCGGCGAAAACGAAGCGCCGATTAAGGACGTCGTCCTCAGCCTTTACGTCGTCGAAGCGGACGGAACGGCGACGCTCGTCGCGACGCAAAAGACCGACGAAAACGGTTATTACGAATTTAACAATTTGGCGCCGGAACGAACGTACATTGTTCGCGAAACGCAGCCGGACGCTTATTTCGACGGCAAAGAAACGGTCGGAACGATCTTCGGCGCGACCGTCGGCGTCTCCTCGACGAACGACGAAATCGCCGAAATCGAGCTTCCGCGTCGCGGCGACGGCGTCGAATACAACTTCGGCGAACTCCGTCCGGCGTCGATCGCGGGCAACGTTTACGAAGACGATAACGACGACGGCGTTTTCGACGACGGCGAAGCCGGAATCAAGGGAGCGACGCTGACCCTTTGGATTCTCGACAAGGAGACCGGCGAATACGTCGCGACCGGACGAACCGTCCAAACGAACGCCGACGGAGCCTACCTCTTCGACGGTCTCGAACCGAACCGAATTTACCGCGTCGTCGAAACGCAACCGTCCGGTTACGACGACGGCAAAGACGCGGTCGGCTCGCTCGGCGGCGAAATGAAAAACGACGATCTCTTCGCGATCTCCGTTCAAGCGGGCGACGCGGGCGTCGAGTATAATTTCGGCGAACTCCCGATTCCGGAGCCGGAAAAACCGCAAGACCCGGAACCGACGCCGGAAACGCCGCCGCGCGACACGATTCCGGACGCGCCGGGCGTTTCCCTCCCGGTCTCGATTCCGTCCAATTACTGGGGCGCGTCGCCGACCCATTTCCCGTATACGTTCAACCAGCCGTATATCCCCGGCGCGACGACGACGCTCTTCGGCGGAGGCGGGCTCCCGGCGGCGCAGTCTTGGCGACTTAGCGTCCTCAACGGCGGTTCGCCCCGTTCGATCGACGCGCTGACGACGACGTTCGGTTTCCGCGGCGATTACAACAACGGCGCGGGCGGTTCCTATAAATACGTCGACGTCTCTTGGTCGCTCGACGACGGTTTCGACGGCGGCGAGTGGTTGATTCGCGGCTCGAACGGCGAAATTTTCGCCAATTATAAGTTCGGCGCCGAAGACGCGAAACCGATCGTCGGCGACTGGAACGGCGACGGCGCCGACTGCGTCGGGATTTACGTCGACGGGCGCTGGTTCCTCGACCGCAACGGCGACGGTAAATTCGACGAAGAAGACCTTTGGGCCGAACTCGGTTCGTCGAGCGACCAACCGGTCTCCGGCGACTGGGACGGCGACGGCAAGGCCGACATCGGGATTTTCGGCCCGCAATGGGCGACCGACCCGCAGGCGATCGCGGTCGAACCCGGTCTCCCGACCGACCACAACCGAACGATTACCGTCGACCGCGGCAAGAACGTCCCGCCGAGCGAAGAACTTTTCAGCCGAAGCGAGCTGAACCTCCGCGCGACGAAACACCGCGACGCCGGTCAAGTCCGCGTCGACCTGATCGACCACGTCTTCCAATACGGGAACGACGGCGACGTCGCCCTTACCGGCGACTGGACGGGCGACGGCGTCGCGAAGATCGGCGTTTACCGCAACGGCGACTGGTATTTCGATATGAACGGCGACGGACGCTGGAACGACGGCGACGTCCGACTTGAACGAATGGGCGGCGCCGGATACCGTCCGATCGTCGGCGACTTCGACGGCGACGGCGTCGACTCGATCGGCTTGTTCTCGAACGGCGATTGGTTGATCGACTCCGACGGCGACCGACGTTTCGACGCGTCGATTCGCTTCGGTCAAGCGGGCGACGTTCCGGTCGTCGGCGACTTCAACGGCGACGGCGTCGACGAACTCGCCGTTTACCGGCCCGGCGCGACCGACGCCGACGCCGCCGACGCCCCGCGTCAAGCCGACGCGCCGGTCGAAAGCCCGGTCGATTCGCAAGTCGCCGAATCGGCCGAAGGCGCCGCGCTCCAACGTTAATCGCTCCTTTTTCTCGTTCGAACGTCGTTTTTCTCGCGGACGACGTTCGACGAATTCCCTTTTTCGCCGCTCCGTTTGCTCCTTTTTTCCGGAACAAACGGAGCGTTTCCTTTTTCCTCCCTATTTTACCGCGTCAAACGTCCGATTTTATCGCCCTTCCTGCGGTCTTTTCCGAAAAAAACGCTCGCTTTTTCGAACGCGTCCGCCGACAAAACGCGCCGTTTCGAGTATAATAAAAGAGACGGTCTCGACGTCGGCGCTCGTTTTCCGCCCCCTCGCCGACGCCGCCGTTCCCCGTTCCCCGCGTCCCCGTCCCCCATCCCAACCTCCCCATTCCCCCTATTTTAAGGAGACCCGCCGATGATTCGTTTTGGAGCGATCGCCGACGTTCAATACGCCGACCGAGACGACGCGATCGGGCGCTCGTACCGCGCTTCGATCGGCAAATTTTTAGAAGCCGCCGGAACGTTCGCCGCCGAAAAGGTTCCGTTCGTCCTGCAGCTCGGCGACGCGACCGACGGCGGGCTGAATAATTATCTCGCCGTTCAAGAAATGCTCGACGTTTCGGAAAAAGCGGGCGTCGTTTGGCGACACGTCCTCGGCAACCACGATTGGGGCGTCCC
>JAFSDX010000092.1 GCA_017436025.1 Thermoguttaceae bacterium
CGACGATCGGCTTTTTCGCGAGCGGGAGAAGATCGAAGATGAACTTTTCGTATTTGATAGCGTTCGTCCCTTCCGGCTTAATCTTGACGCCGAAGAGAGGCGCGCCGTTTTCGTCCTTCGCGTCGCGGTCGAGGACGACGTGCGGAATCTTCTTTTTCGCCAAGTGGAACGGGAGCGAACTCGAGTACGACGCGTTCTTTTGCAACAGGTCGAGGTTCATCATGTGAACGGCGATCGAACCGGCCCAAATCGCGAGGGAACCGTCCGGTTTGCGGCGTTCGCCCGCGGAGTCCGGGAGGTCGCTGTACTCGATGACGTAAAGTTTGCCGTCGACCATCACCATGTTGCCGACGCGGTCTTTCGGGTTTTGCTTGCGAATGACTTGCGTCGCGAACTCGGAACCGCTCAAGACGTGATAGCCGATAAATTCCGGACTGCAAATGTCGACGATGGGATTGTCGATTTGGAAGTAGAAAATTTCCTCGACGCCGCGGTTCTTCAGCTCCGTCAAAATGCCGCGTTCGCGCACCGTCGGGAGGGGCGACTCCGGCTGCGGCGAGTTGATCGCGGCGAGCATTCCGCCGTGCCCGTCCGGACTGCGGGCGATTTGGCCCTTGTCGGCGAGGAGGACTTTGCCGGAGTCGAAGTCGACAGACGGCATTGTGCCTTGGCAGAAAATGAGAACGTCGTCGGCGGCGAGGCCGAAGTTGTCGTTTTCTTTGAAGAACGCGACCGTTTCGGCGTGCGTCGCGGGGCTCGTTTGAATGCAGAACGGAATGCGCGTTCCGTATTTCGCCGCCATGGCGCGGATACGTTCGACGTGAATTTGGAAGAGCGTCGCTTCGGAGATCGGCCCGATCGGGTAAATCCCCTTGGCGTGCGGGAAGTCGAGGCGCGTTCCTTGACCGCCGGCGACGACGACGATCGCGACTTTGCCGGCGCGGAGGTATTCTTCGCCCTTGGCGACCGCTTCGAGCGGCGTAATTTCGTCGCCGGTTTTGACGACGGACGCGGCGGGGGATTTCGGGAACGGCGAGTCGGCGGCGCCGTCGAAGTCGCGCAGATCGCTCAACTTGAACGCGGTCGGCTCTTCGGCGCGGTCGGCCAACGCGGCGGCGGCCGGCGGGTCGAAGCGGTGTTCGAAGAGGCGGTCGAGTTCGGCGAAGTCGATCTTTTCGATCTGTTCGCGCAACGAGTTTTGCTCGTCGGCGGTCAGTTCGTCCCAAAAGGTTAAAATTTGTTCTTGGCCGAACGGCGCGAGGCGTTGGAGAAGCGATTCTCGGTCGGACATATCGTTTCCTTTATCGTTGCGAGCGGACGCGACCGAAAGACTTCGCGGCGCGGTTCGCTCTTTGACGTTTCCACTTTCTTTTCCTTATTTTAATAAACGTCGATTTTTTTTCAAGGGCGGGGCGTTTTTTTCTCTCCGCTTCCGGCGCTTTCGGAACAACCGGCGCGACCCGACCGCTCGGCGCGTTGAAAGACGCGTTGCAAACCCGGACGGCGGCGCGACGTTAAACTTTGCCGGTTGCGCGGGCGAATGAGAAAAGACGCCGAATTTCGCGATTGTCGGAGGAACGCCGCGTCGAGACGGAAAAAAAGGGAGGCGTTTTTAACTTGGGACGGTAGACAAAATGGACGAAATAAGTAATAATAAGAAAAGGCGACGTCTCGGCGTCGCCGACAAGCGAACTTTTTTTCGAAGCGGCGGCGCGTTCTTGAGTTTTCGGCTCGAGCGGAGCGGGACGGAGCGCGGCGCTTGCGCGGATTGACGCCTTTTTTTTATTTTCACCGTCATTGCGAGGCGATTCCTATGGAAAGCGTATCCGACGTCGTTGTCGAGACGAAAAACCTGACAAAAACTTATCGAGACTTCTGGGGCCGCCAAAAAGTGCGCGCGTTGAAGGCGCTCGACCTCCAAGTGAAACGCGGCGAAATCTTCGGGCTCCTCGGGCCGAACGGCTCCGGTAAAACGACGACGATTAAGTTGCTCCTCGGCCTCCTTTTCCCGACGAGCGGCGAAGTCAATATTCTCGGGCGCCCGGCGTCGGACGTCGCGAAGAACGAACGCTTGGGGTACCTCCCGGAAGAATCGTACCTTTATCGATTTTTGAACGCGGAAGAAACGCTCGACTTTTACGGGCGTCTCTTTAATATTCCGGCGGCGGTGCGCAAACAACGCGTCGCGCAGCTGATTCAAATGGTCGGGCTCGAGTCGGCGAAGAAACGCCAACTTCGCGAATACTCGAAGGGGATGACGCGCCGCATCGGGCTCGCGCAAGCGCTCATTAACGACCCGGACTTGATTCTCCTCGACGAACCGACCAGCGGTCTCGACCCGATCGGGACGCGCAATATGAAGAACCTTATTCTCCAGCTCAAAGAGCAGGGGAAGACGGTGATTATGTCGAGTCACCTCCTCGGCGACGTGCAGGACGTCTGCGACCGCGTCGGCGTTCTTTATCAAGGCGAATTGAAGGAACTCGGGCGCGTCGAAGACCTCTTGAAGATCGTCGAGCAAACGGAAATCCGCGTCGACGGCCTTAGCGACGACGCGAAGCGCAAGATCGAGAAAATCGTCGAAGAGGACAAAGCGAAACTCCTCTTCTGCGGCAATCCGACGACGTCGCTCGAAGACCTCTTCCACGACATCATCGCGGAAAGCGAAGCCCACCCGGGCAAACGCGTTCGCGGAGGAGAAAAAGCCTAATGATTATCGAAAATCCCGTACCTCCGTATCTCGAGTGGATCGGTATGGCGGCGCTCAACTGGCTGATTTCGGTCGGCGCGTTGGCGGCGCTCTTTTCGCTGATCGCGCTCGTTTTCTTGACGATTCGCAAGGGCCCGAAGCAAGCGTTTCCGGCGTTTGTCGGAGGCGTTCGCGGCGCGTTGGAAGATTTGTTCAAATTTTCTTGGCGGCGCGCTTTCGCGATCGCGTCGTTGGCGATTCGCGAGTCGATCCGTAAAAAGGTCGTCGTCGTTTGCGTCGTCTTTTTGGCGCTCCTGATGTTCGCCGGTTGGTTCCTCGATCCGAGCGGCAAAGACCCGGCTCGCTTGTGCGCGTCGTTCGTGTATCAGTCGACGACGTACCTCGTGTTGCTCCTCGCGATCTTTTTGAGCGCGTTGAGTTTGCCGACCGACTTCAAAACGAAGACGATTTATACGATCGTGACGAAACCGGTGCGCTCGAGCGAAATCGTCTTGGGGCGCATTATCGGCTTGGCGACCGTCGGCACCGCGATCCTCGCGCTGATGGCCGTCTGCAGTTACTTCTTCGTTTCGAACACGTTGAACCATAAACACGTTCTCGTCGACGGCGAAGATATTAAGCCGATCGCGAACCTCGCCGACGATTGGTCGACGCTTCCGCCGGAAACCGTCGTCGCGACCGGCGAAACGCGCTTGGCCAACGGACACAAACATATGGTCGAAGTCTTCGCCGACGGAACGGCCCGCGTCGTCGAGGCGAACAAACACGCCCACTCGATCGAACGTATCGTCGAAGGGGACAAAACGCTTTACAAAGTCGGTTCCGCCGTCGGCGCGCTCCAAGCGAAGACGCCGATTTACGGGAAAATCAAGTTCCGCGGCGAAAACGGATTCGAAAAAGAACGCGGTATCAACGTCGGCGAAGAGTGGGAATACCGCAGTTATATCGCCGGAGCCACCGAAGAAGCCGTTATTTGGACGTTCGACAATGTAACGCCGGAGCGTTTCCCGGAAGGGTTGCCGGTCGAAATGACGATCAGCGCGTTCCGCACCCATATGGGGAACATCGAAAAAACCGTTATGGGCGCGCTCTACGTCCGCAACCCGAAAACCGGGCTGACCGCCGAAACGAACGTCTTCAACTCCGAAAAATACGCGACGAAAGCCCTCTTCGTCGAACGCGAAATCGACCAAGAAAAGAACAAAGTTCGCGTTCGCTCCCTTAAGAAAACGGGGGACGAAGCGACCTTCGACCCGGTCTTGACGACGGCCGACCTGAAACAAGCCGGTGAAAAATACTACCTCTTCGAGGACTTCGTCGTCGACGGCAAGGTCGAAATTTGGCTCCAATGCTTGGACTCGCAACAATACTTCGGCGCCGCGGAGCCCGACCTTTACCTCCGCGCGCAGGACGCGAACGTCTTCGCCAACTTCTTCAAAGGCTACCTCGGTCTTTGGCAGCAGATGGTGATTTTGATCTCGTTCGGCGTGTTGTTCAGCGCGTTTTTGAGCGGCCCGGTCGCGATGGCGGCGACGTTCGGGATTTTGATCGCCGGGTTCAGCAAGAACTTCTTCGTCGAAATCGCGCGACTCGAAGCGCTCGGCGGCGGCCCGATCGAATCGTTCAACCGCCTCGTTACGCACGAAAATATGATGTCCGACCTCTCGAACACCTTCGCGACGCAGTTGATTAAGGCGTTCGACGCCGTTTCGGGCGTTTTCCTCGGCGTGATCGGGTTGGCGCTGCCGTCCTTTAGCGATTATAACTTTTACGCGGATTGCGTCGCCAACGGTTACGACGTGCCGTGGAACGCCGTCGCCGTCCATATGACGACGACCGCGTCCTTTGTGATCCCGCTTTTCATCATCGGTTACGCGATTCTTAAAAATCGGGAGGTGGCGAAATGACGCAACAAAAACTGTTTTACCGCAAGATTTTTTACATCGCGTTGATCGCCGCGCTCGTTTTCCCGCTCTATATGATCGGGAACCCGGCGCGACGCGACGGCGCGGGCGGCGTCTTGGCGCAGCGTCGCGACGAGTTGAACCTCTCCGAAGCGAACCTCGGCGAAATCGACCCCGCCGGGAGCGCGATGAAATTGGCGACCTTCGGGATGCGCGGCGTCGCGGTTTCGCTCCTTTGGAACCGTTCGCTCGAATACGAAAAGCGCTCCGACTGGGACGCCGTCGTCGCGACCGCGAACCAAATCACGATGTTGGAACCGCACTTCATCACGATTTGGGACTTCGTCGGCTGGAAGCTGGCCTACAACGCGTCGGCGCAGTTCGACGATTATCGCGAGCGTTACCGTTGGGTTATCCGCGGTTTCGAATTCGTGCAAGAGGGCACGACGCATAACCAAGAGTCGCCGAAACTTTACGTGCGCGCCGGTTGGACGATTTCGCAAAAAATCGGGATCGCCGACGAAAAGAAGCAGTATCGCCGTCTTTTCCGAGAAGACGACGAACTGGAAAAAAATCAGCGCGAACGCGAATCGCGTTACGTCAACCTTCCCAAGTTGCCGCCCAATAAGGACAACTGGCTCTTCGGGCACGCTTTCTACAAGGAAGCGGAAAAGTGGTTCGAGAAACGCGGCGAGGGGATCGGCAACGAAACGCGCCTCCTCTTCTACGGTCGCGCGCCGTTGAACCGTATTCGCTACGCCGAGTGGATGGAAATCGACGGTTGCGGCTTGAACAAAGAGAACGCGCCGGTTTTCGACGAAGAAAACTGCGCCAACGCTTGGTTGCAAGCTCAAAAAGACTGGGAAGACTACGCCAACCGCGTCGTCGACACGACGATCGAGGATAAGACGAACCCCGGAACCTACCGTCGCACGTCGCTGAATATTCAGAAAGAAAAACGCGCCGAAATGGACCGCCTCGAAGAGGAGATCGCCGCGATGTTGCCCGCGCGCCTCGGCTCGACCGTCCAAGAAAAACGCGAGGCGATCGTTTGGGAACGTTGGCATACGCTCCTCGACGACGGGCAGCGCGCGGCGATGTACAACAGCGTTTTGCACCCGTTCGACGAAAAAGACTACAACTTGGGACGCGTCGGGTTCGGAGCCCGCGCCGTGCGCAAATACCTCGACGCCGAGGTCGCGCGCGCCAAGGAAGCCGAGGAAAAGGGCGAAAAAGTCGAGCTTTGGACCGGTTCCGTCAAGGATTATTGGGAACTTTCGGACGAAGAGAAAAAGACGCGCTCGCCTTGGATCAACTGGAAAAACGACCTGTTCGAACTCCGTATGTCCTTCGTCGACGAAGAGTTGCGCGAATTGGCCCGCACGCCGCGCCTCCTCGTGCCGCAAGAGGATTCGAAACGCTATTCCGGCGCTTTCGCTCGTCTCGACGAATGGCAGGGGCGCGCGTCGTCGCTCTTAGCGGTTACGCCGGACGTGATGGCGTCGTACCTCGAAGGGGACGCTTACGCCGAGGCGATGGACAAGGTCGCGCAGATCGAAGAGTTGCGTAAAGAGGAGAGCTTCTCCCGCATGTTCCGCGACATTATGGGCGCCGACTTCCACGAACGCGAAGTCGCTTTCGAGCAAACCGCCGAAGCGCGCGAAGCTCGACGGCAACGTCAATTGGCGCGCGACTACTTCCAAGACGCTCGCGTCGAGGACGCGAACAAGGCGTTCCTCGCGTGTTTCGAAGAGTGGCGCAAGCTGTTGGAAGATCGCGAAGACTTCGCCGACCTGAAATATTTGCCGCAAATGCAGTCGGAAATGGTCGCGGAACTTGAAAAATACGTGATTATTCTCGACCAGCTCGAAACCGCTTTCCCGACCGAATACGCGTTCCAAAACGTGGCGCGTCGCGAAGGCGTCGTCGTCGAGCGCATGCGTCAAGCCGGCTTGGCGATCGACCGCGTTCGCGAACTTTTCGCCGACGGAAAAACGACGGAAGCGCGCGACGCCGCCGAAACGCTGTTGCGGACTTGGACGTACTTTATGGCCGACAACTCTTATTACGCCTTGGCTCCGCTTCCGGAAATGACCGAAGCCGTTTTCGACGCCGCGCGGCTCTACGCCGACGGGTGGGACAAAGCGACCGAAGCCGAGCGCGAAGCGGCGCGCCAAGAAGGCAAGTTCGCCGATTATCCGGCCAAGGACTTCGTCGAACTTGTGTTGCAAAAGCAAAACGCCGATTATCGCGAAGCGCAACGCTTGGAAATGGAGCGTTTGACGGACGAAACCAAAACGTTTGAAAATCTTGAAAAAGAGATCGCGCTTTGGACGAAAATCGTCGAAGCGGCGCCGATGTTGAAGTACGACTCGACGTCCGACGTTAGCTTTGAGATTCAAAACTGCGTTCGCGAATATCTGCTCGAGCTGAAGAAGCGCGAGCAAGCGGAACCGGAAAACTTCCCGTTGCGAGCGTTTGCGGACGCGGCGGAATAACGGCGGTCGACGGACGCTCGCCGGGCGGGCGTTCCGAGCGACTCGACGCGACGGCGTTTAACGACGGCGTCGCGTTTTAACGGCGACGAGGGGCGGAGACGTCCTTCGCTCGTCGTTTTTGCGTTTTTAAGGACGGTAAACGACAAAAACTTGAAAAATGTCGCGACGCTTTGCCGATTTCGACGGAGCGGCGACGCGAAAACGAACCGAAGAGCGCGTTAAGGGCGCGAAATCAACTTATGACGGTCTTGGTGGATCACTCTCGACGGCGCGTCGAGATTTTGGAGCGAGCGTTCGAACTTTTCGCGGAAGAGGGGTTCGCGGGCGTTACTTATCAAAAAATCGCGAACCGATGCGGCGTTTCCCGAACCTCGATTTACAAGTATTTTAAGGACAAGGACGAAATCTTCGTGTACGCGATCAAGTTGGCGACGAAGAATTTGTCGGCGTCGGTCAAGAAAGTCGTCGACCGCGAGGAGTGGTCGACGGTCGACAAAATCCGCCGCGTGATGCGTTTAACGGCGAAGATGCTTGAAGAGAACCGCGTCTTTTTGCGGGTCGTGCTGGACTACTTGACGTCGCTGAAGTCGAGCGGCGGCGACGTGCGGCGCAAAGCGCGGCGGCACACGTTCGGCTTTCGCTTCCTGCTGACGCGATTGGTCGCCGACGCGATGGCCGAGGGACAATTTCGACCGGGCGACGCAAGTCAAACGGCGGCGCGGCTTTACTGCATCGTCGAGGCGTTCGTCCTCAACTTGACCGTTACCGACGCGATGGACGGCAAGGAGTGCGTCGCGCTGATCAACTCGTACCTCGACGAACTCTTGACGACGCCGGAAGGGGAACGCGGAGCGTAAGCGAGCCTTCTTCGCGGCGAAACGCCGAAGCGAACCGAGCGTTTCGCGGAGAAACGCCGAAGCGAACCGGGCGTTTCGCGGAAGAAACGCCGAAGCGAACCGAGCGTTTCGTCGGGCGTTCGTTTCGACGGCGAGCGGAAGCGGAAACGGGCAAAAAAAATCGACGCGCTCCAAACGAACGCGTCGAAAAAGCGAAAGTCGGGGCGACACGATTCGAACGTGCGACCCTCTGCTCCCAAAGCAGATGCGCTAGCCAGGCTGCGCCACGCCCCGAAACAATCTTAAAAACATATTTTAGCGCTTTTCGCCGCGTCGACAAGGGGGGAAGCGAAAAAAACGCGCCCGTTCTCGACGGAATTGAAACGGGACGGCGCGAAACCGTCCTTTCGACGTTCCGAGACGCAAAATCCTTTCCGAATCGACGGAAAAAACGCCGGGCGAAGCGATTAGAGGAAGTCTTCGTGGCGAACGATCCCCGATTCTTCTTCGACCTCCGCGTGCGTTTGCCAACGCCAACGGCGACTCGGGCGGCGCTTCTCTTCGCGGACGCCGTAACGCGGCGCGACTTTGAACCCAAACGCCTCTTTTATCCGTTCGAAAATCGTTTTGTCGAGAACGTATTCGACTTCGATGATTTCGTAAGGCTTTTCCGCTTCAAGATAAAGTTTTCGCACCGAAATCTTCGGCCCGAATTCGCCTCCGCAGACGCTGCACGGCGCCTCGTGTTTCGGCGCGCGCACGGCGTGTCCGCACTTTTTGCAGATGTATCGGTATTCCCAAGGCCCGTAACCGTAACGCTTTTCTTTCATCGCGCTTTTTCCCGTTTTCGACTCGATATTTTCTCGAAACGACCGTTCTTTCCGACGTTCGCGGTCGAGACGCGACGCGGACGGGGAGCGTTTCTTGCAATTCCAACGCCGATTTTTCTCTATTATACCGAGCGAAGCGGCGTTTGTCGAGTCCTTGGAAGCGTCCTTTTATAAGAAAAAAAGTAGTTCTGCGTCTTGCGCGCAAAAAAACGTTTTTTTTTCGCTTTTTTAACAGGATTGGGCGGTTTATTCGTTATAATCGGAAGTCAGCGCGCGTTTTTTACCGAACGAAGCGGACGCGGCGGCAATTCTCGAGCGGGCGTCGGGGGCGCTCTACCGTCTCTTGGAAAATGCGTTATAATATAAAGGGGAGAGCGCCGCGTCGGGCGGTAGCGAGTCGAAAAGCGGGCGAACGGCAAGAATCGGAAAGGAAGAAAATGAGCGAAACGTCGACGGAAAAAGGGACGGGCGCGGCGGAAACGACCGCGAAGAAACGGCGCGCGGCGCAAGAGGAGTTCGACGTCGACTTGCGCAATCCTTGGTTGGCCGGAGCGTTGGCTTGGTTGGTTCCGGGGCTCGGACATTGGTATCAAGGGCGGCGGGCGAAGGCGATTATTTACGCGGCGGCGATTTGGCCGATTTTGTTGGTCGGGCTTTGGATGGGGTCGTATTGGGAGGCGACGCCGAACGGCGACTCGGCGCGGCGGCTGTTGGTCGCGCGGAACGTTTATTGGTCTTGGCGTTCCGGGGACAAGCGGTTGTACTTTGTTCCGCAAGCGGCGATCGGCGCGGTCGCGATTCCGGCTTATCTGCAAGCGCGGAACTTGAGCGACGGCGACGGCGGCGTCCTTTCGACGGCGTTCGCGCCGCCGCGTTTGCCGAGCGAAGCCGCGACGCGTCCGAACCAGCCGAGTTCCGCCGAGATCGCCGCGAACCTTCATTCTTGGCTCGACGCCGGGACGATTTTCACCGTCGTCGCCGGACTCTTGAACCTCTTGGCGATCTTCGACGCGGCCGGGGGCCCGGTCAAACCGGTCGAGGAAGAGGAAGACGACGAGAAGAAAGACGACGACGCGCAAGAAGGAGGCGACGCGAAATGAGCGGTGAAACTGGAAAAAGCGTTGAAAGCGGTAAAAGCGGCGTCGCCGGTAAGGCTGGCGAGATTGATAAAAGCGGTAAAAGCGCTGGAAATGTTAAAGACGTTGAAAACGCTGAAAACGCTAAAAACGCTGAAAACGGTAAAGACGGCGCCGCCGGAGCGGTCGCGTCGGAGTCGTTCGAGGGAACGATTCAATTTCGCGTCCGATACGCCGAGACCGACCTGATGGGCGTCGTCTATCACGGGAACTATTTTACCTATTTTGAAATGGGGCGCACCGAGCTGCTCCGCGAAGCGACCGGCGTTAGTTACCGCGACGTCGAGGAGAGCGCGACGAAGATGGTCGTCGTCAAGGCGGAGTGTTCCTTTATGAAGCCGGCGAAATACGACGACCTCTTGACGCTCAAAACGCGCGTTCTGCGGACGACTCGGGCGAGCCTCGAACACGAGTACCGTCTTTTCCGCGACGGCGAGCTGCTGGCCGTCGGAAAAACGAAGTTGGCGACCGTCGACAATACCGGGAAAATCGTTCCGGTTCCCGACTGGATTAAGAATTTGAAACGCAAAACGCCGAGCGAAACGTCGAACGATTGTTGACGCGGCGACGCGTCGGAAATCTTTGCGTCGAGCCGGAAATTAACGCCGAAATCGGCTTTTTCGCGACTTTTCGAGAAAGTCGAGCGCGCCCTCGGACGAATGGTAACGTTAACGCAGGCAAGTTTTAACGTTAGAATTCGGTTGATTTAACGAGGCGCGAATGAGAAAAACTGTTTTTGTAACCGGCGCGACCGGTTTTGTCGGCGGGCGGTTGGCGGAGCGATTGACCGAAGCGGGCGCGCGCGTTCGCTGTTTGGCGCGACCGACGTCGAATCGGCGGCGGTTGGCGGCGCTCGGCGTCGAATTCGTCGACGGCGACTTGGCCGACCGGGCGGCGTTGCGACGCGGCGTCGAGGGCGCGGACGTCGTCTTTCACTTGGCCGGACTGACTCGCGAAACGCGGCGCGGCGACTTTGACGCGGTCAACCGAATCGGTTCGCGGAACGTCGCCGAGGTTTGCGCCGAAGTTGGGCGCTCGAACGGCGGAGGCGGGCGGCTCGGCGCGCCGACGTTGGTTCTCGTTTCGTCGTTGGCCGGAGCGGGCCCGGCGCCGAAGCGCGAAAAGACGAAGAAAGTCGTCGACTCCGGTTCAGAGGATTCCGTCGGTTGGGGCGATTCCGTCGACGTTGTCGATTCCGTCGGTTGGGGCGATTTCGCCGATTTCGACGGGCGCCGGTTGAAGCGCGAAACGGACGTTCCGAACCCGATTTCGCCGTATGGACGGAGCAAATTGGCCGGAGAGCGCGAAGTTCTGCGTTTCGCCGACGCGACGCCGACGACGATCGTCCGCCCGCCTTACGTCTTCGGCGCGGGGGACGTTCTTTCGGCGCCGCTGTATAAAATGGCGAAGGAGCGCGGCGTTTTCCTCGTTCCGGGGTATCTCGACCGTTTTTATTCGTTCGTCGACGTCGACGACTTGGCGACGCTCTTAATCGCGGCGGCGGAGCGCGGGGAACGAGCCGCGCCGTCGAGTCTTGACCCGATTCCGACGGCGGAAAACGGCGGCGCTTCGGCGCGTTGTTCCGGGCGCGGCGTTTACTTCGCGACGTCGGCGCGTCCGATTCGCTTTTCGCGGTTTGGCGCCGCGCTCGGGGACGCGTTCGGTCGGAAGCCGAAAACGATCAAAATCCCGCCGTTGGGCGTTTTAGGAACCGGCGCGTACGGCGAAATCGTTAAAGTCCTTGCGAAGAAAACGCCGCCGTTCGACTGGAATAAAGCGGTCGAAGCGCTGCGCGGCCCTTGGATTTGCTCCGGCGAAAAGGCGGCGCGCGACCTCGGCGTCCGGTTGGAAACGCCCTTGACGGAACAATTCGCCGCGGCGGTCGACTGGTATCGACGCGAAGGCTGGGTTTGACGGCGGAGCGGAGCGCTTTCTTCTTTTTTCGTTTCCGAACGCTTGACGGAAAAAGGAACGGCGTTAAAATAAACGCAACTTCTTTGGTAGAGAATGAAGCGCGGCGGCGTTTTGCGGCGACCGTTCGCGGCGGAAACGAAGGAAAAAAGGAAAGTCGAGAAAAAGCCGACGACGGAAGTCGCCGACGGGAGAAGAAAATGCGTTTTGAAACGATTTTGGAGACGCTCGGCGAAACGCCGTTGGTTCGCGTCGGGCGCTTGAACGAAACGGGCGCGAACGTTTGGGCGAAGGTCGAGTCGTTCAATCCGGGCGGGAGCGCGAAAGACCGCGTCGCGGCGGCGATGGTCGAGGCGGCGGAGGCGGCGGGCGTTCTGAAACCGGGCGCGACGATTATCGAGCCGACGAGCGGGAACACCGGGATCGGGCTCGCGCTCGTCGCGGCGGCAAAGGGGTATCGGCTGATTTTGACGACGCCGGACTCGATGAGCGTCGAGCGCGCGAAACTTTGCCGGGCGTTCGGGGCGGAGGTCGTCCTGACGCCGGGGAAGCTCGGGATGCGCGGCGCGGTCGAGAAGGCGGAAGCGTTGCAAGCGGAGATTCCCGGCGCTTGGATACCGGAGCAGTTCGGGAATCCGGCGAACCCGGACGTTCATTTTCGAACGACGGCGGAGGAAATTTGGGCCGACCTCGACGGCGAAGTCGACGCGTTCGTCGCCGGCGTCGGGACGGGCGGAACGGTCTCCGGCGTCGGGCGGTTCTTGAAGGCGCGGCGCTCGAGCGCTCTGATCGTCGCGGTCGAGCCGGACGCGAGCCCGCTCCTCTCGACGGGAAAAGCCGGGCCGCATAAGATTCAAGGAATCGGCGCGAATTTCGTTCCGGCGAACTTCGACCGTTCCGCCGTCGACGAGATTCTGACGGTTTCGGCGGAGGACGCCGGCGCGACGGCGCGAGCGGCGGCGCGGCGCGAAGGGCTCCTTATCGGGATTTCCGGCGGCGCGGCGCTCTTCGCGGCGCTTCAAGTCGCGGCTCGACCGGAGTTCGCCGGGAAAAACGTCGTCGCGTTCCTCCCGGACGGCGGCGAGCGTTACCTTTCGACTTGGCTCTTCGACGACGCCGAGTGAACGCGGAACCAAGCGGGAGAAAGCTCGAGCGAAGAGAAAGCCGAGTCAAACGGGGCGGAGTTTAACGGTCGCGACGGCGGCGGCGCGAAAAATTTTCGACGCGGCGCTCCTCCGCGACCTTATTTTTCAACCGCGACGTTGTATATTAATAATAAGGACAAAATCGCGCCGAACGCTCCGGCGTCGAGCGCGGTAAAAAGAGTAAAAGCGTTGAGAACGGCAAAGTCGTTAAAACGCTAAAAACGGAAAGATCGAAAGGAAGCCGACAATGCGACCTCTTGCCGAATACGAACGACTGGCGAACGACGAACTGCGCGCGCGAATCGCCGCCGTCCGCGCCGAAGCGGGCGACCGCCTCGTCGTGATGGCGCACTATTACGCGCCGGACGAAATCGTCGAGACGGCGGACGTTTTGGGCGACAGTCTCGCGTTGGCGAAAAAAGCGGCGGAGTCGTCGGCGGAAGCGGTTCTTTTCTGCGGCGTCTACTTTATGCTCGAGACGGCGGATATTTTGCTCAACCGCCCGGAAAAAATCGCGGAGCGAGGCGGAAAACGCGCGCTCGTAATGGCGCCCGACCTGACCGCCGGCTGTCCGATGGCCGATATGATAACCGCGGAGCAAGCGGAAAACTGGAAGCGCGAGCTTTCGGAAGTCGTCGATTTTAGCGAATTTACGCCGATTACTTACGTCAACTCGTCGGCGGAGACGAAAGCGTTTTGCGGGGCGAACGGCGGCGGCGTCTGCACGTCGGCGAACGCGGAGAAGATCGTCCGTTGGGCGTTCGAACAACGCCCGAAATTGCTCTTTATGCCGGACTCGCGCTTGGGCCGGGCGACCGCGCTCGCGCTCGGCGTCGCGCCGGAGGAGATCGTCGTTTGGAAGGCGGGCGAACCGCTCGGCGGGCTCGACGTCGAAACGGCGCGAGCGGCGCGCGTTATCCTTTGGGACGGCTGCTGCCCGATTCACCAACGCTTTTCGGTCGACGCGATTCGCAAAATCCGCGCGGAAGAGCCGAACGCGCAAGTTTGGGTTCACCCGGAGTCGCCGTTCGAGGTGACGGACGCGGCGGACGGGTACGGCTCGACGACGAAACTGATCGACGTCGTCGAAAAAGCGGCGCCCGGGACGACGCTCGCGATCGGCACCGAATGGAAGCTCGTCGACCGCTTGCGTCGTCGACGCCCGGAGTTAAAGATCGTTTGGCCGGGCGAGGAACCGTCGATTTGCGTCGATATGTCGAAGTCGACGTTGGCGCGGGCCGCTTGGGTTCTCGAAAATTGGCTCGCCGGGGAGCCGGTCAACGTCGTCGAGACGCCGGAAACGGTCGCCGCGTCGGCGTTCGAAGCGTTGCGCGTCGTTCTCTAATTCGCCGTTAAAGTTTGAAGCGACAAACTTTTCGCCGTTTGCCGTCGGGGCCGTTTTCGGTCGCGACGGCGCGTCGTTTCTTGCGGCGGTCGACGGTCTTCTCTAAATCGCGTATTTTTCTTATTTTGACGCAAAAGGCGGCGGAAAACAACGTAAAATCGCTAAAATCGGGCGGTTTTAAGGACAAAATCGACTTTTTTCGTCGAATTTTGGAAAAACGCTTGCGTTGCGACGCGGCGTTCGATACAATCTTAAACGTCGTCGGGATTTCCGCGACGCGGTTCGGCGAAAACCGAACCGAACGTAAGGTCGTTGCAAACTTCGCGGCGCCTCTTTTATCGATTTTTTAGAGTTTCGGGAGCTTTTATTATGACGAAAATGTTAAAATGGGGGGGGGGGAGAAACTACGCGGTTTTACCCTCGTCGAACTGTTGGTCGTCATCGCGATCATCGGTATCTTGATCGGTTTGCTCCTTCCGGCGGTTCAGGCGGCCCGCGAGGCCGCGCGTCGGATGCAATGCACGAACAACCTCAAACAATACGCGCTGGCGATTCAAAATTACGCCGACACGCACCAATCTTACCTCCCGGCGTCGCGTTGCACGGCGGGAACCTGCGGGGAAATGTCGCGCGGGCCCGACAACGCCGGCGTCAACCTCGGTTACGGGCAAAACTTCGCGGTTCTTCCGTTTATCGAACAACAAGCGGCCTATCAACGCATCGCGTCGTCGACCGACACGCCGAGCCCGTTCACCGACACGAGCGACGGCGGAATCCTCGACTTCCGCGTCGACGGTTTCATCTGCCCGTCGGACGGGAACGGAACGCAACCGGCGCCGAACCGAAAATACGTTTGGCGCTCGAACATCTGCATTTCTCGCGGCGACGGTATGTGGCATTGCGAAAACTTGAGCGGCTGGACGACCGCCAACGACGTCCGCCCGCGTTCGCTCTTCAACCCGTTTATGTGGAAGTCGATGGCCTCCGCTACCGACGGCTCCAGCAACACGCTCCTCTGCAGCGAAACCGTTACCGCCGACGTCGGGAGTACGATGCGCGTCAAAGGCGGCGTTCTCGGCGGCGGGGGAAGCGTCTCGACGACGAGTCCGGACAGCAATATTACGTCTCGCGTCAACTGTTTTAATTCGCGCGACCCGGACGACCCGACCTCTTACGATTCCGACAAATACGCCGCGGCGGCGGTGAGTCGCGGATGCCGCGGGTTGGACGGGCGCATTATGTTGACCGGTTTCAACACCGTCTTTCCGCCGAACGCTCCGGCCTGCACGTCCGGCGTAACGAACGACAACAGTTGGGGGATTATGCCGCCGTCGTCGCATCACTCGGGCGGCGTCAACGCGGCGATGCTCGACGGTTCCGTCCGCTTCGTTTCGGAAACGATCGACTGCGGCGGGTATCTGACGCAACTTCAAAACCTGAAACAAGCGAAAAGTCTCTTCGGCGTTTGGGGCGCTCTCGGAACCCCGGCGGGGGGCGAAACGACGACGTATTAACGCGACGACGAGAGAAAGGAGAAACGGAAATGACGCTCAACTGGAAACACGCCGTCGCGTTTTCGGCGGCCTTCGCGCTCGTCGCGTCGCTCGGGTGCGGCGGGAAAAAACTTCCGGACGGAATGCCGAAACCGCAACCGACGACGATTACCCTAACGCTCGACGGCAAGGGCCTCGCCGACGCGAACGTCTCGCTGATTCCGGCGGACGACTCGAACCAATGGACGGCGCTCGGGCAAACGGACGGAAGCGGCGTCGCCGAAATGAAGGTCGACGGCCAATACAAGGGCGCCGTCCCGGGCGAGTATAAGGTTATTATTTCGGCCAAGGACGAAGTCGATTACGGCGAGTTCGGCCCGCCGCCGAAAGACGACCCGGTCGCGCTCGAAAAATGGAGTTACGCCGTCGAGGAAAGCGGCGGCGTCGCCCAATTCAAACGCTATTCGCTCGTCGCGCCGGAGTTTACCGCCGTCGAAACGACCCCGTTGACGATAACCGTCAAAGACGGCAAAAACGCCGAAACGTTCGACCTCGGCGCCTCGACGCGGGAAGAGGTCGAAGTCGAAGTGAAATAAACGTTGAATTAGACGCGGCAAACTTGCGCCGTCGGGGCCGTTTTTCGGTCGCGACGGCGCGTCGTTTCTTGCGGCGGTCGACGGTCTTTTCTAAATTGCGCGTTTTACTTATTTTGACGCAAGGGGCGGCGGGAAAACTTGCAAAATCGCTAAAATTGGGTGTTTTTGGGCGCGAAATCGCTTTTTTTCGTTGAATTGGGGAAAAACGCTTGCTTTGCGGCGCGGCGTTCGGTAAAATCTTAAGCGTCGTCGGGACTTCCGCGACACGGCGTCGGCGAAACGAACCGCCGCGCCCCGGGGCTCGCGCTCGTCGCGACTTCTCTATTATTCATTTCCGATTAGATTTCCAAAGGTTGAGCTATGTCGAAAACGTTAAAACGAAGGGAAAACGGTCGACTTCGCGGCTTTACGCTCGTCGAGCTGTTGGTCGTTATCGCGATCATCGGTATTTTGATCGGTTTGCTTCTTCCGGCCGTCCAAGCGGCCCGCGAGGCGGCGCGCCGTATGCAATGCACGAACCAACTGAAACAATTCGCGTTGGCGGTGCAAAACTATCACGACGCGAACAACAAACTCCCGGCGTCGCGCTGCACGGCGGGGACTTACGGTCGTATGAGCGAAGGGCTCGACAACGGCGGCGCGAACACCGGTTACTCGATTAACTTCGCGCTTCTGCCTTACGTCGAACAAAGCGCGGTTTACGACGCGATTATCGCGACCGGGACGACCGGAGGAACGCCGCAACCTTGGACCGACCAAGACGGAAGCGCTATCGACGCGCAAATTTCGGCGTTCCTTTGCCCGTCGGACGGCAATTCGTCGCAACCGTCGCCGGACAAATCGCACGTTTGGCGTTCGAACGTCGCTCTTTCCCGCGGCGACGGCATGTGGGACTGCGAACGCTTGAGCGGTTGGTCGACCGCCAACGACACGCGCCCGCGTTCGCTCTTCAACCCGTTTATGTGGAAGTCGATGGCCGCCGCGACCGACGGAACGAGCAACACGCTCTTCTGCAGCGAAACCGTTAGCGCCGACGTTTCGAGTTCGTCGAAAGTCAAGGGCGGCGTCCTCGGAACCGGGAGCGCGACCGCCGTCAACAGCGTCGACAGCAACCTGACCTCGCGTTCGAACTGTTTCAACTCTCGCAACCCGAGCGACAACACGTCTTACGACACGTCTCGTTTCACTCCGGCGACGGGTTGGCGCGGTTGCCGTTGGGCCGACGGGCGCATCTGCGTTACCGGCTTCAACACCGTTTTCCCGCCGAACTCGCCGAGTTGCATTAACGGCACGATGGACAACAACTGGGGGATCGTCTCCGCGTCGTCGAACCACTCGGGCGGCGTCAACGCGGCGATGCTCGACGGTTCCGTCCGCTTCGTTAGCGAAACGATCGACTGCGGCGCCTACCTAACCGCGAAGCAAAATCACAAACAAGCGAAGAGCCTCTTCGGCGTTTGGGGCGCGATGGGAACCCCGGCGGGCGGCGAAACCGACGTCCAATAACGTTGAAGGTTAACGTTGGAACGAAAACGGCGGCGCGGCTCCGGTCGCGTCGCTTTTCTTGAATAAGGAAGCGAAAATGAAATTGACGAAACTTCTCGTCGCGGCTCCGGCTTTGCTCGCGCTCGTCGCGGCGTTCGGGTGCGGCGGCGAAAAACTTCCGGCGGGTATGCCGAAACCGCAATCGACGACGATTACGCTGACGCTCGACGGCAAAGGCCTCGCCGACGCCAGCGTTACGATGATTCCCGCCGACGGCGGACAGTACGCCGCAGTCGGAACGACGGACGCGAACGGCGTCGCCGAAATGAAAACGGACGGCCAGTTCAAAGGCGCCGTTCCGGGCGAGTACAAAATTATTGTCGGCGCGAAAGACGAAATCGACTACGGCGAACTCGGCCCGCCGCCGACCGGCGACCCCGCCGCGCTCGAAAAATGGAATATCGACGTCGAGAAAAGCGGCGGTATGGCGCAATTCAAGCGTTATTCGCTCGTTTCGACCGAATTTACCGACGTCGAAAACACGCCGCTGACGATTACCGTGAAAGACGGTAAAAACGCCGAAACGTTCGACCTCGGCGCGTCGGCGCGCGAAGAAGTCGAAGTCGAAGACAAATAAGTCGAGCGTTTAAGTCGACTTGTAAAACGTCGCGTCTCCGGACGCGGCGTTTTTGCGTTTCTTGCGCAGGTTTCCTAACTTCCGACTCTTGCGCCGTTTAACGACGGGTCGCGCCGATTGGAGCGGTTGTAGCGTCTTTGATAAATTTTTTTAAGAAAAACGCCAAAAATCGCCGAATTTTGCGAAACATCGCGCGTCTAACCCCTAGCGTTATTCGCGACTTGAGTTAAACTAATCGAAATATCGTCGTAGCGTCGCAAAGATGTTGGAAACGCTAATCTTGACCGCTTTAGGCGAATTAACGCCGCTTCGGCGAAAGTCGGGGCGGCGTTTTGAAAAACGAACGCTTGAACGTTGGCGTTCGACGAAATTAAGCGCGTTTTTCGACGGAAGCGTCGCCGAACGCGAACGGTCGCCGGAAACGGAGCCGACTTTTTTATTATTTTCCATTGGAGGAGTTAGGGAAATGACGAACTCTGTTAAACTGGGGGGGGGGGGTAAACAACGCGGCTTTACCCTCGTCGAATTGCTGGTCGTTATCGCGATCATCGGTATTTTGATCGGCTTGTTGCTTCCGGCCGTCCAAGCGGCTCGCGAAGCGGCGCGTCGTATGCAATGCACGAACAACCTCAAGCAATGGGGCCTCGGCATTCAAAACTATCACGACACGAACGGGGCGATGCCGGCGGCGCAATCTTGGTGCGTCGGCGATTCCGCTTACGGCGGCGACGGCTACACGTTCAACTGGTCGGCGACCTTCAAAATTTTCCCGTACATCGAACAACAAGCGATTTACAAAGACATTTACGACCGTCGTCCGCACGTTTGGGAAGGCGGCGCGACCAAGAAAGACGGCTCCGCGTTGACCGCGATCAAAGCCGTTATCGACAACATCCTTTGCCCGTCGGACGGCAACGCGACGCAACCGGGGCTTAACGGCGGCGGTCGTACGAACTACGTCGTTTGCTACGGCGACTGTATCGACGCGAACCAAGCGAGCCAAAATAACCCGTACAACACCGTTACCGCCGAATGGGACTGCTCCCGTCGCGGCGCGTTCGGTTGCGGCGCGTTCAAAAACCTCGCTTCGATCACCGACGGCACGAGCAACACCATCGCGGCCAGCGAAACGGTGACGAACCCGCAAACCTCGAACGGTTACACCGGGATTAAGGGCGGCGTCTACCCGGTTCGTCCGGCGAGCGCGGCGGACTGCTACAACAGCGCGCGCAGCACGACGAACCCGGGCGAAATGTCCCGCGGTTCCGAAAACAGCTGGCGCGGTCACTGGTTCGGCGACGGTCGTCCGGTCAACGGCGGCTTCGTTACGATTCTCCCGCCGAACGGCCCGAGTTGCTCGAACGGCGCCAGCGACAGCGTTTGGGCGATCGTTTCCGCTTCGTCGAACCACAGCGGCGGCGTCAACGCGGTCATGCTCGACGGTTCGGTTCGTTTCATTAGCGAAACGATTTCGACGAACATCACCGGCACGAGCAACATTCAAGGCCCGAAAAGCGGCAAATCGCCTTACGGCGTCTGGGGCGCGATGGGCTCGATCAGCGGCGGCGAAACCGACGCGACGCTCTAATTTCGAGGAGGTTTAAAACAACGATGAAAACGAAATTGTTCGCTCTCCTCGGCGCGGTCGCGTTGACCGCGGTCGTCGGTTGCGGCGGCCCGAAAAAACCGGCCGACCTGCCGGAGCTTTATCCGGTCAAAATTACGGTGATTCAAGACGGCCAACCGCTCGAAGGCGCGTCGGTTATGTTGAACGACCCGTCGTTGAAAATCCGCTTCGTGATGGGCGGTCAAACGGACGCGCAAGGCGTCGCGGAAATTAAAACCGACGCGCAATTCCCGGGCGCTCCGGCGGGCGAGTTCAAAGTTACCGTCCGCAAAACGACCGAACCGGAATCGACCGGCGAAATCGCTCCGACCGACCCGGCGGAACGCGCCGAATGGGAAAAGAAACAAGCGGAACTCGCGAACCAAATGGCCGACACCGTCGACCTGAAGTTCGGCGATATGGCGCAAACGCCGGAAACGATCACGGTCGGCCCGGGGGGCGTCGAAAAGACCGTCGACGTCGGCGAAAAGGTTCACGTCCCGTTCAGCGAATCCCGCAAATCCAGCTCCTGAGCCGCGACCGCGCGGCGCCGGGCCCGCGCTACCGCGCGAGTTCGGTTTCTTCGCTCCCGTTGGTCGGCGCCGCCGGGCGCTCCGGGCCCAAGCTACCGCTCGAACTCGGTTTCGGCTCCCGTTGGTCGACAACGTTTTAGCCCAACGACGGGCGGGGAAGCGGGTAAACGGATAAAAAAAGACGCGTCGGGTTGTTAAAACTCGGCGCCCGCCGAAGGCGGTTTTACCCGCGGCGCCGCCGGGCGCTCCGGGCCTGAGCTACCGCTCGAACTCGTTTTCTTCGGCGCCGCCGGGCGCTCCGGGCCCGCGCTACCGCGCGAGTTCGGTTTCTTCGCTCCCGTTGGTCGCTAATTTTTTAGCCCAACAAAGCGGAGAGACGTCGAGCGGAACGCCGGTTCCGGGAAGTTGAGAAACGGTTTGAACCGAAACAACGCGTCGAGTTGTTGAAACTCGGCGCGGTTTTTTATTTCTTGCGTCGGCTTGGCGCGTTGAAATTGCGAAACGTTAACGAGAAGGAAAGAGAGAAAGGCGCGTTTGATGAAACGAGAAAACGTTGTTTGTCCCGGCGAAATTTTATCGGAAGAGTTCTTGAAACCGGCGGGAATCTCGGAACGCCGACTCGCGCTCGACTTGGGCGTTTCGGCGGCGCAAGTTAGCGAAATTATTGCCGGAAACCGCGCGATTTCCGAAGAAACGGCGCTCCGACTCGGCGCGTATTTCGGCGTCGAGCCGGAATTTTGGCGGAACCTGCAAACGCGATTCGACCGCTTGACGGCGCGAAACGCGGTCGGCGGCGCCGCTTCAAACGTTTAAAACAACCGACGCCGATTAACGCCAATAACAAAAAAGACGCCGAGTTTGAAAACTCGACGTCTTTTTTGTTTACCCTCGTTGGGCTAAAAGTCAGCGACCAACGGGAGCGGGGAAACCGAAGTCGCGCGGTAGCGCGGGCCC
>JAFSDX010000093.1 GCA_017436025.1 Thermoguttaceae bacterium
ATTTTGGAATCTCGCGCTCTTTTCGCTTCCGGCGTCGTATTGCGGCGTTTCGGCGGTCGTTTATACGTCGGCGATTTACTTGGCGTTGCGCCGTTCGGTCGACGGGACGCCGTTCGACGCGTTCGCCGCCGACGGTTCCGACCGCAAAGCGCGACGTTTGCGTCCGATTCTGCAGGACGCGCAAGGGGCGCCGGTTTTCGCCGACGCGAAAAAAGACGAAGAATCGGCGAAATGAGCGAAATAAGCGGAATCGGCGGAATAGACGGAATAAACGAAAACGGCGAGATAGGCGAGCGGGATAAACCGGATAAAACGGGCGAAAGAGCGGAGTTGGCGAAATGACGGCGAACGGCGAAAACGGGAAAGACGGAGCGTTCGAGGTCGCGCGGTTGACGGCGGTCGGACGCGGCGCGGTCGCTTGCGTCGGCGTTCGCGGCGGCGACGGTTGGACGGCGGCGCTCGAACGTTGGCGGCGCGCGGACGGTCGCGAAGGCGCGGCGGCGTTCGACGATTGGTCGGCGGCGTCGGCGAAGCGGCCTTATTTCGGCTTTTTCCGCTTGGACGAAATCGGCGGCGCGTCGGAGGAGATCGTTTTGAGGCGGCGGACGCCGACGGCGTTCGAGTTCTGCGGACACGGCGGCGACGTCGTCGCGTCGGCGTTGGTTCGTTTCTTCGTCGACCGGGGCGCCGCGGTCGTTTCCGGCGACGCTTGGGAACGCGCCGTCGAGCGGGAAGAGGCGGAACTCGATAAAACGGGCGACTTGGGCGGGTTGAACAGTTTGGGGGGAAACGGGGTTTTAGGCGGAATAAGAGAGAAGGGGGGAACGGAGGACGTCGGCGAGCGTTGGAGCGACCGAGTCGACGCGCTCTTTTTCGCCGGAGCGGACGCGCTGGTCGTTCGAACGACGACCGAAACGACAGCTCGAATCGCGCTCGGGCAACGGAGCGCTTGGCGGCGACTCCTAAGCGAGTTAAAAGCGGAACTGCGCGCGGCGACGCGACTTAGCGACGAAGCCGAACGACGGGAAACGGGGCGCGTTTTGACGGCGCGATTCGATAAAATCGCCGAAACGTTTGAACTCGGGCGGCGGTTGACGGAACCGTTCGTCGTTCTGTTGACGGGGATTCCGAACGCCGGGAAGAGCAGCTTTTTGAACGCCGCGCTTGGATTCGATCGGGTCGTCGTTTCGCCGACGTCCGGAACGACGCGGGATTTGGTCGGCGCGACGACCGTTTTGAACGGTTGGACGTTCCGTTTCGTCGACGCCGCCGGATTGCGCGACGCCGCCGACCCGATCGAGCGGGCCGGAACGCGGTTGACGGTCGAAGCGGTCGAGCGCGCCGACGTCGTTTTGCGCTTTTTCGACGCGACGGTCGGACGCGCCGAACAGGAGGCGGTCTTCGAGCGGTTCTTCGGCGACCGCGCCGCGAAGTTCGCCGGGCGAACGCTCGACGCGTTGAACAAAGTCGACCTGCCGCGCGACCGTTGGGCGAGCGATTGGCTCGAATTCGACGAAAAACGGGGAAGCGAGCGAAATTGGGGAGACAAGGCAAGCGGAGAAGACGCGGCAAGCGGCGGCGACTGCGCGGAACGCGGGGATTGGGCGATTTGTCCGATCAGCGCGCGAACCGGCGCCGGGGTCGACGCGTTGACGAAGCGGGTCGTCGAAACGACCGTCGGCGACGCGGCGCGTTCCGTCGGGCCCCTCCTTTGGAACGGCGAGCAAGTCGAATTTTGGCGAGAAACGCGGGACGCTTGCGCTTGCGGCGATTTCGAGTCGGCGTTGCGAAGCGTCGAAGGTTGACGGCGAGCGCGAACGCGGGGGACGACGCGGCGTTTTAGAGAAGTCGCGCAAATTAGGCAATTAAAAAAGACGAAAATTTGATCGGTCGTCGGCGACGAACGGGGGACAAACCGCCGGAACGTCGGCGACGCCGCGGAGATAAAAGGGTTGGCGATGATTGACGGCGCGCTTTGGGCGTTGGCGGTTGAAGGCGGACGCGGAGATTGGAACGTCGTTTTCGCGTTGGTCGCGGCGGCGTTTTGGACGGCGGCGTTCGGAACCGTTTGGCTTGGGCGCGGCGAAACGGACGGCGATTCCGAATTGGAAACGAACGAACGGTTGGAGTCGGCTTATCGCGCTTTGTCGGAGCTGGTCGCCGCGTTTGTCGCCGAGCGGAAACGTCGGAACGCGTCGAGCGAAGAGATTGCGCAAAGCGGCGAAAATGGAGGGAGTCGCGAAATTGGCGAGTTTGGCAAAGACGGAGGAGACGCGACGGCAAACGTCGACGTTAAAATAAGCGGAATAGGCGGAATGGGCGGAATAGGCGACGTCGCGCAAGACGATTTCGCGGAGGCCGACGCGGGCGCCTTGAACGCCGTCGATTTTTGGCGCGAAGATTATTGGAATTTCGATTTCGGACTCGATCGCGACCCGAACGCCGAAGCGGAGGACGACCCGGACGCTTGGAAAAAGGACGGGAAAAACGGCGGCGCGCAAGGGGCGAACGCTTCCGTCGGGAAAAACGGAACGTCCGGCGCGAACGACGCGAACGGTTCGGGAGTCGACGAACGAGACGACCGGCGGCGGAGCGGGAATTATTTCGGCGCGTTTTTTCAACGTCGGAACGGCGGCGCGGAAGCGGGGGAGACGACCGGCGGCGAAGGTCGCGAAGAGCGTCCGGCGCGCTGGAAACGTCCGAAAAATAACGACGAAGCGAACGTCGACGGAAACGAGCGAAACGCCGTCGACAAGAGACGCGAAACGGAGTCGACGAGCGAAATTGCGAAAAATGCGAAAGACGCGGCGGTCGCGCAAGGAAGCGAAAACGGCGAAAACGGCGAAAATAGCAAAGTCGCGAAAGAGCGGCGAAAACGAACGGCGGAACAAAACGACGACGACCGCGGCGCAAGAGACGCGGCGTCCGCCGAGCGCGTCTTTTTCGAAACGGACGAACGCGAGCCTTGGGACGATTCAAAGGCCGACGCGGAAGAAATTTTCGATTTTGAGTCCGATTATAACGACGGCGCGGTTTGGGAAGACGAGCCGGATTACGCGTTTCTCGACGACGAAACGAAGTCGGACGACGAGAAAATCGCGTATTTAAAACGGCGAATCGACGACGGCGACTCCGGCGCTCGGGAAGAATTGGCGCGTCTTCTCTTGCAGACCGCCGCCGAAGCGGGGCGCGCCGACGCCGAAAAAGCGTTCGCCGCGCTCGACGAAGCGGAAGGACTCGTCGCCGAAATGGAAGTCGACGGCGCCGACGAGGAAGAATGTCGCGAATTGTTGGGGCAAATTCTTCTTCAACGTCCTTATTTTTATTTGCGCAACGATATGACGCCGCCGATCGGGAGCGCGAACGCGGCGCTCGCGCAAATTCGAAGTTGGGCGACCGACGCGTCCGGGCCCGACGCGCGCCGGTTGTTGGCGACCGCTTGGCAAATTCAGGGGAACTGTCTCGCGGCGCTGGGAAGTTCGGTCGCGGCGCTTTCTTCGTTCCGAACCGCTCGGGAAATCTTCGAAGATTTGGTCGGCGAGGGGGAAAAGGACGCGGAGCCTTCGCTCGCTTACGTCGCCGCGTCGATGGGGGACGCTTACGCGGCGATCGGCGACTTGCCCCCGGCGGTCGCTTCTTTCCGCGATTCGTTGGAGACGTTGGAGAAGTTCGAGCAAGAGCCGTTTCTCGCTGAAAAAGTCAACGTATTGTATCGCTTGAGTTCGGTTTTGCGTTCTCGCGGCGACGACGAAGGCGCCGAGAAGGCGTTGCGGGAAGCGGTCGACGTTGAAGAACGCTTGTTGGCGATCGACGAAGAGGATTATTTCGCGCCTTACGCTCAACTGTCGACGGCGCACGCGGAGCTTTTGTTGAGTCGCGGCGCTTACGAGGACGCGTTGGCGGCGCTCGAACAGGCGATTTCGACGTTGAAAATTTACTTGACGGCCGACGTCGCGCTCTCGCGGCGGGCGCTCGCTTACGCGCTGCTCGACGATTCGTTGCGCAAACGGGCGATCGCGCGGATGCGGGCCGAGCGTTACCGGCTCGCGGCTTGCGACCTTGAAGAAGCGCTTGAATATTTGACGCTCGCGATGAAAAAGGGGGAAAATTTCGACCCGACGCGTCGCGTTTTGGAGACGTGCGCGCTGATTTTCGATTTGGGCGTCGCGCGGGACGTTTGGGCGTTCGTTCCGGAAACGCAGGAGCAGATCGAGCGATTTGTCGCGGCGCTGACGCCGGCGGAGCGCCGACGCGCGACGCCGACATACGCGCAGTTGCTGTTGCAACGACACGTCGCGTTGAGTAAAACGGGGCGTTTCGACGAGGCGCTCGCGGCGACCGAAAAGGCGATCGAAGCTCTTGAAACGGAGTTGAACGCCGCCGAAGACGACGATGAAAACGAGTTGCGGTTGATTTTGGCGAAAGCGCGCTTCCAACGGGCCGTTTATCGCGCCGAGTTAGAGGAAAAACCGCTCGACGCGGAGCGGGATTTTGAAGCGGCGATCGCGCTTTACGAGGAGGCGCGCCGCGACGGGGAAACGGACGAAACGAGCGTCGCGTTCTATTTGGAAGCGGTTTGCCGCCGCGCGACGATTCGAGCGCAAGCCGGTTTGCCCGACGCGTCGAAGAGCGTTCGCGAAGCCGTTCGCGAGGCGGCGGCGATGTTGCGTCGCGGGCGTTGGCGTTTTCTCGACGAAGCGGCGAATTTGTCGCGAACGACCTTTCTTTGCGCGCTCGCCGAGCGGGACGAAGTCGAAGCGTTGCGCGTCGTTCGCGTTTGGCTCCGTTATTTCCGACGGTTGCGACGGCGTTACGTCGAGTCGAGTTGGACGTTTGAATTCGACGCGAACGAAACGGCGAACCGTCGAAAAAGTCGCGAAAATCTTGAAACGTTGGAGAAAATCGAAGCGGCGAGCGTCGATTTGCGCCGTTTCCGCGTTGGAATCGTCGAGTCGCGCGATTGGACGGCGGACGAGGCGCGGTTGTTGAACGTCGACGTCGAATCGATTTTGGGCCGTCCTAAGGAAGCGAACGGCGAAAATAGGTCGAGCGGCGAAATCGCGGCGAGCGGTCGAAACGGACAAGACGGTCGAAACGGGCAAGACGGGCGAAACGGGCAATTTGGCGAGGTTGGCGAGGTTGGCGAAGACGCGTCGGAAGCGAACGCTCGAACGGAACAAGGCGCGCGGCGATTTTGGCGTCGATGCTTCGACCGCTTGAAAGAAAAAGCGCAAACGGCGCAAGCGGCGCAAAACGGGGGGAATCGGGAAAGCGGCGAAGACGCGACGTTTGGGCAGGACGGGGGGATTTTCGGCGAGGCGGCGGAGTCGGACGCGGAACTCGAACGTCGGCGCGAGCGTTTGGAGTCGGCTCGAAGAGCGTTTGCGGCGGCGACGGCGAACGATCTGAAAGCGCGCGCTCTTTTCGTCGATTTAACGATTTGCGTTCGCGTCGTCGAGCGGCGTTTGGTCGCCGGCGATTGGGGGATGTTGAGTCCGCTTTCTTGGGCGCTCGACAAGTTGACCGACCTTTATTTTGAAAACGGCGCGATTGGGTTGGCGGCGGAAGAAACGATCGCCGCGTCGCGTCGCTTGGAGGCGTTGAATCCGCCGAACGACGTTGAAATTTTGACGAGTTGGAGCGCGCTTTGGCAGCTTCAGGCGGCGACGCTCCGGTTGGCCGAACGCAAAATTGAAGACGGCGACGAACGCTTTAACGTTGCAAACGACGATAACGGCGTCGACAATCAATTTAAAGAGCGAGAAAACGGCGGCGTCGGCGAAAGTCGGGAAGACGGCGCGGACGACGTCGACGGCGCAAGTTGGGAAAACGGCGCGAACGGCGCAAACGAGGCGAAAGAGACGAGCGCGGCGGAAGCGACGAACGTCGCGTCGCGCGGTTCGCTCCGTTGCGAAACGTTTGACGCGGAGATCGAGCAAGCGTTTCAAGCGGCGTTTGACGCGAGCTTGCGAGCGACGCAAGACGACGGGCCGGGCGCGGCGCTGTCGAAAATTCGGCTCGGCGAAATCGGCGCCGCGTATTTGCATTGGCTGACTTCTAAGTCGCGCGGCGACGAGGCTTGGGCGTTCGTTAGCGCGGCGGGGGCGGAGTTGGAATCGCGTTCCGACTTGGAAAGTCCGATCGATTTGTTCGCGCTCGGCGGATATTATTCGGCGATCGGGACGGCGGCGGACGCGTTGCAGCGTCCGGAAACGCTCGTCTCGTTTGAGAAAGTCGCCGAAACGTTGCGCTTGGAAACGGAACTCGTCGGCGAGCGCCCGGAAATTTTGGCGCGTCGGGCGGCGGTTCGGCGACGGCTCGGCGCGTTGGCCGAAGCGAGAGGCGATAACGGCGCGGCGAGCGACTTGTATTGGAGCGCGCTCGACGACGCCCGACGTTTCTTGGAGGCGAGCGGGTTCGACGGCGGCGTTTTTGCGATTTTCGCGTCGCTCGTTCTCTTCTTCTTGCGCGAAGACGCGAGAGAACGGGGGCGAAAAGCCGCGCGGTCGGCCCGAAATTTGGAGGCGCAAGCCGAAGAAAAATGGAGCGAAGACGAGCGGACGAGCGCGGAATTAGGTTTTTGGTATATAAATTCGACGGCGGCGCTTTCCTCCGTGCAAACGAACGGTTCGTTTTTAGTCGCGAAGGAGCGTTTCGAGCGCGCTTCCGAAGCCTTGAAGCGGTCGAGCGAGTTGGCGGAAACGGTCGCGGAAACGGCGCCGGAGGTGAAATTCGCCGAAGGACTCTTTTGGTTGCGACGCGGTTTCGGCGAATCGGGGCGCGCCGCGCTTGCGGAAGCGGTCGACGGTTGGGCGCGACTCGACGATTTCGACCCGGAACGCCCGACGCCCGAAGCGTTGACGGCGCAAGTTTTTATCGCCGCGACCTTGACCGAAGAACGACGGTTCGCCGAAGCGAGAAAGATTTTTGAAACGGTTTATCCGCTTGCCGAACGTCGCGCTCTCGAAGCCGCCGCGTTGGTGAAAAACGCCGGTAAAATGCGTCGATTGGGAAAAACGGGGCGATTGAGCGGCGTCGAAGAAGCCGAGTTGACGCGTTCCTTGGAGGCCGCGCGCGAATTTTTGAAGGCGTATTGCATTTTGGGCGATTTCTTTGGAACGCTAGCCGCCGACGAAGGGCGCTTCGACGTCGCTTTCCGCATTTTCTCTATCTTCCGTAAATTAGCGCGAAAAATGCGCGGCGCGTTCGGGAAAAAGGGCGAAACGGAGAAAAACGTTTGGCATTTTTGGGCGGAGGCGGCGTTTAAGGCGAAAAAATATCGTTTCGCGATTTCGGCGGCGACGCGTTCGCTCGAAGGGCGGCGTCTTGAAGACGAAAACGAAGTCGCGTTTTTTTGCGAAGCGTCGCGGATTCGAGCGGAGGCGCGGTTTGAACGGAACGCTTGGGGGGATCGGCGCGCGGCGGCGGTCGACGTCGAGCGTTCGTTGGCGGCGATGCGCGTCGAGTTTGCCGCCGGACGTTTCTTTTTGCGAACGGAATTCGTCGAAACGCTGTTGTTGCGAGCGCGACTTGCGGCGGCGCGAAGCGATTTCGACGCGGCGCGAGCGGACGTCGAACGGGCGCGCCGGTTGGCGGCGTCGTCGGCGCGGCGCGGCCAAGACCGGAGTCGCCGTTTGTTGGTTGAGAAAATCGAACCGTTGGAGGTCGAACTTGCGGAACGGCGAGCGGACGTCGAGAACGGCGGCGAGCGTTGAACGCGTCGGCGCGACGAGAAATGTTAAAACGGGCGTTTTGCGTTAAATATTGCGGCGGCGCGGAGTCGGCGTCGCCGTCGAACGAATCGAAAGAACGCGAAATTTTGGAAAATAGGCGCTTTGGGATAAAGAGGAAGAAACGGCGATGAATCGCGTGAAAGAATTTCGGGAGCGAAGAGGCTTCGCGGCGGAAGCGTTGGCCGAGCGCGTCGGCGTTTCGGAGCGTTTTTTGCGCGCTTTGGAGGCGGATTCGAGCGTCGCGACGGTTGAAATCGGCTTTAAATTGGCGGTTGCGTTGGAGGCGCCGTTCGCCGAACTCTTTGCTTTGGACGGCGCGCCGGGAGCGGACGTCGTTTTTGGACGCGTCGAAACGCCGAGCGAACCCGAATCGCCGGAAATTTGGGAAGATTGCGTCGACGAGGCGGTTTGCGGAGACGCGGCGAACGACGCCGGGGTTGACGTTTGCGTCGACGAGGCGGTTTGCGAAGACGCGGCGAACGACGCCGGGGTTGGCGTTTGCGTCGACGAGGCGGTTTGCGGAGACGCGGCGAACGACGCCGGGGTTGGCGTTTGCGTCGACGAGGCGGTTTGCGGAGACGCGGCGAACGACGCCGGGGTTGATGTTTGCGTCGACGAGGCGGTTTGCGGAGACGCGGCGAACGACGCCGGGGTTGATGTTTGCGTCGACGAGGCGGTTTGCGAAGACGCGGCGAACGACGCCGAGGCCGCGTTGCAAAGAACGGCGCTGGCCGCGAAGAAATGGGCGGAAAAATCGTTCGAAATCGCCGCCGCTTGCCATTTTGAACTCGACGAATGTCAAAATAGCAAGGTTGGAGAAAAGGGAAAGAATCGGAGAAAAGAGAAAAAGGTTGAAAATGAAGAAAACGAAGCGGTCGGGGAGATTCGGAGAATTCGAGCGCCGCGACGGAGCGAAGTGAAATCGTCGCCGACGTCGAAAACCGCCGCCGAGGAAGGGCTCGCCGCGCCGCCCGTCGGACTCGCCGACCCGACCGTCGGACGCCCGATTCGCTTTTTCGACCTCTTTTGCGGAATCGGCGGGTTCCGTTTCGCCGCCGAACGAACGCTTGCAAAGATGCGCCGCGACGGCGTTTGCGCGTTGAGTTGCGATTTCGACCCGCCCGCTCAAACGAGTTACGAGGCGAATTTTGGCGAACGACCGTTTGGCGACGTCGCCGAGTTGCCGTCGGAGGCGATTCCCGACTTCGATCTCCTCTTCGCCGGGTTTCCTTGCCAAGCGTTTTCGATCATTGGGCTCCGCAAGGGGTTCGCCGACGAGACGAAAGGTTCTCTATTTTTCCAAATCGCCCGAATTTTACACGACAAACGTCCGCGCGCCTTCGTTTTGGAGAACGTTCGGCAGTTGACGACGCACGACGGCGGGCGAACTTTTGAAACGATATTGCGAATTTTGCAAGAAGAATTGGGTTATTGCGTCGATTGGCGAATTTTGAACGCGCTCGACTGCGGTTTGCCGCAAAAACGGGAGCGGGTCGCGATCGTCGGCGCGCTCGAACCGTTTGAAATCGCTTGGCCGAAGCCGAAAACGGACGGAAAAACGCTCGCCGACGTGTTGGAGCCGGACGCGGAAGTCGACAAAAAACACTTTGCGTCGCCGGAAATTGTTAAACGTCGCAAAGAAGCGCATTCGTCGCAATATTTCCCGGCGATTTGGCACGAGAACAAGTCGGGGAACATTTCGTCTTACCCTTATAGTTGCGCGTTGCGAGCCGGCGCGAGTTACAACTATTTGCTCGTTAACGGCGAACGTCGACTGACGCCGCGCGAAATGTTGCGTTTACAAGGGTTTCCTGATTCGTTCAAAATTAAGGTTTCCGACGCGCAAATTCGTAAGCAAGCCGGAAACGCGGCGCCGGTCGATTTAATCGAACGCGTTTTGGATCGCTTTTTACCCCTTGTGTTCGCCCAAGGAGACGCGCCGCCGCCGACGAACGCGACGCCGGAAGGAGCGAAAACGCCGACAAACGCGGTTTCGGAAAACGCGAAAACGCCGGCAAACGCGGCTTCGGGAAACGCGAAATTGACGACAAACGCGGCTTCGGGAAACGCGGAACCGTCGCCGAACGCGATTCCGGGAGGTTTGTTTTGAGTCAAAATAGCGAAAATAAGAGCGTCGGCGTGGATAACGCGAGCGGCGTAAGCGGCGCAAATGCGATAAACTGCGTCGATAAGGAAAACGCCGTTAAGGAAAACGGCGCGAAACACGACGTTTTTACCGTCGCGAAACGTTCGCAGATTATGAGCAAAGTGCGCTCGACCGGGAACGCGTCGACCGAATTGAAGTTGATCGCCGAATTTAAAGAGCGGAAAATCACCGGTTGGCGGAGGAAATCAAAAATTTTCGGTCGTCCCGACTTTCTGTTTCCGAAATTGCGCGTCGCGGTTTTTGTCGACGGCTGTTTTTGGCACGGGCACGACTGCCGCAACACGAAACCGAAGGACAACGCCGACTATTGGAGGGCGAAAATCGAGCGGAATCAACGCCGCGACCAAGCCGCGACCGAGCGTTTGACCGCGTTGGGATACCGCGTCGTTCGGATTTGGGAATGCGAGTTCCAAAAGAAACGTCGCGAGCGGTTGGAGGAAAAGTTGGCGCCGATCGTCGAGGCGTTCGAACGTTGGAAAGCGGAGTCCCAAAACGGCGAAGCGGGGCCGACGTAAACGGCGAGCGCGTCGCGACGGCGGGAAAAAACGACGTTGGAGACAATTTTTTGCGCGCGGCGGCGATTTGCCGTTCCGTCGCGACGGCGGGAAAAAACGACGTTGGAGACAATTTTTTGCGCGCGGCGGCGATTTGCCGTTCCGTCGCGACGGCGGGAAAAAACGACGTTGGGGACAAGAGGTTCGCGAACAAAAAAACGCTCGAAAACCGACGATAAAACGATTTCCGAGCGTTTTTTGCGTTTCGAGCGTCAAACGACCGTTCCGAAGAACGGCGCGTCGAGAAGAACGAACTTATTTCTTGCCCTTGGCCGGAGCGTCGTCCGCGTCCTTGACCTTCTTTTTCTTCTTCAAAACGACTTTGTAAACGCGAATTTTCGGAAGGTTGAACGGGGACGTTTCGTCGGTCCAACGATCGGTCGCTTGCATTTTTTCGATGCGTTCGACGCGCGTCAAAACGTTGCGCGAACGAGTAACGCCTTTTTTAATTTTTAAACTTTTGTCAATAGTCATGATGGTTTTCTCCAAACGCTTGAACGCGGTTTTACGAACGGTTCGAGCTCGGCGCGATTTCCGCTTTGCAACAAAACGACGGACGCGCCGTCGAAACCGGCGAACCGCCCGCGATACGCGTCTTCTCAATACACAGACGCGCTTGAACACTTAGTATATAACGCTTTTCTTTTTTTTCAAGGGGGCGAACCCCGATTCCTTTCATTCTGAACGTCTTTTTTCGAAATTTTTTCTTAACGCCGCGCCGCTTTTTTCCTTTTTTCGACGCGACCAGTTTAACCGTTTTATCTGTTTTCTCTATTTTGTCTAACGCGCTTCGTTTGCTTCGCTTGCGTCGGTTTTGACGAGTTTGCGTTTTTTGCGCGAACTCGCTATTTTGACGCGTCGTTGGGCGGCGTCGCGGGAACGTCGGCGCCGTTTTCGCCGTTTTCGGAGGCCGAGCGAGCCCGCGCGTCGCGGAGGGCGGCCTCTTCTTCGCGGATTTTTTTGCGGGCGGCGAACTCTAAAATCGCGACGAGCGTTAAAATGAGGAAAGTTTGCGCGGTCGCGAGGAGCGCGAGGGGCCAATCGGCGCGGTACAAGTAAAACGCTCCGCAAGCGCAAACGGCGGTCGTTAGGTAAATCGTCGCGACCGCCTGCGGTTTCGAGAGACCGAGCGCGACCAAACGGTGCGAATAATGGTTTTTGTCGCCGACAAACGGGCTGGCGCCGTTTTTCAAACGAATCGTTACGACGCTAAAAAAGTCGTAAAGCGGAACGGCGAGGATGCAAAGGGGCGCTAAAATCGCGCAAGACAGAGCGTTTTCGCCGACGAAAGTGAGCGAAAGGGTCGTCGTCGCGAGTAAAAAACCGACGAAGTAAGCGCCGCCGTCGCCCATAAAGAGCTTGGCCGGAGGGCGATTCCAAAACAAAAAGCCGAGGAGCGCGCCGGCGAGCGTCGTCAAAAAGCCGCCTAAAAAAAGTTGCGGTTCGCCGGAGGTTGGGTTCGGCGCGAAACAGAACGCGATCGCCGCTAAAAATAAGGCGCAAATCGTCGCGACGCCGCCGGATAGCGCGTCCATATTGTCGAGCATATTGAACGAATTGATTAAGCCGACGATCCAAAAAACGCTGACGACCGCCGTTAAAATCGGTAGATCGAGAAAAAACGTCGCGCGCCAACCGCAAGCGACCGCTGCGATCGCGATCAAAAATTCGACGGCGAGACGCGGTTTCCAAGCGAGATTGAAACGGTCGTCGAGCGTTCCGAGAAGAACGAGGAGCGAGCCGAGCCCGAGCAACGTCCAAAGTCGACCGAGTTGCGAGCCGACGCCGCCGATGTGCGTCCCGAAAAACGACGGAAAGCGAGAAAGCGGAACGCCCCAAAGGGTCGACGTCGCCGGATCGACCGCGCCGCTTTCGGTTAGGTCGCCGAGGCCGAGCGCCGCCGCCGTCAGCGCGAGAAAGGGCGTCAAAACGCCGAGCCAAACGCCGATTCCGCCGCCGGTCGGGACGGGGTTTTGATGAATTTTCCGTTCGCCGGGTTTGTCGATCAAGCCGAGCGTCGGCGCGAAACGTCGAATCGAGCGGCAGATCGACCAACTGACGACGAAGGCGATAAGGAAAAATAGGAGGAACGCGTAAAACATAACGATTGAGTGGAGCGTAAAAATAAGCGATAATGTTAAAAATGGGTAAAATAGTCTTGCGGCGCCGACTCGAACGCGTCGACGACGACGGGAAAAGACGCGTCGACCGGAAGCGCCGTTTTCTCGAACGAGTCGAGGGGCGGAACGACGAACGCGACGTTTTCGCCGAAATCGTCCGGAGCTTGCGATTCGAACGTCGAGGGGACGTCGGGACGTCGGGTTTGCGCGACGAGTTTGACAAAACGCCGTAAAATCGTCAAACGAGGCGCGCTCGAACGTTGCGGGAAGTCGGGCGAAACGTTTTTAAGAGGGGGCGCCGCCAAGTTCGGAGCGTCCGAGGCGTTAGGTTGCGCAGTAAGGAGGGAAGGGGGAAAATAGGCGTTTTCCGTTGATTCGCTAAAATAAAACGAACGATCGGGTTCGACCGTCGTCGCAAAGGCCGTTAACGCGTCGCGCTCGTTTTCGTCAACGGGAAGATCGACGTTAAATTGGGAGGTTTGCGCAATTTCCGGCGTTGATTCGCTTAACGTCGACGAGGCGTTTTCCGCGTCGAAATCGGTCGCGGCGGCGGGGAGCGTCGCAAAATTATCGTCGGAAGTCGCGTTGTCGCTGAATTTAAACGCCGATTTGACGCAAAGCGCGCGGGGCGTTCGCCGTCGGAGACGCGCTGGAACGGAGGATTCGACGTTCAAAACGGGACGCGACGGGACGGCGGCGAGCGTTTCGGTAAAATCGACGACAACCGTTTGCGGAACGCTCGTTTCGCTTGCTTCGCTCGTTTCGCTTGCTTCGCTCGTTTCGCTTGCTTCGCTTGTTTCGCTCGTTTCGCTCGTTTCGCTCGTTTCGCTCGTTTCGCTCGTTTCGCTCGTTTCGCTCGTTTCGCTCGTTTCGCTCGTTTCGCTCGTTTCGCTCGTTTCGCTCGACAGCTTGGGAGCGGCGGCGTTCTCGACGTTTGAGGAC
>JAFSDX010000008.1 GCA_017436025.1 Thermoguttaceae bacterium
CGGCGTTCGGCGCGGCGGTTAAGGTCGCGGCGTCGGCGACGAACGCGCCGGTTCCGGAAAAATCGTCGACGTCGACGCCCGACGCGAGGGGCGTTTCTTTAAGAATCCAGTCGGCGACGACGAGGGCCCGTTCTTCCGACTCCGCGTCGCGAGCGACGACCGAAACGCGGTCGCGTAAAACGCCGTCTTCGTTCGCAAGGAGGCGGAGGAGGTTTTGGCCGGGAACGTCCGGAGCGGCGGCGTCAAAGTCGGCGGTTCGCTCTTTCTCGACGGCGAGAACGTCGTCGGCGTCGAGTTCTTCGGCGATTTCCGTTTCCGATTCCGCGCTCCATTTTCCGGCGAACGGCGAAATTTCGATCGCTTCAAAACTCCAAAATTCGGGCGTCGCGAGTTCGGCGGCGAACTCCGGCCAATCGCGAAGGGTCGCGAAAACGTCGCGCGGTTCGCAAAGCGCCGGGAGCCGAACGGTCGCGCCGACGCCGTTCGGAAGGCGAATCGCGAGCGGGAGTTGGAACGATTCCGCGTAAAATCGGGAAGTTTCGCCGTCGGCGCCGGTCGCGTAAAGCGGGGCGTTCGCGGCGTTCGCGTCGTCGAGGTAAGACGCGGAGATTGGGAGGTTTGGCGAATCGACGTCGTCGACGGGAATCGCGTCGGACGGCGCGTTTGAACTCGGCGTCGGAGCGAAAACGTCCGCGGCGGCGGTTTCGGACGTCGGTTCGACGCCGAGCGCGGACGGAGAACCGGTCGGAAAGCCCCGCGTCGCCGTCGTTAAAAGGAGCGTTTTCGCGAGGACGCCGCTCTCTTTGAGGAGCTGAACGAAACCTTCGAGCGTTTCGTCGAACGCCGCGACGCCGCCGCAATACCCTTCGACGACCGCTTGGCGGCGCTCCGGCGCGTCAAGTTGGGCAAGACGGGCAAGCTCGGTCGCCGCGAGTTGGCGTTCGACGGCGCTTTCGTCGAGGAACGCGTCGGCGTCGCCGAACTCGGAATCGTCGGCGTTTTCGGCAAAATCGACGTCGTTGAACTCGGAATCGTCGTTGTTTTCGTTAAAATCGGCGTTGTTAAACTCGGGATCGTCGTTGTTTTCGTTAAAATCGGCGTCGTCGGGCGTCTCCGGGTCGTCGAATTCGACGTTAAATTCGATTTCGACTTCGGCGGGAAGATCGGCGGCGTCGGACGCGTCGTTTTCGGCGTCGGCGTCGAGAATCGCGGCGGCGCGGGCCAACGCGGCTTCGACGACGGCGTTTTCGTTGACGCGGGCGCCTCGTTTCGCCGATTTCGCGCTCTCTTCGAGCGGCCAATAAGGAACGAGCGTCGCCGAATAAGGCTCCGGGTCGTCTTCGTCCTCTTGAAAACGTTCGCGCAGTTCGAGCGGAAAATCCCAACGTTCGTTCCAACCGGAAAAGTGCGCCCAAACGAACCAAGGCGCCGCGTCGCCGCCGTTTTCGTCTTTCGCGCATTTTGCGTCGTCTTCCAACTTGGCGAGAAAACGGGCCAACTCCTCGAAGTTGCGGAAAAATCGCGTCTCTTCGAGCGTTTCCGCCGGGAGCGCGGCGTCGGGAGAGCCGAGAAAAAAGCGACCGTCGCAATACTCGTCTTCGACCGCCGGGTGAAGCGCGACCGTTTCGTCGTCCGAAACGACGAACGTTCGGTATCCCTTTTCTTTCAAAAGGCGGAAAATCGACGGCGGAGCGGCGTCGGCGGCGTTAAAGTCGCCCGAGTTTGCGCCGTTTGACGCGACGTTCGGTTCGTCGGACGTTTCGTTCGCCGATTCGTCGTCGAGCGAAGCGAGGACGCGCGCCGGAGATTCGCCCCGCCAAAAGGCCCGATAAAGCGTTTCGAGGTCGAGCGACGTCGCGAAAAAAGAGTCGAAAAGAACCGACTCCGCCGCGAGCGCGTCGAAAGCGGGCGTCTCGATCCAAGCGTTCCCGTATGCGCCGAGAAAATCGGCGTTCAAACGGTCGACGGCGAGACAAAGGATATTTTTACCGGAAACGGTCGATATTCGGTTGGAAGTGTTCATTTCGCGTCGTTATTTGATAAATGTCGCGGCAAGCCGTCGGCGTTGCGGCGCGGGGGATTGGCGTTTGTTTAACGGCGTAAATTTGCGGGATTTGAGGGGTTTGCGGGGTTTGGAAAAACGGGGCGGAGACGACGGGGAAATCGAGCGAACGGGCGGCGTTTATTCGCGAAACTCGTTCGCCGTCGGAAAACGCGTCGACTCGGCGAACGTTTCGGCGAAACGCGGGTCGGTCGCGAGGTCGAGCGTCGCGACTTGGTCGAGCGTTTCCGTTACTTTAGCCCAAGAGAGGCGTTTCGTCAAGACGTCGACCGCGCCGAAAAGGGAAGAATTGCCGCAATCGACGATTCGAGCGTTCGGAATTTCCGGCGGAAGGAGTCCGACGCGGCGAGCGTTCGTTCGGTTCAACGCGCCGCCGAATCCGCCCGCTAAATAAACGGCGTCGAGTTCGGCGACCGACGTTTCCGCCGCGTCGCAAAGGAGACGCAAACCGGCCCGAATCGCGCCGATCGCGAGCTGGAGGCGGCGGACGTCGCGCTGGGTTAAGCGGACGGCGGTAAAGTCGACGGCGTTTTGGGGGGATTGGGCGATTTCGGCAAACGGCGGCGTTGGCGGCGCGTTGAAATCGGCGCTTGGGGCGATTTCGAACGTTCGTTCGCCGTCGAGCGTTTCAAGTCGAGCGCGGAATTCGGTCGGGAGCGCGGCGACTTCCGGCGCGTCGGCGGTTCGCAAACGACCGTTCGGCGCGACGACGGCGGTCGTCAACGCTCCGGCGAGCGCGTCGACGAGCCCGGAACCGCAAACGCTTTGGGCCGGAAAACGGTCGCCGACCGTTCGCGGTCGCCAAACGGTTCCGTCGGCGGAAAAATCGACGGCGCGAATCGCTCCGGGAACGGCGAGCGAACCGCAAGCGATTTCGGCGCCTTCGAACGCGGGCCCGGCGGCGGTCGACGTCGCGAAAAATCGACCGTCGCGGGCTAAAATCGCTTCGCCGTTCGTTCCGACGTCGAGAAAAAGAGCGGTTCGACCGGGCGCGCCGAAGGAATCGAACGTTCGCAACCGCTCGAAACCGGCGAGAACGTCCCCGCCGACGAACGCCGAAAAGGTCGGAAAAACGCGAACGCGAGCCGTCGGCGCGAAGTCGACGCCCCAATCGGAGAACGTCGTCGCGTCGAGCGCCGGAAAAGTTCGATCGGCGATAAAAAAGGGCGCCGCGCCCAACGGGGAAACGTCGCGTCCGCAAAAAAGGAACGACTCGGTCGCGTTCCCGGCGACGACGATTTCCCGGATTTTAACGGTCGAAACGCCGATTTGCGCCGCCGACTCCGCCGCGAGCGCGCCGAGTTCGCGAACAACCGTCGAACGCAACGCCGCCGCGACCGCCGGGTCGCCGACCGCCGCGCCGATTCGGGAAAGAACGTCGCGTCCCCAAGCGATTTGCGGATTGCGCCGCGTCGAAACGACGAGCGAACGCCCCGACGCCAACGAAACGAGCGCGCAAACGAGCGTCGTCGTCCCCAAGTCGACCGCGAATCCGAAATCGCCGCCGCGCTCTTCCGCCGTCGGGGCGAGCGTCGTTTCGGGAAGGGGGGAAGCGAGCCGCTCGGCGCGCTTTTCTTCGAGCGTCGGGACGTCGGAAACGTCGACGAGGAGGTCGTCGCGGTCGACGAGCGTTCGGCAAGCGAGACGCGGTCGGAAGTCGGACGCGTCGGGAAGAAAGGCGACCGGAACGGCGCAACGTCCGCAAACGCCGCGTCCGCCGCAGTCGAAATCGAGCGCGAATCCGGCGGCGCGCAACGCGTCGGCGAGCGTCGAATCGGCGGGAACGCGGCGCGTCCAACGTCGAGCGGAACGGTCGGTAAAGCAAAGGGGACGGAACGCGACGGGGGCGGGGGAAGTCGGCATTGGCGTCGTTGAAGCAAAAATGAAAAAACGCCGTCGAAATCGCGTTTCGACGGCGTAAAACAGAAGATCGGAGCGCGCCGAGTTCGGAAAACTAACGGCGCGCTCGCGAAACCGAAATCGGATTAGAACCCGAAACCGTCGTCGTCGCCCTTGTCGGGTTCGGCGTCGAAACCGGGAAGGTCTTCGAAACCGACCGCGTCGTCGGCGACCGTCGGGAAGCTCTCCTCTTCGTCGACGAAAACGCCGGTCGCGGCGCCGGAAGCGCCGACCGCGTCGTCGGCGAATTGCGAGAAGGTCGCGTTTTCGTCGTTGGCGGCGTCCTTCGCGGCGACGTCGCCGACCGTCGGGAAGGGACGAACGCCTTCGCCGCTCGGCGCGTCGTTGAGAAGCGTGAAATCGGCGACGTCAAAGTCGAACCCGACGTCGTCGACGTCGCAAGCGGCGTCTTGACGGTAATTCCAGTGCGCCGCTTGGTACTTGCGGAACCCGGTTCCGGCCGGAATCAAGCGACCGAGCGTAACGTTTTCCTTCAAGCCGACGAGTTTGTCGACTTTGTAAGCCAACGCGGCTTCGACCAAAACCTTCGTCGTTTCTTGGAAGGAGGCCGCCGACAGGAAGCTGGTGCTTTGAACCGCCGCCTTCGTGATCCCAAGGAGTTGCGTCGAAGCGATCGCCAAACGCGGTTTTTTCCCGACCGCCGGGCGCGCGTTCGGGTCGATTTCGATTTCGGCGTTTTTCGCGTCGAAAACTTCGCGCGAAACGATTTCGCCGACTTCGAAGTCGACGACGTCGCCGGTCGATTCGATTTTAACGCAATTTTCGAGTTCGCGGTTTTGACGGAGGAACTCGAATTTGTCGACGACGTCGCCGGCCAAAAGCGGAGTGTCGCCGCCGTCTTCGATCTTCACCTTGCGCAACATTTGCGACACGATGACTTCGATGTGTTTGTCGTTGATGCCGACCTTTTGGCTGCGGTACAGCGTTTGGACTTCCTGAACGAGGTAGTCTTGCACCGCTTCTTCGCCGGAAATGCGCAAAATGTCGTGCGGAACGAGCAAACCGTCGGTCAACGGTTGACCCGCGCGGACTTCGTCGCCGGTGAAGACGCGAATGCGTTTCCCTTGCGGGACTTCGTGCATCCGTTCGATCGGTTCGCCGCCGTGTTCCGACGCGCTGCGAACGACGACGACTTTCTTGCCGTGGCGGCGTTGTTCCAAGATTTCGACCGTGCCGGAAATTTCGGCGATGACGGCCGGGTCTTTCGGCTTGCGGGCTTCGAAAATTTCGGTAACGCGCGGAAGACCGGAGGTAATGTCTTGCGTTCCGCTCGCGTTTTGCGGCATTTTCGCAAGAATCGTACCGCGTTCGACGACTTGGCCGTCTTGCACTTCGATTTGCGTTTTACTCGGAAGGTGGTACCCTTCGAGGACTTTGGCGCCGTCGAAAGCGCGAATGTCGATGTGCGGGTGGCGGTCGCCCTTGAGGTCGACGACGGACAAACGCGATTGGTTGGTCGCCTTGTCGAAAATGACTTGCACGGTGTCGCCCTCGACGATGTTGCCGAATTGGACGATCCCGGACGATTTCGCGATAAGGAGGCGGCTGTGCGGGTCGATCGTCGCGAGCGTTTGCTCGGCTTCGACGTATTGGCCCTCTTCGACGGCGAGAATCGCGCCTTCCGGAAGCGGATAGGTTTCGCGAGATTGACCGCGTTTGTTGCAAATATCGATCCCGGCGTCGGCTTTGCAACTCAAGACGAGCTTGCCGCCGGCGGTCGGGTTGTCGACGAGTTCCATTTTCGTGAAGCGAATGTACCCGGCGTACTTCGTTTTAATTTCGCTTTCTTCGGCGCTGTGGGCCGCGGTGCCGCCGATGTGGAACGTTCGCATCGTGAGCTGCGTGCCCGGCTCGCCGATCGATTGCGCGGCGATAATCCCGACGGCCATCCCCTCTTCGACGAGTTTCGAAGTCGACAAGTCCATCCCGTAGCACAAGGAGCAGACGCCGAGGTTCGCTTCGCACGTCATCGGGCTGCGCACTTGGATTTTTTCAATCCCGAGTTCTTCGATTTTGCGCGCGACTTCGACGGTGATCAACTCGTTTTCGCGAACGATCACTTCGTCCGTAACCGGGTTCGAAATGTTGACGCGGGAAACGCGTCCCAAAATCGATTCGGAGAGCGGAATTTTGCTGTCGCCGTCGTGAACGACGCTCTTGATAACGCCGTGCGTCGTGCCGCAGTCGCGCATCGTAACGACGCAGTTTTGCGCGACGTCGGCGAGTTTACGGGTAAGGTAACCGGAGTCCGCCGTTTTCAACGCGGTGTCGGACAAACCTTTGCGGGCGCCGTGCGTCGAGCTGAAGTACTCGAGAACGTTCAAACCTTCGAGGAAGTTCGCCTTAACCGGCGTTTCGATGATTTTGCCGTTCGGCTTCGCCATCAAACCGCGAAGACCGGCCAGCTGACGAATTTGCCCTTCGCCGCCGCGCGCGCCGGAGTGCGCCATCAGGTAAACCGGGTTGACGTAACCGAAGGGACGGCGCTTGACGTCGCCCGCTTCGAGGGCTTCCTCTTCGGTTTTGTGGACGTCGTTCTTGAACGCTTCCATCATCTTCGCGGTGATTTCGCCGCCGACGCGCGTCCAAACGTCGAGGATTTTGTTGTAGCGTTCGTCGTTCGAGAGCTGACCGTAGTCGTGCAACTCTTGGAATTTTTGAACTTCCTTGTCGCCTTCTTCGAGGATGCGCTTCTTTTCCGCCGGCGTGATAAGGTCGTCCGCGGCGAACGACAGACCGCTCTTCGTGCCTTCCTCGAAACCGAGGCGCATCATTTTGTCGAGGAGGTCGATCGTGGCGCGGCGGCCTTGCAGTTCGTGGCAGTCGCTAATGACGGTCGCGAGTTGCTTCGATTGCGCCGGGACGTTATAATACGGCATTCCTTCGTCCAAAATTTGGTTGAAGATAATGCGTCCCGGCGTCGTTTCGAAGAGCTTGCCCTCGCGCACCGACGGATCCGTTTTGAGGTAGCGCCCCTTCGGCATGCGGACGCGGATTTTGGCGTGCAACGCGACTTTGCCGAGCGAGTAGGCCAAGAGGCACTCGTCGATCGACGCGAACGTCATTCCTTCGCCCTTCATACCGGGTTGCTCGATCGTCAGGTAGTAGCAACCCATAACGATGTCTTGCGACGGACTGATAATCGGGCGACCGTTGGCCGGGCTGAAAATGTTGTTCGTCGACAGCATCAGGGTGTGCGCTTCGACTTGCGCTTCGAGCGACAGCGGGAGGTGAACCGCCATTTGGTCGCCGTCGAAGTCCGCGTTGAAGCCTTTGCAGACGAGCGGGTGCAGTTTGATGGCGTTCCCTTCGATGAGCATCGGCTCGAACGCTTGAATCCCCATACGGTGGAGCGTCGGCGCGCGGTTGAGCAGCACCGGGTGGTTTTGGATGACTTCTTCCAAAATATCCCAAACCTCGACGTCTTGGCGCTCAAGCATTTTCTTCGCGCTTTTGATCGTGTCGGCGTGGCGTTGCTCGCGCAGGCGGCGGATGATGAACGGTTGGTACAACTCCAGCGCGATTTTCTTCGGAAGACCGCATTGGTGCAGGCGCATATGCGGGCCGACGACGATAACGCTACGAGCGGAGTAGTCGACGCGTTTCCCGAGGAGGTTTTCGCGGAAACGGCCTTGTTTCCCCTTAATCATATCGGTCAGCGATTTCAGCGGACGGTTGCTCGAACCGAGAACCGGGCGCTTGCAACGCATGTTGTCGAAGAGCGCGTCGACCGACTGTTGCAACATACGTTTTTCGTTGCGGATAATAACGTCCGGCGCGTTCAGGTCGACCAGCTTCTTCAAGCGGTTGTTGCGGTTGATGATGCGGCGGTACAGGTCGTTGAGGTCGCTCGTCGCGAACGTTCCGGACTCGAGGAGAACCAACGGGCGCAAGTCCGGCGGAATGACCGGGATAACGTCGAGAACCATCCAAGCCGGATTGTTTTCGTGTTGGCAGTTGCGGAGCGATTCGACCAACTTCAGGCGGTTGATGAGTTCCTTTTTGCGTTGTTTCGAGTTCGTTTTCGACAACTCGGCGCGCAGTTGCTTCGACAACTCGACGACGTCGAGCTGTTTCAAAAGTTTGCGAATCGCTTCGGCGCCCATCTCCGCTTGGAAAGCGTCGCCGTAGTCTTCGCGCGCGGTTCGGTATTCCTCTTCGTTCAGGAGTTGACCGACTTTAAGCGGCGTTTCGCCCGAATCGACGACGACGTAATCTTGGAAATAAACGACTTTTTCCAGGCTCGACGCTTTCATCGCGAGCAACGTCGCCAAGCGGCTCGAGGACGCTTTGAAGAACCAAATGTGGACGACCGGCGCGGCGAGCTCGATGTGGCCCATACGCTTGCGGCGGACGCGGCTGTGCGTGATTTTAACGCCGCAACGGTCGCACGTCATGCCCTTATACTTCATTCCGCGATATTTGCCGCAGTTGCATTCCCAGTCCTTTTCCGGGCCGAAAATCTTTTCGCAGAACAAACCGTCGCGTTCCGGACGGTAGGTGCGGTAGTTGATCGTTTCGGGTTTTTTAACTTCGCCCTTCGAATCTTCGCGGATTTTTTTCGGGTCCGCGAGGCTGATTTTGACGGCGTAGAAGTTGTTAATTCGATCGTAAGTTTCGCCGTTGGCGTTCATCGCAATCTTTCCGTTTCGAATTAGTGGAGTTTTTTTGTGTTCGGTATTCTTTCCGGCGCGCTTTCGGCTCGACAAACGACGGTTTGGAGCGCGGAGCGTCGGCAAATTATCGGTTTACGCGTCGACGGGGAACGTCGCCGAAACGTCGCGTCGTCGGGGGAGTTCGCGACGTTTCGGCGGTTTTCGACGGTTTGCGTTAGAAGTCTTGCGCGTCGTCGGCGAAGACGAAGCCCAAGCCTTTCTCTTGCTCTTGGGTCGGCACCAAGTCCATATCGAGCGCGAGGCCCTTGATTTCGTTGATCAAAACGTCGAAGCTGGCCGGGGTGCCGGCTTCGAGGGTGTTTTCGCCCTTGACCATCGCTTCGTAAATCTTCGTGCGCCCCTCGACGTCGTCGCTCTTGACCGTGAGGAGTTCTTGGAGCGTGTACGCGGCGCCGTAAGCTTCGAGCGCCCAAACTTCCATTTCCCCGAAGCGTTGACCGCCGGAGCGCGCCTTACCGCCGAGCGGCTGTTGCGTAATGAGCGAGTAAGGCCCGGTGCTGCGCGCGTGGACTTTGTCGTCGACCAAGTGGTGCAGTTTCAACATATAAATGTAACCGACCGTCGTTTCTTGCCCGAACGGCTCGCCGGTGCGCCCGTCGAAGAGACGGACTTTCCCGTGGCGCGGGAGCCCGGCTTTTTCGAGTTCGTCGTTGACGATCTCTTCGGTCGCGCCGTCGAAAACCGGCGTAACGGCGCGGTAGCCGAGTTTCGACGCGGCCCAACCGAGGTGCGTTTCCAAAATTTGCCCGACGTTCATACGGGACGGAACGCCCAACGGGTTCAACATAATTTGGATCGGCGTCCCGTCGGCGAGGAACGGCATGTCTTCCTTCGGCAGGATTTTCGCGATAACCCCTTTGTTACCGTGGCGACCGGCCATTTTGTCGCCGACCGAAATAACGCGTTTCGTGGCGATGTAAACCTTGACCATTTGGAGGACGCCGCGTTTGAGTTGGTCGCCGGCGCGCAACGCGTTCAAGTTGCGGTCGCGGGCGTCGATCGCTTCTTCGACGCGGTGTTTGAAGTCGTTGTAAACGGCGCGGCACTCGGCGCAAACCGGGTCGTTGACGTCGATTCCGTTCTTCGCGCACATACGGAGGAACGAGAACGTCTTCGCTTTTTCGGCGATGTAAGCCGCGTCTCGTTCTTGGACGAGCGGTTCGCCGTTTTCGGCGACGATCGTTCGGTCGACCAAAATTTCCATTTTGGTGATCATCGAACTGAAGACGTCGGCGATTTTTTGGTTGCCTTCGGACGTAAGACGTCGGTCTTCGGCGTCGAATTGTCGACGTTCCTCTTCGTTCAGCGACGCGCGGTTGCGGAAGTGGTAGGCGCCGATGACGATCCCCTCGACGCCGGCCGGGACTTCGAGCGATTCGTTCTTGACGTCTTCGCCGGCGCGACCGAAAATCGCGTGCAGGAGCTTTTCTTCCGGCGAAAGTTCCGTTTTGCTCTTCGGCGAAATTTTCCCGACGAGGATGTCGCCGCGACGAACGTAGGTGCCGACGCGGACGATCCCGTTTTCGTCGAGATCGCGGAGCGCTTTGTCGCCGACGTTCGGAATGTCGCGGGTGAACTCTTCGCGTCCGAGTTTGGTGTCGCGAATTTCGGCGTCGTATTCTTCGATGTGAATCGAGGTGTAGACGTCGTTTTGAACGAGTTCTTCGCTCAAAATGATCGCGTCTTCGTAGTTGAAACCGTCCCAAACCATAAAGGCGACGAGGACGTTTCGCCCGAGCGCGAGGACGCCGTGGTCGGTGCAAGCGCCGTCGGCGATGACGTCGCCCGCTTGAACCTCTTGCCCGAGTTGAACGATCGGGTGTTGGTTTTCGCAGGTGCGTTCGTTCAGCCCGGCGAATTTGCGCAACATATAAACGTCGTCGTTGTCGATAACGATTTTGAGCGCGTCGACGTAGGTAACTTTCCCGCTTTTGCGAGCGCGAACGAGGAGGCTCGAGTTGAGCGCGGCGGCTTCTTCGAGCCCGGTGCCGACGATCGGCGCCTCGGAGACGAGGAGCGGAACCGCTTGGCGTTGCATGTTCGAACCCATCAGCGCGCGGTTGGCGTCGTCGTGTTCGAGGAACGGAATCAAACCGGCGGAGACGCCGATCATTTGGTTCGGCGAAACGTCGATATAGTCGACCATTTCCGGGACGATTTGTTCGTAGTCGCCGCCGTGGCGCGCGATGACGAGGCCGGTGATCGGGTCCGGAACGAGGCGTCCGAACGGGTGTTCGGCGGAGCGTTCGATCTTCGTGTCGGCCGGAACGAGGCGTTTTTCGTGTTCTTCGTAAGCGCGGAGCCAGTCGACTTGGTCGGTAACGATCCCGTCGACGACGCGGCGATACGGCGAGATCAGGAAGCCGAATTCGTCGACGCCCGCGTAAAGCGAGAGAGACGAAATCAAACCGATGTTGGTGCCTTCCGGCGTCTCGATCGGGCAAATGCGCCCGTAGTGCGAGGAGTGAACGTCGCGAACTTCGAAACCGGCGCGTTTACGGTTCAAACCGCCCGGGCCGAGCGCGGAAAGTCGGCGTTCGTGCGTCAGCATCGAGAGCGGGTTCGTTTGGTCGACTACTTGCGACAACTCGCCGCGACCGAAGAAGTACTCGATCGCCGACGAAATGTTTTTCGGGTTGATGATCGCTCGCGGCGTCGCTTCGTCGCGGAAACGGTCTTGCGCGGTGCGACGGAACTTCAGGAAGCCTTTGCGAATTTCTTCGCAGGCGAGTTCGTCGATCGTGCGCAGACGACGGTTCCCCAAGTGGTCGATGTCGTCCGGTTCGGCTTGCGGATCGCCGCCCCAAAGTTTATTGAGGTATTTGACCGCTTCGACGAGGTCTTCGGCGCGCAAGACCGTTTCGTCGAGATCGACGTTCATACCGAGTTTGCGGTTCATTCGGAACCGCCCGACGCGTCCCAAGCGATAACGGGACGGGTCGAAGAACTTGTCGCGAACGAGATCGCGCGCTTTGTCCAGCAACGCCGGGTTGCCGGGACGCAGACGTTTGAAAATCGCGAGGAGCGCGGTTTCGTGCGAATTCGTCTTATCTTCTTCGAGCGAATTGAGGAGGAGCTTGTTGCGTTGGTCGTCCATCGCTTCGATTTGCGTCAAGCCGGACGCGCAGATTTCCTCCGCTTTGCTCTTCGTGATTTGTTGGCCCGATTCGACGATGACTTCGTCCGGGTGCGCCGAGTCGGCGGGGTAGGTAATGTCGCCGACCGCGATTTTCCCTTCGATTTCGGAGACCGATTCGCCGCCGACAACGTCGATTTTATAGGTGTTGTAAAACGCGCGGATGACGTCGACGTCGGAGCCGTATTTCTCGTCCATCGCTCGCAGAAGCGTCATTACCGGGAGTTTGCTGCTTTGGTCGATGCGGACGGTAACCGTTTCCTTGCGCGAAATGTGGAATTCGATCCAGCTTCCGCGTTCCGGAATAATACGGCAGCTGAAGCTCTTGCGGTCGAGTTCCATTTCGGTGAGGAAGTCGACGCCCGGGCTGCGGTGCAATTGGCTGACGACGACGCGTTCGGCGCCGTTGATGATAAATTCGCCGCCGCCGAGCATAATCGGGAGTTCGCCGAGATAGACGTCTTCTTCGACCGGGTCTTTTTCGCCGACAAGTCGAAGGCGAACGCGCAACGGACGGCCGTAAGTCAAGCGCAAACGACGGCATTCGTCCGGCGTGTAGTGCGGTTTTTCCAGTTCGTAGTGAACGTATTCCAAACGCGCCGTCTTTTCGTAATTTTCAATCGGAAACGCTTCGCGAAAAACGCTTTCCAACCCTTGGTCTTTACGCTCGGAGGGCGGAACGTCCGCTTGGAGGAAGTTGGCATAGCTTTGAGTTTGCAGAACCGTCAACTCCGGAATCGGATAGGTCGTGCTGTGATTGCCGAACTGCCGTCGTTCTTTAAACTGTAACTTCCGTTTTGATGTAACCGCCATAAGAGTGTTAACCTCCCGGTTGGATAGAGAATGGTTGCGATTCTATCGCCTAAGATACGCCGAACTACTAATATACAGCAATTCGACGACCCCGCAAGCCCCCCTCTTTACCTTTTTTACCTAAAAAAACAGCTTTTTTCCGAAAAAAAGCCGCTTTTTACCGAACAAAACGACGATAAACGCTTGACAAACAAATTTTCAATTTTTTAGAGAAATTTTTAGCGAGCCCAAAAAAAGTGAAATTTTCCTCAAAATTTTTATATTTGACGGCGTTAAAATTGTTGTAATCGATAAAATTAAACTGAAAAAAGCGTGGTAAACCTGATTTTTGCTCAAAAACTAAGCGGCTCAAAACCCGGCGCCGAGATTGCGTAAGTTCTCGCCGCCGCGCCGTCGAACGCGACGAATAAAACGTCGCCTTTATTTTATACGACGCGTTCCCAAAAGTCAAAACGCGTTGCGAATTTTTGAGAAACGGAAAAATTTTTCGCTTTGCGTCAAGGAAGCGGAAACAACGATGGGCGTCGCTAAAAACGAAACGTGAAAACGACAACAAGGCGCGTCGCTAAAAAGAAAGTTCGCGTCAATTCGAAAACGCGACAAAAAAAAGCCTCGAACCGAAATCCGAGGCCTTTTTCGTCATAGCGTTAAGCTAAGAATCGAACTATTTGAGCGAAACTTTGGCGCCCGCGTCTTCGAGTTCTTTCTTGAGCTTTTCGGCTTCGTCTTTCGAGAGACCGGTTTTGATCGCTTTCGGAGCGGATTCGACCATCGATTTCGCGTCGCCGAGGGAAGCGCCGGTGGCGGTGCGGACGACTTTGATGACGTTGATCTTGTTGGCGCCGAAGTCTTCGAGAACGACGTCGAATTCGGTTTTTTCTTCCGCGGCCGGAGCGGCGTCGCCGGCGCCCGCCGCAGCAACCATAACCGCGCCGCCGGAGGCCGGTTCGACGCCGTAGACGTCTTTCAGGTAATCGCTGAGTTCTTTCGCTTCTTTGAGCGTCATACCCATGATTTTGTCGCCCATTTCTTTGATTTCAGCGGCGAATTCGCGTTCGACTTGTTCGGACATTGTTCAATTTCCTTTCTGAGGTTTGCGCCGAGTCTTCCGCGGCGAACCGTGCGAAACCAAAACGCGCGGGGCGCGGTCGTCGATTCGAGCGCAATGAAAAAATATATTCGAGTTAATCGTCGCCGAAGCGACGTCGATATGCGTTTTATATAAATTTAACAGAACGCGCCGCTTCGTCAAGGGGGGCGACGCGCTCAAAATTAAATTTTGCTCACTCGGCGGCCGCTTCTTCGGCGCTTTCGTCTTTATCCGCAAGTTGCTTGATTTGGCTGGCGAGGTTCGCGCCGCCGGACAAGAGTTGGGACGAAAGTTTGGAGCCGACGCCGACGATTTGACCGACGAGGATCGCGATTTGTTCTTCGCGGTTGGGCCACTTGCTGATTTCAACGACTTTGTCCGCGGCGAACGCTTCGCCGTCGAGAACGCCGCCGAGAAGGGCGAGTTTCGCGAATTGCTTGTCTTTCGAAACGTTAACGAGTTCCTTCGCGAGAGCGACGATATCGGTCGAACCGTAGCAGACGGCGGTGGAACCGGTCAAGTTTTGGAAAGCGGGGTTCAGCGAGGTGCCTTCGGTAGCGCGAGCGGCCAAGCTGTTTTTAACGACCATAACGCGAATGTCTTTCGCGGCCAACGCGGCGCGAAGACGATTGCTGTCGTTGACTTCCATACCGACGATATTGACGAGGAGAGCGTTTTCGACGCCCGCCAAGCGCTTTTTCAATTCTTCGGTAATAATATTTTTAACAAACTTGCTCATAGTATTGGTATTCGTTAAATGGCGGTGAAGGAATAGTTACCGAGTCGGGCTCATTGCGTAACAACGCGGACGGCCGGGCTCATCGTCGCGGAGATAGCGATCGACTTCACGTAGACGCCCTTAACCGCGGCCGGTTTCAGGGAGACGACGTAATTAATGAACGCTTGGATGTTTTCCGCCAATTTGTCGGCGTCAAAGCTGAGTTTGCCGACGACGCCGTGGACGATGCCGCCCTTGTCGTTGCGGAACTCAACCTTACCGGCTTTATATTCCTTGACCGTTTTTTCAACGTCCATCGTAACCGTGCCGGCTTTCGGGCTCGGCATCAAACCGCGCGGACCGAGAACGCGACCGAGCGAACCGACGACGCCCATCATATCCGGGGTCGCGATACAGACGTCGAAATCGAACCAACCTTCTTTAATTTTTTCCGCCAATTCCGGGCCGCCGACAAAATCGGCGCCGGCCGCGGTCGCTTCGTCGGCTTTCGCGTTTTTCGCGAAGACGAGAACGCGGAGGGTTTTTCCGAGACCGTTCGGAAGAACGACGGAACCGCGAACGATTTGATCGTTTTGTTTCGGATCGACGCCGAGACGCATCGAAATTTCGACCGATTGATCGAATTTCGTCGTGTTGAATTTTTTCAACAATTCGACGGCGTCGGCCAACGGCATCGGGGTTTTCGTCGCCGGAAGCATCGCTTCCATAGCTTTCATGCGCTTAGAAACTTTACCCATTATTATATCAATCTTTTTTTAGGTTGTTTTGGTTGCTTAAAATATTGTCGCGCGGTTTTTCAAAATCTAATCCCAAAGGGGAATTAGCCAACCGCAAATTTAGGCTCAGTCGACGACGTCGACGCCCATGCTGCGAGCGGTGCCGGCGAGAATACGAACGGCGTTCGCAACTTCGCGAGCGTTCAAATCTTTTTGCTTCGCTTTGACAATATCTTCAAGTTGCGCGACGGTAACGGAACCGACTTTTTCCTTCGGGACGCGCTGCGAACCTTTGTCGATACCGGCGGCTTTTTTGATCAAGTCGACGGAGTGCGGGCTTTTCGTTTCCAAGTCGTAGGAACGATCGTTGTAAACTTTAACGACGACCGGGATACGCATCCCGTCGGCGTCTTTCGTGCGGTCGTTGAATTCTTTAACAAACTGACCGAGGTTCAAACCATACTTACCGAGGGCGGTACCGACAGGGGGTGCTGCGGTCGCCTTACCTCCGGCGGCATGGAATTTCACGACTGCTTGTAATTGTTTAGCCATTGTTAATCCTTCAGAATTGTTTGCGTCTTAAACTACGCTATTTGTTTCACGCGCTTATTAAAAAACGCTTAAAACAAACGAAAAGAACGTGTTAGGGAGTCGGTTCTTTTCAACGCGACGTTTCAGACTTCTACCTTTTCGACCTGCCAGTATTCAAGCTCGACGGGCGTGCTTCTGGAGAAGATCGATATAATAACGGTAACGCGACCGGCGAGTTCGTCGATCTTGTTTACCTCCCCCTCAATATCTTTAAACGTGCCGTCGTTGATCTTAACGCGATCGCCGATACGGTACGGAATTTCCAATTTCGGTTGTTTTTCGTCGGCCGCCGTTTCCGCGCGAAGGAGACGGTCGACGTCTTTTTGCGTCATCGGAAGCGGCTTCCCGCCGGCGCCGGTAAAATCGCCGACGCCGGACGTTTCGCGAACCAAGAACCAGGTTTCGTCGTTCAAGATCATCTTGGCCAACAGATAACCCGGGTAAAGTTTGCGTTTCATTTCACGGCGTTTACCGTTTTTCATCTCGACGACCGTTTCGGTCGGAACTAGCGTTTGTTCGAAATATTCGTCGAGTCCGGCAAGTTTAATCCGACGATCCAACGTCTTTTTTACCGTGTCTTCACGGTTGACTTGAACCTTGAGGATATACCATTCCGGCTTCGGAGTTTCTTCGAGCGTTTGATTTTCAACGTTGTTTTCCGCTTCGGAACTCATCGTCGTTTTTCCTTATCTGTTTATGAACGCGCAATACGACGGACGATTAAACGTTAACAACCGATGAAGCTAAAGAACGTTCGGAAAATCGAGTCGTAAACGAAAATCAACGCCGTAAAAAGCGCCATAAAAATAAGAACGACTTTCGTATTGGCAAAAAGATCGCGTTTCGACGGCCACGAAACTTTCGACATTTCCGCTTCGACGGAAACGAGGAAGTCGGCGAACGTCGGGAAGTTAATGACGCGGAACGAGGCCCAAACGCCCAAAAGCGCGACGACGGCGCCGCCGATCGCGGCCCCTTGAGCCCCGAAATAACCGGCGCGGAAGAAACTAAATCCGCCCCAAATAAAAACGAGCGACAACCCAATAAAAGTCAAGCGACGCGCGACGCGACCTTGCGAACTTTTGTAATTGTTGGTCGAAACGAGTTCTTTCATCAATTGGGAAAACATTGGCCCCTCGCGGCGCGATTATCGCAAAACGGTCGAGAAAACAACCGGGTCGATTTCAAAAAAAAAGCGCTCGCAACGATATACAATATCGAAGGACGAGCGCGTTCACATCAAAAGAAAGCAGGGGAGGGGGGATTCGAACTCCCAACCGTCGGTTTTGGAGACCGGTGCTCTGCCAATTGAGCTACTCCCCTAACGCAAACCGTCGTTCGCGCGAACCTTTCCGCCGTAAGCCGAAACTTACGGCGAAAGAGTTCTAAATTTTACCGTGATTAGCGGGTGATCGTCGTAACAACGCCGGACCCAACGGTGCGACCGCCTTCGCGGATAGCGAAACGAACGTTTTGTTCGATCGCGATCGGGCTGATGAGTTCGACCTTCATCTTGACGTGGTCGCCCGGCATACACATCTTAACGTCTTCCGGAAGGTTGATCGTACCGGTAACGTCGGTCGTGCGGAAGTAGAATTGCGGACGGTAACCGCTCATGAACGGGGTCGAACGACCGCCTTCTTCCTTCGACAGGACGTAAACGTCGGCTTCGAATTCAATGTGCGGGGTGATGGAGCCCGGCTTCGCCAAGCATTGACCGCGTTGGATTTCTTCGCGTTTGACGCCGCGGAGAAGGAGACCAACGTTGTCGCCGGCTTGACCTTGGTCGAGCGATTTTTTGAACATTTCAACGCCGGTGCAGACCGTCTTGCGGGATTCGTCCGAAAGACCGACGATTTCGACTTCGTCGCTGACTTTGACGATACCACGTTCGATACGACCGGTGGCGACGGTGCCGCGACCTTCGATCGAGAAGACGTCTTCGACCGCCATCAGGAACGGTTTGTCAACGTCGCGTTCCGGTTCCGGAATGTCGGCGTCGATAGCGTCCATAAGTTCGGTGATGCACTTCGAGGCTTCCGGATCGGCCGGGTTTTGTTGGGCCGGGAGAGCCGCGCCGCGAACGACCGTGCAGTTGTCGCCGTCGAAGTCGTGCTTCGAAAGGAGTTCGCGAATTTCGAGCTCGACGAGTTCGAGGAGTTCTTCGTCCGGAACGAGGTCGCATTTGTTCATAAAGACGACGAGTTTCGGAACGTTAACTTGGCGAGCCAAGAGGACGTGTTCGGCGGTTTGCGGCATCGGGCCGTCGACAGCCGAGACGACGAGGATCGCGCCGTCCATTTGCGCCGCGCCGGTGATCATATTTTTGATGAAGTCCGCGTGGCCCGGGCAGTCGATGTGAGCGTAGTGACGTTTTTCCGTTTCGTATTCGACGTGCGCGACGGCGATCGTAACGGTTTTGGTAGCGTCGCGGACGGTGCCGCCTTTCGCGATGTCGGCGTAGGATTTGACTTGGGCGAGGCCCTTCGCCGCTTGAACGGCCAAAATGGCGCTCGTCAACGTGGTTTTACCGTGGTCGATGTGGCCGATCGTGCCGACGTTAACGTGCGGCTTAGTTCGTTGGAAAGTTTCCTTCGCCATTGCGAATTCTCCCTATAATTAGGAACGAAGTGTTTAACGATGTTATTACAACGATACCCCTCGCAAGCCCTAAAAATAAAGCTGCCGATGAGATTTGAACTCATGACCTCGTCCTTACCAAGGACGCGCTCTACCGACTGAGCTACGGCAGCGATGCAGGACCCGGTTGGGGTAATCTCGCGCTAAGACGGTTTTAGACTCGTCTTTACGTCGCTTTACGCTCTCCGCCCAAAGGCAAAGAGATCGTTAAGCGGGTGAAGGGAATCGAACCCTCGTTATCAGCTTGGAAGGCTGTTGCTCTC
>JAFSDX010000094.1 GCA_017436025.1 Thermoguttaceae bacterium
CCGGACGTTCGCGAAGACGGGCGTACGCTCCGAACCGACTCGGCGACCGACCGAAAGGAACTCTTGTGCGTTGCGCGCGAATTTTCGGGGCCGCTTCCTCCGCCGGAGATGCTGGAGCGATACGCGCAAATTTCGCCGGATATTTTGGACGTTCTCGTCGAAATGGCGCAAAAAGAGCAGACGTTGCGAGAAAAAGCGCTCGACGCGACGATCGCCGAGAATCGACGCGAGCAGAGCTTGACCGCCAAAGGCTTGTACTTGGCGACGGCGATCATCGTTTTGGGGATTGCCGCCGGATGTTATTGCGCGTTTTGCGGACGCGAGTGGGCCTCCGTCGCGGCGTTTGGCGTCGCCGGAGCGGTCGGCTGGATGAAAACGGGCGCGGCTCCGACGTCGGACAAGCCCGAACGCAAGTAGGGCAACGACGCAAAACGGCGAGAGCGGGAAACGTTCTCGCCGTTTTTTGGCGGAGCGTCGACGAACCGACGCGGCGACGTCAAACGTTAATTTTCTGGCGCGGAAGGGCTTACAATATGCCGTCAAGGAGATTACAAAAAAAGTTTAATTTTTTGGAAAAATTAAAACGAAAAGGGGAAGTTCCAAGATTGTACTCTTGAAAAATACGCGCAATCTCCTGTTTCGTTTCTCTTGACAATGGAGCGTAGGGGTCAAAAGTTTCGGCTTCTATTTGTGATAAAGGAAATGTATGATCTTTGGGTTTAGGTAAATATTTATTAAGATCGTTTAGAAACGCTACTTGTGAATCTTTCTCTAACGAAAAGTACTGTAACATATATAAAAACACAAAAACAGCAGTGCGCTCCTCGGTGGGGTTATAGTTGTCGGCAATATATTTTATTAAGCGGTCAATGGGTTGTGTATCAATGAAAGCATTTTTAAGCTCGGCGTAAGCCTCTGGCTCTAAAACGCGATATGCCGCAAGAATAAATAAAATATTATAAAAATAGGGTTCCAAAACCTCTTGGTCGGTTGGTTCAAGGCTTTTAAGTACAAAAACAATCAATCGCATAAAATGCTCGATTTGACGCAACGATGCGCGTTGAGAATGGAATAAATAACGAGCAACCTCGAAACCTACAAGCGAAGACAAGGAGACGTTATGGACGAGTAGATTTTCAAGATCGTAACGTTTAACAAGCTCTTCAAAGTAACATCGCGACGAGGGATTTTCGAGTAAAAACTCAAAGTCGAAGAAGCGGCGCAAATACGCGTCGACGTCGATTTCTCCATATACGGCGGCGATAGATTTTTTCAGGTTGACTAAATCGACGCCCAAAACAAACGCGACGTTAGGAACCGCAAAAAAGTGTTTGATTCGTTCCAGAAATTGAATCGCGTGCGATGGACGACAACGATCTAGCTCGTCAACGATAAAAACGAGCGGGGATTTTGTGGCTTTCCGTTGTACCAACGCATACTTTGCTAAATTGTCTTGGAAAGAACATTTTTGCGCTAGAATATTCTGATACTCTTGGCAAATATTTTCAGCAACAGAGCGGAAGTCCTTAGCGTCGCCTGGAACAATTCCGAGGGAAAGGTAGGAAGCAGCTTTAAAAACAGCGGCTTTCGTTAGTTGCGGCGTGATTTCACAGGCGGTTTTGTAACACTCGGTAAAAGAATTGTCTTTAATTTGCGCGTAGGCTTGCCCAAAAAGCGAAGTCATTGGATCGTCGAGAAAATCGTCTTCCCAAGCGTTTAAGTAAACAACCGGAACGCCTTCTTTTTCTAAATCCGTGCGCCAACGTTCCAAAAAGAAAGTTTTGCCCGCGCCCCATTGCCCGTGAAGCGCGACGGTTACAGGCTGGGTTTCACGTTGCAAAAAGTTCAACAACGATTGGCCAAAGCGTTGGCGATCCATAATATCGTCTTTCCACGCGTTTTCGACGTCGACGCGCGGAGCTGGGAGTTTGCAAAACCAATCGCTCGAAAGCGCGACGTCTTCTTTGTTTTCTTCCGTCATTTTCTGTTCTTTCTAATCCGTCTCGCCGCATATTTGGTCCGGCGGCGAGGCGGATTTTAAGGTTAGCTATTGTGTTACTCGAGGCGTTCAAGCTCTTCAAGCGCCGTCTTGGCAATCAGTAGCAGAGTGCGCGTCGAGACGTTTTTTTAAATTTCGCTTCCTTTCATCGACAAAGAGACTACAGAAGTTCACGACGTCTTCTTGAAGCTCCGGCGGTAAGGCGCGGAACTTCTCGAGCAGATATTGCTCGGCCAATTCGCGCGGAGACTTTTGCGGTTCGCCGTTTTTCTGAACGTACATATCGCCTTCGCCTGTCAACAGCCATTCGGTACGAACGCCGAAATTGCCGCTTACGGAAGCAATAAACAAGCCGGTAACGGTATGGCCGTCGCCTTCGGCAAAAGCGACTTGATTTCGCGTCGCGCCGATACGCTCGCCAAATTCACGTTGCGACATTTTGCCGCGAACTAATTTGATTCTGTCGTTAATAGTCATTTTTTAACCTCTCGATTAGATTTTAACAACTTTTGTTGAACCGTCAACAGAAAACGCGAAAAAATTTTTGCTCTGTGTGTTGACAAACAAAAACAGTCGTTAGAATGATTGCAGGTCAACAAAAGAGCCGCAGTCGACGAAAAGCACGATTTTGTCTGCTGTTCTTCAAAATCGCGTTTGTTCGCCGCCCGATTGGTCCCGGGCGTCGGGCTTGGACTGCGGCTCGTTAATTAAGGATAAAAGATAATGGAACCCAATCAAGAACTCGAGCGTTCGTTTATTGAAAAAATTCGCACGCTGGACGCCGACCTTTTTCGGCTCGTCGAAACCTACGTCGACGGCATGCTCGCCGCGACGGAAATCTCAAAAAAGGAGTAACGGTAATGAAAAAGTGGCTTTTAAGCGTTATCGCGGTGTTTTTTTTAGTTGCTGGGGTTGCGCAGACAGCGTCCGCTCAAAGCGTCGCGCAAGCCGCCGAACCGACCGCCGTCGCTTCGGTTTCCGAGGAAACCTCCGCTAAATCAAGCTCTTGGGAGATGCTGACCCCGCTTGAAAAGGCTTTGTGGCTTATCGGATATTGGAGGGAAGAATATTTTCGTCGCGACGCCGAGTTTCGAACGCTTGCTCGTTGGTATATGCGGGACGGTGGAGCCGCGCGGTTTAAAAGTCTTGGTTACGATCGCTTTATTGAGGAATTAAACCGAGAATCTAGGGAATATTACGAAAAGGAAAAACGAAAGCGCGCCTCCGACGTTTCCCTTGGTTCGGCGTCGGAGGCTCATTGAAAACGGCGGCGGATTGACAAATTTTCACCGAAGCGCGCCGTTTGTCCCGCGCTTCGACGAAACGCCGGAAGAGATTAGGGCCTCGACCGGCTCGAATCCGCCGCCAAAGACGGGCGCGGTTGTTGGACGCTTCCGAGAGAGCCCGTCGCCTCCGGCGGTTCGCGCCGCCGGAGGTTTTCAAAACAACGGAGAAACAACAATAAACGACAATGAAACTAAACCGGTTTGCGGGCCCGATTGTCCGTATCGACGCGCGGCGCAACCGGCGCAACGTCCCGAGACGGTCGGCGACATTGTCGCGGCGTTGCAAAAATTGCCGCAAGACGCGTTCTTTCGGACGTTTGGCCGGGCGGCTTCGCGTCGGTCGAGTCGTTGCGATTTGACGTCGTCGCCGAAAACGGGCTGACCGTTTACGGCGACGAAGCGCAAACCCTCGCCGTCGCCGAAGGTTGGGCGCGACCGTTCGTCGTCGCTCGAACGCGTCGAGTCGGCTTCGGTTAGACGATTCGACGCAGAACGCGACGCGGGAAGCCGACCGTTTCGAAAACGTCGCCGGACGCGTCGACCGGGTTCAAACGTTCGCCGTCGAGCGTTTGCGCTCGTTTTTGACCGCCGCGAACCGGCGAAGCGCCGCGTCCGCGCGAAACGCTTTCGACGACTTCGCCGTAAACCAAGATCGTTTCGACGTCGCCGTTTTCGTCGCGCGCTTCGAAACGTTCGATAAGTTCTTCGTAAATCATACGAGACCTTTCTTGTTAAGAGTTGGTGAAAATTAGTGTGCAACCTTATTTTACCAAACGCTTAACAAGAAGCAAGACGGGCGCGGTTGTTGGACGCTTCCGAGAGAGCCCGTCGCCTCCGGCGGTTCGCGCCGCCGGAGGTTTTCCTCCTTTTCACCCAAGGAAACGACAATGAAATTTTCCGAAATTTTACCGCGGTTGTTGAGCGGAGAGTTTGTTCGTTTACGTCGCAAACCCCTCGAGTTTCCTTTGGCCAAACGCGAATTTTTCAGGTTGGGAGACTGTAGGGACAGCGGGCTTGAACATATCGTCGAGTTCGACGTTAAAGCGACGCCCGAGTCCGCGAAGTATGTCGTATTTCATCGTTCGTTAACGCGCAACCACCTTATTCGCGACGATTGGGAGGTTGCGAAAGACGCTCCTAAACATTTTGAAAAATGGAAATGGTAACCCAAAGGCGGAAGACGCTTCGCGAGAGACGACGGAATGACAAACTTTCCAATCAAGAACTTTGCCGAGGAAGTGGCGGCGCGCGTTGTCAAGACGCTTAGGTGGGAAGCCGTCGAGCCGGTTCGTTCCGCCGTTGAAAAGATTGTCGCGTCGGCGGTCGAGCGGTTTTACGCGACGGATCGCGCCGACTTGCTATTCTCGGCGTTGGGGCTGAAACCGCTCGCGTTTTCCGAACGGAGGCTCCGGTTGGCGATAACGCGAGCCTTGCCGGGCTTGCAACAACGCGATCGTTTAGCGTTGGCGATCAAGACGCAAGCGACGCTTGTCGCGATCGAATACGTCGTTAAAACAGGCCGCAAAATCAAATAGAACCAACCCCCGACGGTTTAACCGCCGTCGCGGGTTTTGTCGGGACGTTCCCGACGGCCGCCGACTCGGTCGCGCGGCGTAACCGTTTGCGACGCGTCGTGCGTCGCGTCGTCGAGGAGCGGCGAAAACGGATACAACCTAACACCCGCGCGGAACGAGGGATACGCTTCGCGCCCAACCCCCTGAAAAAGGCTCGATATGTCGACGACGCCCGCGAAACGGCCCGACGAACTTTTGACGCTCGCTCGCGTTCGGCGCGAGTTTTTCGATCCGCGAGACGCGCCGTCGAAGCGCGACCTCGAAAAGTGGATCGTGCAAGGAACCGCCGAGGGCGCCCGATTGCGCGGCGTCAAAATCGACGGTCGCTTTTACGCGCGGCGTCGCGACGTCGAGATTTTCGTCGAAAAGTCGCTCGTCGTTCCGCGCGACGACAAGCCGACCCGTTCCGGCGTCGACCAAAACCGTTGCGAAGCGGCGCTTGAATCGTTGCGCCGTCGCGGCGTTAAATGTTGAAACAACCGATTTAGTACAACCAAGCCCGACCGGCGTTCGCCGGGCCAATTCGGGCGTTTACGACCCCTTGTCCGTTGCTCGCAAAACAAACCGGAAACGGACGCTCCCCTTGCACTCGGAGCGGATAAGCGCGGCCTTTTTGACGTGTCTTGACCTTGGGCGCCGCGACGGCAAAACTCTCGTCGCGGCGACTCCGGGTCGACGGTCTCCTAATTCAGGCGGTTCGCCGACCGTCGGGGCGGGACGCTTCGGCGTCGCGTTTCGGCGGTCGGGCCGTCTCGAACGTCAAATGGAAACGAACGAAACGAACGAAACGAACGAAACGAACGAAAAACGATGGAAAACCGAACGAACGATTATCGCGATTTGCTTCGCCGACTCGACGCGTTCGACGCTCGACTCGCCGCCGAACGTCGCGACTTGGAGCGCGCGCTCGCCGGATTGCGCGACTGCGCCTTGACGAACCCGCGACTGACGCCGCAAGAGCGCGACGACGCGTTGGCGGCGGTCGACCGCGTCCGCGCCTTCGCGCAAAGGTCGCCGAGGCCGACGAACTCTAGAGTTCGAAACCGCCAAACGACGCGGAAAGGAGCGACCGAATGAACCGTCGAACGTTTGAAGAATTGAAGAATATCGTCGATTTCGGCGACGCGTATTTCCTCGACAATAACGGCGAAACGCGAAACGTCCGCGCGATTTACGTCGACGCCGACGGTCGACTCTGGTTGGCCGAAGACCCCGCGGACTTGGAGGCGCGACGTCAATGAGAGAACGCCGCCAACGCGACGGCTCCTTCGTCGACGTCGGCGACTTGCGACGCGCGCTCGCCGTTTGCGCCGTCGACCGCCCCGTCGCGATTCGACTTCCGGACGGGCGCAAGTTCGCCGTCGCCGACGCTCGACTCGACCGCGACTCCGGCGCTCCGGTCGAAGAAGCGGCGGTTCTGCTGATCGCCGGTCGCGACCGCGCGACTCCGGGCCCGCGCTTCCGCGCGAGTTCGGTTTCCGCTCCCGTTGGTCGCAACGGTTTCGCCCAACCGCAAGACAAGGAAGAACCCCGATGAAATTTGAATAAATTTTGCCCGGTTTAATCGCCGGAAAAACCGCTTGGCAAACGTCGCGGAATTACGGCGGGAAAGCCGACGGAACGCGCGTTTACTGGTGGTTGGACGACGCGGCGGCAACGGCGGACGGGCGTCGTTTTAACATAACGACCGAATACCCGAGAGAACCGAGCGGACGCGTTCCAAAATCGGTTCAACCGTATGAATTGACGCTCCTAGACCTCGAGCGCGACGACTGGGAGTTCGGATATTACGAAGCCGGGGCCCGCGAGTCGCGACCCAAAGAAGAGGCGGAACAGACGAAAATTAAAGAACTTATCGTCGCAACGCGGCGTTGCGGCAAGGGCGCGATCAGCGCGTCGGCGCTTGTTTTTGTCGTCGATACGAAGAGCGACGTCGCGCCGTATTTTGTCGCGCCGCTTGAAATTATTGGCGGCGACAAGAGCGTCGAGCGCGCGATTCTCGACAAGATTCGCGACGCCGGGCTCTTCGGCGACCGGGACGCTCGCGACGTCCGCGTTCATTATTGGGCGTCGCAAGTCGAACGAAAAGACCGATTGGGCTGTCCGGCGTCGCTCCGGATTCTCGACGTTATTCGATGAGCAAAAGGAAACAAAACGATGAACCCCAACGAAAACAACGTTGAATTTAAACGCTTTACCGACGTTCTCGCGGCGTTGGATTACGTCAAGTCGACGGCGTCGGAGCGGGCGTTCGTCGAAATCGACGCGGAAATTGAAGTCGGCGGAGCGCGCGGGCCGTTCAACGGTCGATTCGTCGGCGTTTACGAAAACGGAAATTACAACTTGAAGCGATTCGGCGTCGAAGAAAACGACGCTCGCGAAGTTCTGTATTGCGAGTTTTCGCGAGGTTGACGGAAACGGAAGGGAAACGAGAATGAAAGCGTTGTATTCGTTGGTTTTAGCGTCGGGGACAAAGGAGGCGTTGTTCGCGGCGCTTTGGCTTGCGCTCGGCGAAGAGCCCGGGAAATTCGCCGACGTCGACTTTGCGACGCTCCGCGCGACGGCGGCGCGATTTGGCGTCGCGTTGTCGGAATCGCAAGTCCGCAAACGAGTTAAGGAGCTGGAAAAGCTCGACGTGTTGACGGTCGTTCCGCGTCGCGAACGCGGTCGCTTCGACTTGCTCGTTTTCCAACCGGCGCCGAACCGCTTCAACGTCGACGCGACCGCGCCGAAACCGGAACCGGCGACGCCCCTTTTCGACGCGGCGTTCGGACGCGGCGTCGAGTCCTTCGCCAAGCCGAGCGGCGGCGACCGCGCCGCTCCGGGCCCGCGCTTCCGCGCGAACTCGGTTTCCGCTCCCGTTGGTCGCGACGCGCTCGCTCAACTTCGGGCGGTTTCCGTTTCCGTCGCCGACGCCGTTTCGGAAACGGAAACGGAAACCGAACCGGAACCCGTCGCCGACGTCGACGCCGACGCCGCGTCGCAAATGTCGCCGAGCGAAGCGTCGCGGGCCGACGCGCTCCTTGCGCGGTCGCCGTTCGCCGACGCGTTGCGCCGAGCGGTTTGGCCGAAGGAGTACGAGAATATCGCTTGGAACGTAAGAACTTACCGCTGTCCGCCGGAAGGGTTTTCCGACGACGAACGCGACGCGATGGATTCGCGCGTTTGCGAGCTTTACGTCGAGTCGCGGCGGATCGCCGACGAGTTCGACGCCCGGTTGCGACGCGGCGAATACGCCGACAAAGGCGGTTCCGAGCGTTGCGACGCGGAGCGAGAGGCGGCCCTTCGAGCGTTCGCGGCGACGCGGAATCCGGCGATCGCGCCGACGTTCGTCGCCGAAGCGTCCCCGAATCGCGTCGAAACGCCGAGTCGATTCGCGATCGATCGCGAGC
>JAFSDX010000095.1 GCA_017436025.1 Thermoguttaceae bacterium
AAACAAGAGCGGATCGTCGTCGACGACCGCGTCGAAATTAGCGTCTTGAAGGTCGTCGGGAACCGCGTTTATTTGGCGATTCACGGCGTCGAAGGCTCGACGATCGATCGGCTCTCGGTCGCCAAGCTCAAGCGCGATTACGAAAGCCCGTTCGACGAGCTGTTCGAACGCCTCAAAGAAGACCGCGACGGCGCGGCTTCCGTCGGTCGCGACGACTCCGCCCGACCAAGCGCCGCGTCGACCCTTCGCGAACACAAGGAGCGGCGCCGACTCGACGTCGAAAACAAGCTCGGCGAAATCGCTTCGGCGCTCGAACGCGTCGCGGCGGATGTCGCGTTCGAACCGGAGGACGAGCCGGTTCAAAACGTTCCCAATTTTTAACTAGCAAGGAGGAAAACGAGATGAAACAATTTTGGAAAATTGCGCTCGCGACGCTTTTGATCGCGGTTTCGACGGCGGACGTCGCGTCGGCTTGCGGTTGGCTTCGCGGTTGCGGACGTTGGGGCGGCGGGTATTCGGCTTGTTCGACCGGCGCTTATTCTTACGGCGGTTGGTCGGTCGGCTCGACGGCGGGGAGCGTTTCGCGCGACTTGCCGACTTGCTCCGGCGGCGCTTGCGTCGTCGAAAAAAAAGACGACGCGGCGGAAACGTCGGCGGCTCCCGCTTGCTCCGGCGGCGCTTGCGACGTCGAGCGAAAGACGGACGCGGCGGAAACGACGTCGCCCCCGACGCCGCCCGCTTGTCCCGGCGGCTCTTGCCCGGTCGGCGGCGAAACGACGGCGGTTCCGACTTGCTCCGCCGAAACTTGCGAAACGGTCGACGCTCCGACTTGCGCGGCGCAAACGACGCTCGAACGCGAAATCGCGCTCGGCTTGCGACTCGTCGAAGCGGCGAACCGCTCCCGCGCCGCCGAAGGTTTGCGTCCGCTCCAACTCGACGAGCGGTTCGCCGACGGGGCCCGCGCGCACTCGCGGCTGATGGCGCGTTGGCGCTCCTGCTTCCATCGATACCCGCCGACGCCGGAGATTTGCGCCGCTTGGCAAACGTCGCCGGAGGCCGCCGTTCGCGCTTGGGAGCTTTCGGAGAAACACGCCGACATTATGCACGGCGCCCGTTATACGAAGGTCGCGCCCGGCGTCGCTTACGACGCGGAAGGTCGGCTGTACTGGACGCTCCGGATTTGGTAAGGAGCCGGGCCGATGGCTTATATCGACTACGACTTTTACGCCCGCGTCTATCGGTTCGAAGGTCGGGCCTTGACGGAAAGCGAGATCGCGCCGATTCTCGCCGACGTCGCGACTTTTAGTTGGTCGGAGCTTTGGGCGACGTTCGAGAAGTTCGGAATTCCGTTCGCGAAATGGGCGCCGAAGTCGCGACTTTGCGAAGCGCTCGGCGAATGCCTGCGAGTCGCGCCGGTCTTCGCGCCGGACGGCAAGATTCTCGCGCCGCGTCTCGCTTACGACTGCAAGACGAAGGCGTTCCGAGTTTCGCGGGTTCCGCTCGTTCGCCTCGACTTGAAGGAGTTGAACGCGAAGCGCAAGCGAAAGCGCGAAACGTCCGACCGTCCGGACGCCTCGCCGACCGACCGCGGGGCGACGAAACCGCGTCGGGAGTCGCCGCGCGATTGGGAAGAATACCGGCGGCGCAACAATCGACGAAAGAAGGCGGCGAACGACGGCGAACGCGCCGCTCCGGGCCCGCGCTTCCGCGCGAACTCGGTTTCGGCTCCCGTTGGTCGCGACGGTTCCGCCCAACATAGGAAGAAGGCGGCGAACGACGGCGACCGCGCCGTTCCGGGCCCGCGCTTCCGCGCGAACTCGGTTTCGGCTCCCGTTGGTCGCGACGGTTACGCCCAACATAGGAAGAAGGCGACGAACGATGAAAACGACGCGTAAAAAGCCCGGCCCGCGTCCGCGACGTTTGCGCCGACGCCGCCTTAATCGCGACCCAAACTTGGAACAATGCGTTTTCGGTTCCGGTTGGGGGTTCGTCGTTCGCGCTTACCGAATCGAAGGCCAAGCGTTGACGGGGTTCGAAGCGGCGAAAGTCCGCGCGGACGCGGCCGCTTACGGGAAAGACGAAATTGTCGCGCTCGCTTGGCGCTTCGGCTTGCGTTTGACGGCGGCGGCGCCGAAAGAGGAAATCTTGCGAACGCTTTACGACGCGCTCTTAATCGCGCCGGAGTTCGACGCGACCGGTCGGCTCGTCGCGCCGCGCTTCGTTTACCGCCCCGCCGAACGAAGATTTTATCGAAAAGACAGAGAGGAAAAAGAAAAATGAACGCCAATACCAAACCGCAAACCGTCGCGCCGATCGAAACGACGACGTTCGACGTCGCGCTCCGACATATGAAGAACGGCGGGTTCGCGCTCGCTCGGTTGTATCAAAACGACGCGCTTAGCCTTTGCTATTTCGACCGCGAACGAAAGACGGTTCAACGGCTCGCGTTTTGGAAGTCGACGAAGTTCGCGGAGGAAATTTTCGCGCCTTACGCGAACGTCGTCGCCGCGACTTGGGTTCTTCTTCGCCCCGACGCGTTCGTCCGGAACCCGGTGGAAACCGCGACGGACGAAGCGGTTCGCGCGACGTTCGACGAATACGTCGCTCCGGCTCTTTCGGTCGCGGCGGAGTCGGCGGAAGCGATTGAAACCGCGCTCGCCGAGGAACTCGACGCGATTTTAGGAACGCCGCCGACCGACGCGGCGCGACCGACCGAACCGGAACCGACGAACGGCGACGACGTCGCGGGGAGCGCCGGTTATGTCTGTTGAATCGCAAGAACGAATTTTGAAGTTTGCTTCCGAGGCGCCGGAAGCGGCGGTCGAAGCGGTCGCGTCGGAAGAACGCGCGGACGTCGACGCGTTCGACGTCGCGGCGCAACGCCTCGTCGACGAACTCGAAACGTTTCGGCGCTTGCTCGACGAAGCGCAAACGGACGTATTCGACGCCGAAGCCCGGCTTGCGAAGGTCGAAAAGGAACTCGCCGCCGAACGCGCCGCGAACGCCGAGATTTCGCGGGCGCTCGAAGTCGCGCGGCGCAACGCCGACGTCGCCGACAAGCGTTTCGTCGAAGTCGGCGACCGGCTCCGGACGGTCGAGGCGGATTTGGCCGCGGCGACCAAGAAGAACGCGGCGCTCTCGAACCTCGCCGAGGCGTTGAAGTCGGAGCGCGACGCGAACGCGCGAACCGCCGAGAGCCGTCGCCTCGCCGTCGCGCGGCGCGACGACGAACTGATTGAAACGCGTCGCCAACGCGACGACTTCGAGCGGATCGCGAGAGAGGCGCGACGCGAAAACTGGGTTTGGCGCGTCGTCGGGTTCGTCTCCGCCGCGACGTTCGCCGGGGCCTCTTGGGTTTTTTAGCGGCCCCCCGCCAAGTCGAGACGGCTTAACGGTCGTCGCGGCTTCTTCGGCCCGCCAAACGCGGCGGGCGAACATAACGAGAAAAAGGAGAAGCGAAAATAAACCGACCGACTTACGAAGAACTGAAAGCGCTCGTCGAATACGGCGACGCGTATTTCCTCGACAATAACGGCAAAACGCGAAACGTCCGCGCGATTTACGTCGACGCCGACGGCCGACTTTGGTTGGCCGAAGACCCCGCGGACTTGGAGGCGCGACGGCAATGAGAAAACGCCGACGCCGCGACGGCTCCTTTGTCGACGTCGGCGACTTGCGGCGCGCGCTCGCCGTTTTCGCCGTCGACCGACCCGTCGCGATTCGACTTCCGGACGGGCGCCGTTTCGCCGTCGCCGACGTTCGGCTCGACCGCGAGTCCGGCGAACCGGTCGAAGACGCGGCGGTTCTGCTGATCGCCGGAGCGGAGCAAGAAGCGCGAAACGAACTTTAGAGTTCAAAACGAACAAAGGGGACGAGATGAAACAAACGCAAGTTAAAGAGATTATCGTTTCGGCGCGGGTTTACGCCGAGGCGACAAAATTCGCGTTGGCGCTCGTTTTTGTCGTTGATTCGGCGGGCGACGTCGCGCCGTATTTTGTCGAGCCGCCTGAAGTTATCGGCGGCGACAAGACCGTCGAGCGCGCAATCCTCGATAAAATCCGCGACGCCGGACTCTTCGGCGACCGAGACGAGCGCGACGTCCGCGTTCATTACTGGAAAACGAATGTCGAACGAAAAAGCCTCTTAAAAAGCTGTCCGGCGTCGCTCCGGATTCTCGACGTTATCCGTTGAGCGACGGAACCGCCCAACCGCAAAATGAGGAAGAACCCCGATGAAACTTGAAGAAATTATCCCCGGTTTGCGCGCCGGGAAAACCGCTTGGAAGCGCGCCGGTCTTTATTCAAACGACGTCGACCGCGATTATTATCGACTTGGCAAGGGCGCGAGCGCCGGAATCGAGCGCGTTTCGGAATACGTCAACGCCGCGACGGGCCGTCGCTCGGAATACGTCCGCTATTACCGTCTAACAAGGCGCGACTTCGAACGCGACGACTGGGAGTTCGGGCGCTTCGAACGCTCGACGGAGGCGGGACGACGATGACCGAACAAACAGCGCTTGACCTCGATTTGGCGCGAAAGAAAATGCGACGCGAACGAATGAGGCGCGGCGGTATTTACGGACTCGAAACGCCCCTCTTCGACGTCGTGCGCGGAATGAACGCCGACGTCGTGCGCAAGCAAATCGACGCGCCGATCGGCGACGAGGTCGCGACCAAGTTGGCGGCGCTGATCAATCGATTTTACGGCCCGCGTTATGTCGGGCTCGCGCTGAATAAGGTTTGCGACGCTTTTCAATCTTTTTGGAAACGAAAGCGTCCCAAAGAGCGAACGCCGGCCGCCGACCGCGTCGCCGATTATTTGATCGAACAGATTGAAGCGAACGTCTTCGAACTGGAATGGTGGGACTATCGCAACGTCGCGATTTTCGAACTGCAAGGAACTAAACGATGGACGAACTGATTCCGCTCTTTTTGCGAACGGGAAACAAAGAGGCGCTTTTCGCGGTCTTTTGGGCGACGCTCGGACGGGAGCCCGGGAAGTTGGCCGACGTCGATTTCGCAACCTTGCGCGACCTCGCCGAGCGTTCCGGCGTCAAGTTGACGGAGTCGCAGGTGCGCAAACGCGTCGACGAGTTGAAGAAGCTCGGAATTTTGGACGTCGCGCCGCGACGGGAACGGGGACGGTTCGACCTTTACGTTTATCGTCCGGCGCCGTTCGAGGAGCCCGTCGCGAAACCGGAACCGGCGACGCCCCTTTTCGACGCGGCGTTCGGAAAAGGCGTCGAGTCGTTCGTCGGCGACGGCGCCGCGCCGGGCCCGAACTTCCGCTCGAACTCGTCTTCCGCTCCCGTTGGTCGCGACGCGCTCGCCCAACTTCGCGCGACTTCCGATTCCGCCGCCGTTTTCGCCGCCGTTTCGGAAACGGAAACGAGAACGGAAACCGTCGCGCAATCGATTGCGGAACCGACCGCGCCCGTCGTCGCCGACCATTTTCGTGAAGTCGCGAAAAAGCTTCAAACGCCGACGGTTGCGGAGATTCGCGACGCTCGACCGACTTCGACGATTCCGGCGG
>JAFSDX010000096.1 GCA_017436025.1 Thermoguttaceae bacterium
ACCATGCGACCGCTTGCGTTTGGTCTTGCGAAACGCCCTCGCCGGTCGCGTAACAAACGCCGAGGTTGTTCATCGCCAACGCGTTCCCGGCGTCTGCCGCTTTGCGGCACCAGGCGACCGCTTGCGTCCAGTCTTGCGAAACGCCCTCGCCCTTCGCGTAACAAACGCCGAGGTTGAACATCGCGTCCGCGTTCCCGGCGTCCGCCGCTTTGCGGTACCATGCGACCGCTTGCGTCCAGTCTTGCGATACGCCGCGACCGTTCTCGTAACGAACGCCGAGGTTGAACATCGCCGACGCGTTCCCGGCGTCCGCCGCTTTGCGCCACCAGACGGTCGCTTGCGTTTTGTCTTGCGAAACGCCCTCGCCGGTCATGTAACAAACGCCGAGGGCGAACATCGCCGACGCGTCCCCGGCGTCCGCCGCTTGGCGCCACCATTCGACCGCTTGAGTCAGGTCTTGCAATACGCCCTCGCCCTTCTCGTAACAAACGCCGAGGTTGAACCTCGCCTCCGCGACGCCCAATTCCGCCGCTTGGCGCCACCGTTCGACCGCTTGCGTCAGGTCTTGCGAAACACCTTCTCCGTTCGCGTAACAAACGCCGAGGTTAACCATCGCTTTTGCGTGGCCTAATTTCGCCGCTTGGAGAAACCAGCGAACCGCCTCCTCCTTATCTTCCGGAATACCTTCGCCGAAGAAATAACGGCAGGCTAGGTTATACATCGCGTCCGAGTGGCCGGCTTGCGCGGCGCGAGCGAACCAGCGCGCCGCCTCTTTGTAATCCAACGGAACGCCGGCGCCGCCTAAGCAACGTATGCCCAACGAGTTCATCGCCGTCGGGTCGTCCAACTCCGCGCTTTGACGCAAACGGTTGATCTCCTCTTCGGAAACCGCTTCCTTCGCCAATCTTTTCGCTTCTTCTTTACCGTCGTCGATAAATTGCGTCGCGATAATCTTGCCAATAAACGCGCCGACGCCGCAGCCCACCGCGCCGCCTAGGAAACCGCCTATAAGTCCGCCCATCGCGCTGCCGCTCCATTCGCCGAACCTCATTACCGATTCTTTTTTAGCGTCAATAATAAAACTTTTCGTAACACGTGTAAATGTAATTGGTTCTGATTTGAACGTTTTCAAGCCTTCCATCGTTTGCGCTCCCGTCGTTGTTCGAACGTTTACCGTCGCGGCGTTTGACGTTGGGTTCGCGTCGGCCGTGGTTTCGGCGGCGGACGGCGCGAACGTTTTTCTTCTTATTATAACCGCAATTCAAACCGACGTCGACGCCCGACGCGCCGCAAACGAGAAAAAACGACAAGAAACGAAAAAAGCGTCCGCCGCTTTCGCGACGAACGCCTTTCGACGCCGTTTCCGCGGCGCCTCCGCTCCGTTCTCTTAAATCGCCGAACGCCGACGTTTAACGCTCCGACGGGATAATCGCGACGGTCGGGTCGGAGTCGAGTTCGTCCGTTTCTTGCGCCTCGATTCTGTTCCCGCGCTCGTCGAATTTGACGTCGGCCAGCGCCGTCTTGCGGTTCGCGACCGTCAGGAGCCGCATATAAATTTCGCCCGGACTTTGGCGCCGCTTCACCGTCGCCTCCGCCTCTTCCGGCGTTTCCGCGACCGTCGCAAAACGTTCCGCGGCGAGACGTTCCGAGAAGTCGCCGCGGTTGATTTCGGCGACCGCCTCCGCGATTTCCGGCAAATAACGCAAGAAAACCGCTCGGCGCGAACCGGCTTGCTTCACCTTTTCGCGACGCTTCAAGAAGAGCCCGAGTTTGCGCCCGACCGTTTGGAGCGCGAGTCGCAACTCCTTCTGAATCTCCGGATACGCCGCCAACGCCTCCTTCGATTCGCTCGTGTACGGCGCCCAAACGCTCGCGAAGTGCGCCATAATCGTTATCGGGCCGCGCGGGAGCTGGTTCTTCGTCTGTTGCAGACCGTAAGAGCGCCAGTTCGTCTGCATAATCGTCTGCGTGATCGCGCAGGCGCCCGCTTGGAACTGGAGCGGAACCCGGTTCGCGTACCGGTAAACCGACATATTTTGCCCCTCGGATAGGTTCAACGTTTGCAACGAGTTAAGCAACGCCTCAAACTCGCGTTGCGTCAACTTCGGCGGCGACACGCGGGGGCGAATGTTCGCGTTCTTGATGATTTTGTCCGCGCCGTCGAACCCGATTCCGTCGAACGTCGACGTTAAAAATTGCCGAATCGTCCGCGCGTCGCTTTCGGAAATCGCCTCTTGGAGCGTTTCGCGGTCGATTTTTTGCGTCGACGGGCCGCCGCCATACGCCAAGCCGACTTCAATTTGGAACGGATTCCCGCGATAAACTGCCGGCGGGCGCGTCGCGGCGACGAAGAACTCGCCCGGAACGATTTTCTTGAGCCCGGCCAAGATGTTTTGCTCGCCGATCGGAACGACGCAATCGCTCGACGGCGCCGGGATTTTCGTTTCCGAAATCGCCGCAAAGAGCTTCGACACGTCGTCGCGGGAAAGCGTTTTTGGGTCGACGCGGCTCGAAAGCCCGGCCTTTTCGCAGATCGCGCGAGCCAACGTCGACGAAACGCGGCAAAACGACTCCGTCAAGAACTTAAAGAGCGTCGCCGTCTCCGTTTCCCGCGTCATTTCGAGGAGCTTGCCCAACTCGACGCCGTATGGGTGCGGCTTGATTTCGACCGGTTCCGGCGGGAGTTCGCCGACCGACGCGGCGTAATGCGCTTCGTTTCCGTCCGGGTCGACGAAGTGAAACGTCGCGTGCGGGTTCGCGAGCGCCGTTTGCTCCAAATACTCGTCGACGCCGCCGCGTCCGCGATGGTACTTCGCTTCCAACTCGATCGTTACCCGGGTTCCGCTCGGCACGTCGATCCAATCGAGTTCGCGGTCGCGCAAAATTTGCCGCCCTTCTTCGTTTGGCGGGATCGTTTCGCCGGCGCCGTCGCCGTTGAGGACTTCCGGTTTGTTCGTTTTCGAGTCGATGCGGACGACGAAGTACGTCGCCGGTTTGCGCGGCGAAAGTTTCGAGACGACTTCGAGCGGTTTCCCGGTCGTCAAAAGACCGTACATCCCGGCCGCGCTAATCCCAATCCCCTGTTGACCGCGGCTCATTCGGAGGCGGTGAAACTTCGAGCCGTAAAGAAGTTTCCCGTAAATCAGCGGAATTTGCTTGGGGAGAATGCCGGGGCCGTTGTCCTGCACCGAAACGCGGTAAGCGTTTTCGCTAACCCGTTCGACGCGCGTCCAAATTTCCGGGAGCGTTCCGGACTCTTCGCAAGCGTCGAGCGAATTGTCGACCGCTTCTTTAACCGTCGTCAAGAGGGCTTTGCGCGGGTTGTCGAAGCCGAGGAGATGCCGGTTTTTCGCGAAAAACTCGCTGACCGAAATTTCCTTTTGCTCGGCGGCCATCGAGGTCGCGTCGGCCCGCTTGCGCGACGTTTTTTTCGGCGCGGCGGGCTTTTCGCTCTTGTCGGACGGCGACGCTTTCGCTTTGGGCGCCGCCTTTTTTTCGGACGACGCTTCGGCGATCGCGGCGTTCTCGACGGCGGCGGTTTCCTCCGGGACGGACGGCGTTTCTCGTTCGTTCGAACTCAACGGAAATTCCTTTCGTTTTCGACGGTTGGGGCGGCTCTCGGACGTCGCGCCCTTAAATAAAACGAGCGCCGAAACGCGAAAAAACGTCTCGACGCGCAAGGAAATCGACGGCGAAAATCGACGCTTAACGTCGATTCGCAGGCGACTTCGCGTTCCCTAAACGACCGTTCGGGCCGCTTTCGGTCGACTCTATTATAAAGCGGATTCGGCCCAGCGCAAGACGGCGTCGGCGAACGCGTCCGGATTTTCCAACGACGCGACGTGTCCGGCGTCCGGAATCGTCGCTCGGCAAGCTCCCGGAATCGCGGCGGCGATCGCGTCGAGCGAACTCGGCGGCGAGAGAACGTCGTCGGCCCCGCCCAAAACGAGCGTCGGGACGGCGATTTTCGGAAGAAGCGCGGTCGAGTCGGCGCGCTTGGCCATCCCGCGAGCGGCGGCGGCGATTCCGGTCGGGCGTTGGCGCAACATCGTTTGACGCAACTCCTCGACGACCTCCGGTTTCGTCTCGAACGTCTTCGGCGACAACAGGTTCGGCAAATACGACTCCGCGAGCGCCGCGACTTGCGCCGTCGCGCGTTCGACGGCGACGATCTCCTCCGCCAACTTCAAGCGACCGGCCGACTTCTCCGGAGTATCGCCGGACGCGTTCGAGTCGCAAAAGATAATCCCGCCGAGACGCTCCGGACGGCGCGCCGCGAACGCGAGCGAAATATAGCCGCCCATCGAGAGCCCGCAGAGGTAAACCTTTTCGGTCGCCGGGTCGCGCCCGAGTTCGCAGGCGATTTCCGACGCTAAAATCGTCAGGTCGTCGGCGTACCGCCCCATCGTAACGCGCGGGAAGCCCCGCGGATTCAGCCCGTTCGCTCCGAGCGTCGAAGAGCCGAACCCGCGCAAGTCCGGAACGACGCAATAAAATTTCGACGCCAATCGGTCGGCGACCGCGTCGAAAATACGACCGTCGAACGGAAAGCCGTGCGCGAAAACCAAAATCGGGCCGTCACCCTTGGCGCTAACGGAATATTCGGCGTCGTCGACAAGATATTTTTTCATTCGAGGATTCCTTTCGAATCGTTTTCGAATATTTTTTTAAACAATTACTTTATAGTAAGGTAAAATCGCGGCGGCGTCAACGCGTTTTTTCGTCGTCGACGCGGTTTTCCCCCTTTTCGCCCCGTCGACGCGGTTTCGCCTCGCCGCTTATTTTATCCGTCTCCCCTATCTTCCCCATCTCCCCGATTTTACTCGTTCGATAAACGCGCTCCAATCGGCGTTTTGCGTCGCGGCGGGGAAAATTTTAAGTCGGAACGTTTTTCCGTCGAAAATCGAAACGACGCGCCGCGTTCCGAAGCGACGCGAAACGTTAAACGGCGCAAAATAACTAAAATATAACGTCTCGGCGAGAAAGGAAACCGGACGATGAAAAAAACGGAGGAACTTTGGACGGCGTCGGTCGCGTTGGCGGCTTTCACCGCGTTCGGTTTCGTCGCGGAGCCGACGCCGAGCTTGGCGCAAATCAGTTTCGGGCGAATGCGCGACGCGACCGAAAAAGGGCCGAAACCGTCCGCGCCGATCGTCGACGAAGACGAGGACGCCGACGCGTTCGACGTCGACCCGAACGAGAAAGCCGACGCGAAAAACTCGAAAGACGGCAAGGACGCGGACAAACCCGCCGCGACGCGTTCGACGCGAGCGATCGGTCGCCGCTCGAACGCCGCCGGAGGAAACGCCGGTCGAACGACGCCGCGCGCTCCCGCGCCTCGACCGGCGACGCCGACGCCCGCTCCGGCCTCCGCGCAATCCGCTCGACCGGCGACCGCCGACGTAAAGAAAGACGCGGAAAAAGCGGAAGCCGCCGACGTCGCGAACGCGGCGCCAAACGAAGAAACGCCGAAACCGGAAACCGCCGCGAACGCGACGTCGCCCGCCAAACCGGCGCGCAATCCGCTCGCTCCGGCGACGGCGCCGAACGCTTCCGCCGCGTCGCTCGACGAGTTTCTCGCCGAGGAAACCGACGGAACGAACGAAGCCGCGTCGACCGAAGAAACGCCGGACGACGGCCAACGCGGGCCGCGTCTCGGGAAAGCGGTTTCGACCAAATATCGCGCCGGAATGATTTTCGAAGCGCGAGCGAACGGCGCCTGCAAAGATTTGCTCGGAACGGCGCCGGTGCCGACCGACTTCCCGGAGCAAAAAGTCCGAACGCTCGAAGAGAACTTTCCGCGCGTCGCAAGGGTCGATTATCGCGACCTTAAAGAAGGCGGCGCTCGGCAGATGGTCTTCCGAATGCGCGAACTCAAACCGGGTCAGCGCGTCGAGGCGACCGTCCTGTTCGAGGTAACGCGGCGCCCGATTCTCCCGCCGAGCCAACCGGAAATTTATCGATTCCCGAAGACGGTTCCGCGCGACCTGCGCCGTTATTTGAAAGCCGGCGATTACATCGAGTCGACGTCGAAGACGGTTCGCAAACTCGCTTCCGATATTATCGAGCAAGTCGAGGAAACGAACAAAGACGCGACCGATTGGGAAAAGATCGACGCGCTCTTCGAGTACGTCCGAACCGAAATTTCGTATAAAGAGGCGCAAGTCGAGAAACCGATGCGCGGCGCGCTCGCGGCGCTCCGAACCCGCGACGGCGACTGCGAAGATATGTCGGCGCTCTTCATCGCGATGTGTCGTTCGCTCGACGTTCCCGCCCGACTCGTTCGCGTTCCGGGGCACTGCTGGGCGGAGTTTTACCTCGTCGACGACGAGAAAAACGGATACTGGTTCCCCGCGCAGGTCGCCGGAACGGAGGAACTCGGCTCGATGCAGGACGTCCGCGTCATTTTGCAAAAGGGCGACTCGTTCCGTCTCCCGGAATCGCCGAAAGAAGACTCGCTTTACGTTAAGGAACTTTTTACCGGTCAGCTTAAAGAAAACGCGCCCGACCCGATTTATCAGTTCATCCAAGATACGAACCCGACCGACTGACGCGCCAACGGCGGTTAAACGTCAATTAAACGTCAATTAAACGTCGGTTAAACGCCGCGCGACGTCGTCGACGATCGCGGCGCCGCCCTTAAACGCCGGTCGAACGGTTTCCGACAAAAAAACGAACGCCCCGCCGCGTCTTTCCGACTCGGCGGGGCGTTTGCGTTTCGACGTTCGCTCAACCGAAGTCGATTAAGCGGTTGGCGTCGACGTTTTTTTTTCGATCAACGACTTTTCGACTAACGACGAAGCGCGCTCGCTTCCGGCGACGCCCATTTCGCGTCCGCCGACGGTTTGTCGCCCGGTTCGATCGTTTGGTTCGTCAGGTTGTTGACGATGCGCGCTCGCTTGACGACGCCCGCGTAAAATTCGCCCGCGGCGGACGCTTCCTTCATTTTGCGGAGGTTGGCGACAATTTGTTCGCGCATTTCTTCGAGCGTCGCGTCGCTCCCGGCGAGACGTTCTTGGCAGTAAAGGATGACGAACGTTCCGGAGTCGATTTGAATCACTTGCGACAGTTCGCCCGGTTTGAGCGCGAACGCTTCCTCTTCGAGTTCCGGATAACCGCCGTTTTTGACGATCGGCGCGATGCGACCGCGCATTTGCTTGCCGTCCGGTTCGACCGAGTATTCCGCGGCCAAGTCGCCGAAGACTTCGTCCGCCGGGCGATTTTCTTTCGTCGGAAGGGTTCGCGCCTTTTGCCAAACGTCGCGAGCGCGGCGTTCGTCGTTAAGGACGATTCCGAGGCATTGAACGCTTTCGCCGAAATTCGCCTCGTAAGCCTTGGCGATTTCTTCTTCGGTAATTTTTACCTTCCCTTCGGAGAGTTTGCGGAGCGCGACGCCCGGCCAAACGATCGATTTCTTGTAATTTTCTTCGGTCGTTTGGTACTTGGCCAACTCGGAGCGGAGGTAGGTTTTGACGTCCGGCGAACCGTCCGGAAGGGGGTAAGTCGTTTCGGCGGCGCGGACGAAAATATCGGTCGCGACGTCGGCGTCGGTAACTTCCAGCCCGACTTTTTTGCATTCTTGGCGAATCAGCTCGATCGAAACGAGCGCGTCGAGGTCTTGTTTGGCGTAAAGACGCAAACACATTTCGACGACCGCGTCGAGGAGAATCGGTTTCCCGTCGACCGTCGCGGCGACGTTCGGGTATTGCTTGCGGAGTTCCGGATTGCCGATGACGTTGACGACGTTCGCTTCGCGGCCCAAACGGGCGAAGAGTTCGTCGGCGGCGCCTCGGAGCTTCGCGGCGCTCGCTTGCACTTGGAGGCGTTCCTTCACTTCGTCGATTTTTTCCGCCGGAACGACCGGGTCGTATTTATTTTCGCAACGGAAAACGACGAACTGATTTTGCGGGCCGTAAGGGCCGACCGTTTCGGAGATTTCGCCGACTTCGAGCGCGAAAATAAGCTCTTCCATCGCTTTGTCTTCGAGCATTCCGCGGAAAATCGGCTGCATTCGCCCTTTGTTCGACGCGGTAACGACGTCGAGCGACTCGTTTTTCGCGACCGTTCCGAACGATTCCGGGTCGGCGAGGACGCGAGCGCGGACGTCGTCGGCTTTTTCTTTCGTTTCGCAGACGATCATTTGGAGCCCGACCGACGGGCCGTAAGATTTCAAGTAAGCGGCTTCGAGTTCTTCGTCGCTCAACTTAATTTGGTCGGCGACAAGGACTTGCAACGCCAAGCGCGGCCAAACGACCTCTTCGGCGTACTCTTGATAACTCATCGACGAGTCTTTTTGAACGATATCGAGGTATTGGCGGCGGTCGAGACGGAACGACTTCGCGAGGCGGTCGATTTCCGCGTCGACGTCGGCGCGGGTGATCGCGACGCCTTGGCGCTTGCATTCGGCGAGAACGAGCGCGCGGTTCAAAATGCGGGACAACACCTCTTCGCCGTGCGCCCGCAACGACTCGGCGCGGAGTTCGTCGAGGGTGATTTGAACGCCGTTGACGTCGGCGACGATTTCCGGGTAAGGCTGTTGAGCGTCTTGACGAATCGGGTTTTCGGCGGCGACGTTTTGCGCGACCCGCGTCGCCGAGCGGCGAACGTTCGACGCTTGACGTTCGGCGGCGAACGACGCGTCGACGACCGAAAACGAAACCGCGATCGCCGCGGCGGCGAGAGGCGAGAGAACGCCGAACGCTCGACCGCGCCCCAAAATCTTCTTCAAACCGTTCATTTTTCGAAACTTTCGCTTGTTAATTTCTTCGTTTCAAGGAGGGGAAACGTCCGACGAACGCCGGTCGTTTATTCGCTTCAAGCGGTTCGAAAGCGCGCTTTTTCGCCCGTTTCCGAGAGCGCGTTTCGACCGAACGTTCGCACTATAACGTTTTTCGCGCCGACGCGTCAAGAGCGTTTTTCAACTTTTCGCCGCCGTCGGCTTTTTCCGGCGTCCCTTTCTTTTTCGGCGCGAAAAATTTCGTTCGCGCCTCTTCTTTCCGGCGACGTTTTCCGCCGCTTCGCCGCTTTCTCCGGGGCCCGCTTGCCAAACGCCGCGCCTAAGGTAAAATGGGGGAACGCCGTTCGTCCGTTCGACGAACCGTCGAAGAAGAGAATCGCTTCCTTTTCCCCGCCGAATAAAAAACGACAAAAACAAAAGAGAAAGGTAAAAATAATGTCGAACTCCAACGTCGAAACGGAAAAAACCTTCGTAATGCTCAAACCGGACGCGCTCGAACGCAACCTGGCCGGCGAAATTATCGGTCGCTTGGAACGCAAGGGGCTGCGTTTGACGAAAATCGAACTGCGAACCGTTTCGAAAGAACTCGCGGCGCGCCATTACGCCGAACACCTTGAAAAAGCGTTTTATCCGGAACTCGAAGCGTATGTAACGCGCGGCCCGGTCTTGGCGACGATTTGGGAAGGCCGCAAAGCGATCGCCGTCGTTCGCGGGCTCGTCGGCGCGACCGACTCGACGAAAGCCGCCGCCGGAACGATTCGCGGCGACTTCGGGTTCGACGCGACCGAAAACCTCGTACACGCGTCCGACTCGCCGGAATCGGCGGAACGCGAAATCGGCGTCTTCTTCGGCGAATAGTCGGAAATAGTCGCCGAAACGACGCGGAAACGGCGGCGCGCCCGCCCAAACGCCTCCGAACGCCGTCCGTAAAGCCGGCGTTTTTTACCGTCTTTCCCTATTTTAACGTCAACGACGTAAACTTAGCGAAAAGAATCGCCGCCGAGAGCGTTCGTTCGTCGGCGGTCGCCAACCGCATAAGAATAAAAATAAGGGGAAGAAAATGATTTCTCGCGCCGCGCAAGAAAAACTCGCCCGCGTGTTCGACGGGCCGACGCTAACGCTTTTAGGAACGGTCGACGCCGACGGTCGCCCTTGGACGCGGTACGTAATGGGCGTCCTCGACGACCGCGGAACGATTCGAATCGCGACGACCCGCGACTCGCGTAAAATCGCCGAAATCGAACGTTTGCCGTTCGTTCACCTGCTCGTCGGTCGCGACCTATTTTCGAGCGATTGCGAATACGTCCAAATCGGCGGCAAAGCGGTCGTCGTCGACGGAGCGCAACCGGTCGCCGCTTGGAATCCGGCGGCCAAAACGTTCCTCTCCGGCGCCAACCCGTCTTACGCGCTGATCGAAATTCGCCCGTACCGCGTCGAAGTTTGGTCGGCGAAGGCCGCGCCGAACGAGAATCCGATCGTTTTCGAAGAGGAAGACCCGGAAGCCGATTTCGAAGCGGAGCTTTCCCGCTTTTGGGTCGACGAAGAAGAATTTGAGATCGAACCGGTTTAAACGACGTAAAATAGGCAAAACGCGCAACAAAAAAACGCCCGAATCGACGAAGCGTTCCGTCGGTTCGGGCGTTTCGCGTTAACCTTTATCCAGCCGAGCGTCCCGAAAACGACGCGCGACGAACGCTCGGTCAATCGGCGTCCAATCGAGCGTCAGTTGCCGATTTGGAAGAATTTCGCCTCTTCGTCGGCTCGTTCGTTCAGCTCTTTCAACTCGGCGTCGGTCAGCGCGCGGAAGCGGACGACTTTAATAACGCCCTTGCTAATCCAGCTCGTCAAACCGAGCGGTTCGCAACGCGACACTTCGAAGCGCGTCCCGAGACGGCGCCCTTCGACGACGCAATCGATTCCGACTTCGTCGTCGACCCAAACGCGGAGCGCCCGTTTCGAAACCTGAATGCGGAAGCGGTACCACTTGTCGTTCTTGAAGTTGTAAAACGACGACGTCGAGTTTTGCGACGCGTCCATATCGTCGACGTTCGAAATGCCGAGGACGGCGCCGCCCCAACCGCCGTTGATCAACGTAACGCTAACGTCGCCGATCGGGAAAGTCGTCGCGGAGAAGAAGTCCGTCCCCATTTCGCGCCGCGAAACGATTTCGAGTTCGTAATTTTCGCGCGGAAGTTTGAAGCCGGCGGCCTCTTCGTCGAATCTGATCGACGTCGACGACGCGCCCATTCCGAGAACGATCGCGCCGTCCTCGACGACCGGCGTTTCGGCGCCCGCGTCTTCGAGGTCGATCCAATTTTTCAGCGTTTTGCCGTCGAAGAGATACGTCCATTCGTATTTGGCGTCGTCCGCTTTCGACTCGGCAAGCGCGTCGTAAGCCGGTTTGTCGGCGTCGTCGGCGGCCTTGACGAACGAAGCGTTCGACGCGAAAAGGGCGAGCGTCGCGACGGTCGCGGCGACGGCGAGCGAAAAGAAGCGTTTCATTGCAAATTCCCTTTCAAAAAGAGTTCGGCCAAATCGGCGCCGCGTTCGAAAACTCGCGTCGACGCGGCCCCGGTCGTTTCGTCGTAAGTCGCGAACCCGTCCCCGGCGACGTCGGAACCGACGACGGCCCAAGGAACGGCGCCGCGCGAGTGCGTTTTGATCGCGACCGGCGTCGGATGGTCGGGCGAAATCAGGAGCCGCCAGTTCTCGAACGTTCGCAACTTCTCCAAAATCGGCGGGAGCGTCAGCCGATCGATCGCTTCGAGCGCCGCGACTTTTTTCTCGGCGTCCCCCTCGTGCCCGGCTTCGTCCGGCGCTTCGACGTGAACGCAAACGACGTCGAAACGGTCGAGCGCGTCCGCGGCGGCGCGCCCCTTGGCGGCGTAATCGGTGTCGACGTACCCGGTCGCGCCCGGAACTTCGAGAACTTCCCAACCGAGGTTGCGAGCGATTCCGCGCAGCAGGTCGACGGCGGTGATCATCGCGCCCGGCCCGAACCCGAATTTTTCGGCGAACGGAACGAGCCGAGGTCGCGTCCCCTGCCCCCAAAGCCAACATTGCGTCGCCGGGAGTTCGCCGTTCGCGATTCGTTTTTTATTCGTTTCCGACGCGGCTAACCGCTCGGCGCAAAGCTCCATTAGTCGGCGGAGCGCGGCGCCCCCTTTCCCTCGCGGCAACACGTCGAGAATCGAGCGGTCGGCGTAATCGTGCGGCGGCGCGGTTTGCGTCGACGCGTCGAACGGCGCGTCGGTTTCTCCGTTTTGCCCGTTTTCTTCCGTTTGCGAACCGTCGACGGAAATTTTTGCGCCGTCCGGTCGGAAAATCATCAAGTTGCGGTACCCGACGCCGGGAAAAAA
>JAFSDX010000097.1 GCA_017436025.1 Thermoguttaceae bacterium
AAGCGTCGCGGGGGGCGTCGCGGAGGCGTTTTGGGGCGTCGAGTCGATCCCTCCGACTTGGCGCGCGGAGTACGCGAAGCGAATCGACCCGCGTTTGAAGGCGGTGGTCGACGAGTTCAACGCAAGGTTCCGCCCCGGCGTCGCGGCGGCGTTCGGCGTCGAGCGAGTTGAGAACTGAAACAGGAAAGCGTTTGAAAGAAAGGAGTTGCGGAAGTTGACGGCAACGCGTTTTTCAACGTTGGGTTTGAAGCGAAAGGCGTTGACGGCGCCGCGTCGGATAAGTCTTGGAGGGCGCGTCGCCGTCGTCGCAGTTGGGTTGGCGTTGGCGTTCGCGATTTTGGGCGTCGTTGGGGACGGGAGCGCGAACGTCGCCGCTTCCGACGCGGTTTTGAAGTTGGTCGCGGAGCCGGGCGCGTTCGTCGGCGACGCGGACGGTTCCGCGAACGGCGTCGTCGGTTGGCGTCGCGCCGATTTGGAGCCAAGCGGCGGGCGAAACGTCGCGACGTCGGTTCGCGGTCGCGCCGTTTATTCGGCGGAAAAGCGGGCGGTCGAGTTGGAGAACGCGCGGTTTGAACTGCCGACGCCGCAAGCGTTTAGGGAGTCGACCGCTTGGACGCTCGTCGCGGTCGCGGAGGTTCGCGGGCCGCTTTCGATCGGCGTTTTGTCGTCTCGCGACGCGGCGGTTCCGCTCGTTCAGCTCGACGTCGACGAAAACGACCGTTTCCGTTTTATCGTTCGCGACGTAAAGGGCGCGACCGTCAAGACTTGCGTTCCGGCGCCTTATCGCGAACCGGTCTTTGTCGCCGCCGTTTTCGAAACGCTCGACGGGAAAAGCCGCGTCCGTTTGACCGTCGGAAACGAAACGGTCGAGTCGGACGCAACGTCTTTAACGTTCCCGGTTTGGGGCGAGAAAATCCAAGTCGGCGGACTCGACTTCCCGGGCGCGAGCTTCTCTTGGAACGGCGCGATTTCGGAAGTTTCGCTCTTTAACGGCGCCGCGTCGCAAGCGGAGGTCGAGCGGTTGCGCGACGCGTTGACGCAAAAATACGCGCTCGATTTGTCGCCGACGCCGGGGCCGCAAACGCCGGATTCTTGGGACGTTTTGGCGACGCCGCGTTTCGACGGGACGACCGACCGCGAACTGGAGGCGGACGTTTGCGTCGTCGGGGCCGGGAGCGCCGGTTGCGCGGCGGCGATTTCGGCGGCGCGGGCCGGGGCGAACGTCGTTTTGGTCGAGCGGCAAAAGCGGCTCGGCGGAACCGGGACGAACGCCTTCGTTTCGAACTGGGAGGGCGGGCCCGGCGACGAGATCGCGCGGGAGCTTTTCGACCGAATGAAGGCGGACGGCGGCGCCGGGGTCGCGAAGGAATATCCGCATCAAATCCAAGCGCCGGCGGGGTTTAAGATGGTCGACGACGCGGAGCCTTACGAGAATTCGCTCGTTCGGGCGAACCCTCCGGAAGGCGGGTACCGGAGCGTCGCGTTTTTGCCGGACGCGTTCGACAAGGCGGTTCGCGAGATGTTGGCGGAGACGGGGCGCGTCGAAATTCTCGACGAAACGACCTTTTTTCAAGCGGAGCGAAGCGCCGACGGAGCGCGGGTCGAGAGCGTTTTGGCGCGAACGCTAAACGGCTTCGTTGTTCGAGTTAAAGCCGACGTTTTTATCGACTCGACCGGCGACGTCTTCCTTTGTCGGGCGGTCGGTTGCGAAACGTTCGTCGGCGTCGACCCGAAATCGCGGTTCGGCGAAATCGGCGCGCCGGACGACGCTAAGTCGCAACTCAACGCGATTACTCGATGTTATCTGATCGAGCCGCGCGACAAGGCGAAGCGGGAAATTGTCGCGCCGTCGGAGCAAACGACGTTCCCTAAATGCGCTTATATAACGGGTTGGCTCGACGGCCCGCGAACGGTCAATATGCTCCCGACGCTTCCCGGCGCCGCGCTTCTCGAACTCGGATACGACGAATGTTTGCGGCGGTCGGAGCGAATCGTCCGCAACCATTGGAGTTGGCTGCAGAGTCGGCCCGGCTTCGAGAATTACGAGCTGGTCGAGATCGCGCCGATGTTGGGGATTCGCGAAAGTTACCGCGTTAGAACGAGATACGTCTTGGTCGAAGCCGACTTGGCCGCCGGTTGGAACGCGCAGAAACACGACGATATGATCGCGGTCGCCGACCATCCTTGCGATATACACGGCGAAGGCGGGACGCTTTCGAGCGTCAAAACGGCGTACGGCGTCCCGTTTCGCTGTCTGATTCCGGAGCCCGGGCCGCGAAATTTGCTCGTCGCTTGTCGGGGCGCGGGATTTAGCAAGATCGCCGCGTCGAGTTGTCGCCTCCAACGGACGATGATTCAGCTTGGAAACGCCGCCGGACTCGCCGCCGCTTGGGCCGCTCGCGAAGGCGTTCCGGTCGACGCGGTCGACGTCGGCGCGCTGACGGAGAAACTCGACGTTCGGTCGCGCTATCCGGGGTTGCGTTGAGCGGCGCGTTAAGCGTTGCGGGTAAAGACGTTGGAGGACGATTGAACGGCCGGTTAAGCGGCGGGCGTTAGGTCGATTCGACCGAGCGTTCGCCGTTTCCGCTTTCTTGCGACGTCAAGTAAAGCGAAAACGCCAAGAGGTAAACCGCCGGGAAGTACGTCGCCAAACACGCCGCGTCCGTCCAAGCCCAGCGACCGACGAAAACGTTGAGCGCCAACATCGTGTCGGAGAAGAAAAAGAGGAACGCGCCCGACGCAAACGCCCCGTTGGCAACGGTTCGCGACGCGGCGAAATTGCCGACCGCTTTGCCGAGCATCGCGGAAATAACCGCCGCGTATCCGACGCAAACGCTCTTTAGCGCGGGGGTTGCGAACGAGATTCCGGGGAAAAAGTTCAAAAACGCCGCCGCGAAGAGGAAGATCGCGACGCTCAACACCGCGTCGAGTCGCCCGAAGCGCCGCGCCGTCGAGAAAGCGACGATCAGCGCCAAATGTCCGACGCCGAACGCCGCCGCGCCCCAAACGAAGTTGAAGCCGATCAACACGTCGCCGAGCGCCGCGCAAAGGAGACCGAAAACCGCCGCGACGTAAAACCGGCGATTCGGTCGGTTAAGCGCGAAAGCGAACGTCGCGTTGACAACGGCGAGCGTTGCGAATCCGGCGCTGCAGGCGCACTTGAGCGGGAACGCGAACCCGTTGCGCCAATAAAAAACGTTCAAAACGAACCCGACCGCGAGAAGGAAAAGGTTCGCGACGAGCGCCGCGTCGGTCGAGTTGGTCGCCGATTTTTGATTTTTCATTAAACTCTCCGATTTTCAAAGTTTTCAAACGTTTTTTGAGCGCCGGTTTGAACGGCGCGGCGTCAAACTCGCTTCTTTGATTTTTGTTGTGTTGTCTTGTTAATCAAAGCGGACGTCCGGCGCTTTTAAGGAGCGACGTTAAGTTCCGGCGTCGTCGGCGTTAACGTCGCTTGCGGGCGATCGCGAAGCGGAAGCCGACGGTCGGGTAAAAATTCGCCGGTTTCAGGAAGTAGCGAGCCGCCGAGCGAACCTCTCTCGGCGCGTCGCGCCAAGAGCCGCCCCGAAGAGCGCGTTCGAACCCCGTCGCCGGGCCGACCGGGTCGACCGTCTCCCAAGCGTGATAATAGCAGCCGCGATTGCCGGAGGAGAAAGTCCGGCTCCAGTCGAGCGTCCATTCCAGAACGTTTCCCAACATATCGTAAAGGCCCCAAGGGTTCGGCGCGCGACCGCCGACTTTGCGCGGGCGTTTCCCGTTGCGCCAAATCCAAGCGAGCTTCGTTATTTTCTCGTCGGCGTAAAGGGGCCCGGTCGTTCCGGCTCGACAGGCGCGCTCCCATTCCGCTTCGGTCAAAAGACGGAACTCGAATTCGTCCGGAAGCAACCCCAACCCATTTTCTTCGTTGAGTTTGCGACAAAAGTCGTTCGCGGCGAACCAGTTGAGCCCTTCGACCGGAAAGTCGGACGTGTCGAGCCCCTCGACCTCGCGGCGACGTTCGCCCGTCGCTTGATACCAACTCGGATTCTTCCCGACAACCGCCGAATATTGCGCTTGCGTTACCGGCGTTTCGGCGACCCAATAGCCGCGCGTCAGCGTTACTTCGCATTGGGTTTCATCCGGCCCGCGCAACTTTTCGTCTTCCGGACTCCCTATCGTAAAAGTTCCGGGCGGGCAAAAGCGGAACGCGAACTCGACGCCGGCGATTTGCAGAACGCGACGCGTTCCCGGTTCCGGAGCGAGCGTCGAATCGGGGGACGCGGCGAAGTCGTCGCTTGCAAACGCTTCAAACGTCGACGTTTGCGTCGAACCGATCGCCGCCGTTTCGTTCGCGACGTCCTCCGAAATCGGGCGCCCGACGACGAGCCGAAAACCGACGAACCCGCGCCGTTCGCTCGGCGGGAGCGATTCCCGAAGCGCCGCGTAAGCCAACGACGGCGCGTAAGACCTCGGAAGACCGCGCAAAACCCGTTTTTCGCCGAACGTCGGGCCGGTCGGGTCGACCGTCGCGCCCTCCGGGTAGGCGCCGAAACGGTCGAGCGTCCATTCGAAGCCGTTGTACGTCGCGTCGGAAACGCCCCAAGCGTTCGTCAATACTTTCGAGCCGACCGGGAGAGGCGCCAGAGACCCCCAAACTTCTCCCGATCCCCAAAAGTTGACGCATTCGGGCAAAACGGCGAGCGCGTAACGCTCGGTCGAGCCGGCCCGCGCGGCGTATTCCCATTCGGCCTCCCAAGGAAGACGGAACGCAAAACCTTCCGGCAAAACGCCTTCCGCGTTCAGGCGACGGCAAAACTCTTGCGCGTCGAACCAAGAGACGCCGTCGACCGGAAAGCGCGGAACGTCTTCGGCGGTCGACGTTTTAAAGGGGGAGGGCGCGCGTCCGGGATTGTCCGGCGTCAAGGAAAAGCTCGGGTTCGTTCCGACGACCGCCGCGTATTGCGCTTGCGTTACCGGCGTTTCGGCGAACCAAAAGCCTTGCGAGAGCGTTACGTCGTGAAGCGTCTCGTTCGCGCCAAACCGTTCTTCTTTCTCCGTTCCCATCGCGAACGTTCCGGGCGGGCAGTATCGGAACGCCCATTCGACCCCGGCGATTTCGACCGTTTTGCGCGTTCCGGCTTCCGGAGAAGCGTCCCAAGCGAGCGTCGTTTCGTTGTTTGTCGACATTGCGTTAATCCCTTTATTGAAGCGAGTTGGACGTTGGTCGGTTAAAGCCGGGACGGGCCGGGCGGTCAGTACGGGCGGCCCAACGCGATGCGGAAGCCGACGTACCCTTGGTGGAAATTGTGGTAAGGGCTCGCGCAATCGCGAACGGAAGAGAGGCAACTCCCGGCGACGGACTCCCAAGAGCCGCCGCGAATAATTCGCCCTTGGAGCCGCCAGTGGTCGTCCGCTTTCTCCGCCGGGCCGGTCGGGTCGGTCGCGACGCCTTCCGGGGGCGCGCCGTACCAGTCGGAACAAAATTCGAACACGTTGCCGTTCATATCGTAAAGTCCCCAAGGATTCGGCGGATAGGAGCGAACTGGCGTCGTTCGGCGCAACCAAGGGCCCTTTTCCCGCGTCCCGTACTGGAGCGTTCCGCGGCAGTTGGCCTTATCGCCGTTGAGCGACGAGCCCCAAGGAAACGCCGTTTCGGTTCCGGCGCGGCAGGCGTATTCCCATTCGGCTTCGGTCAAGAGGCGAAAGACCCAACCGTCCGGCGGCGCGACGAGCGCGTTCAACTCCGCTAAAAACTCAAGACAATCGTCGAACCAAATGTTTTCGACCGGAAATTCGGAAGTATCGACGCCGCGAACCAACCCCGCGCCGCCGCCGGATTCTTGGAAATCAGGGGGCCAAAGGGAACCGCTCGCCTTCATATGAACCTTGGCGTAATCGTCCGCGTAAAAGTCCGGAACGGAGTCCGAGTCGACGAAAAAGCTCGGGTTTTCGCCGATTACCGCCTCGTACTGCGCTTGCGTTACCGGCGTTTCGAGCGTCCAAAAGCCGCGCGTCAGCGTTACTTGGCAACGCCGCAGGTTCCGCAAAGCCTCTTCGCGTTCTTTTTTCGTTATCGAACCGCAAATTTCGTCCGGGCTTTCTCCCATCGTAAAGGTTCCGGGCGGGCAGCGCCGAAACGCGAACTCGACGCCGTTGAACTCGAACGTTTTGCGCGTCCCGGCTTCGGGGGAGAGCGTCCAATCGTCCGCCAACTTTTGACGCCGCGTCGTCGCCAGTTCGCTCTTTTTGACGCGCGGCGGCGCTTCCGGTTCCGCGATCGGAAACCCGAGCGCCAACCGAAAACCGCGCGATTGCGAGCGAATCGGCGGAACGTCGTCGCGATAGTGGGCGAAATAACGAAAAGCCGCGTCGCATTGATAGGTTTCGGAATTCCAACCGCCGCCGCGAAAGATTCGACATTTGACGGACTCGCGGCCTTGCGGCGGGCCGACCGGGTCGGTTTCCGCGCCGTCGCGAGTCGAGCCGAGCCAAGCGCGCCAACGGTCGAAAACCCATTCTTCGACGTTCCCGTGCGCGTCGTAAACGCCCCAAGGATTCGGCGGATAAGAGCGAACCCGCGACGTTCGACGGAGCGGTTCGGAATCCGACGCCTTGCGCGCCGCGCTGTCGCAGTTCATCGCCGACGGTTTCGGCGTCGAGCCCCAAAAGAAATGGGTTTCGGTTCCGGCGCGGCAAGCGTATTCCCACTCCGCCTCGGTCGGGAGCCGCAAGACGAAACCGTTCGGGAGGGCCGCCGCTTCGGTCGCTTTTTGCGCGCAGTTCGCGGCGTCGTTCCAAGAGACGCTGTCGACCGGGAAATCCCGCGTTTCGAGCGGGTCGAGCGCGGCGATTCGGGCGTCTTCCGCGTCCTCCTTAGCGCGAACCTTGGCGGCGTGTTCGGGGGACGATTTCGCGAGCCGCGCGAGGCGTTCCTCTCGTTTGGCGCGTTCCTCGTCCGTTATCCGTTCGAGTCGAAGGGGCGAAAAAAAGCTCGGGTTTTCGCCGATCAACGCTTCGTACTGCGCTTGCGTCGTCGGCGTTTCGGCGATCCAAAAGCCGCGCGTCAGCGTTACGTCGCGATAATTGGCGGCGAGCCAATCCCACTTCTTGCCGCGACGCGCCCCCATTCCGAACGTCCCGGGCGGGCAGTATCGGAACGCCCATTCGACCCCGGCGATTTCGACCGTTTTGCGCGTTCCCGCTTCCGGGTTCGAGTCCCAAGGCCCGTCGTAATTTTCGGCGACCGGCGCTTGTTTCGGCGTTTTTTCGCGTTTTTTAGCCATCGGCGTTTCTCCTTGTCGTTCCTTGCGTTATCGACGTTTATACGGCGTCGCGTTGAATCGTCGTTTTCGTTATCGACGTTTATACGGCGTCGCGTTTAATCCTTGTCGCGTTCTTTTCGAACTTTTCGGCGGCGGGCGGCGTTTAAGAAGCGGCGGGGGACGGCGTTTCGCGTCGGCGCGCCAAAACGACGCGGAAACCGTTCCCGTAAGTCGCGGGGGCTTCGTCTTCCCGACCGGAGACGCTCGCCCAAGCGCCGAGTTGGTAACCGCCGCCGCGTAGGACGCGCCGGACGCGCAGGGTTTCGCTAAACCGTTGCAGCCAAATCGGTTCCGATTCCCGTTTCGACGCCGGTTTGGGCTCCGGCTCGGGCTCCGGTTCCGAGCCCGTCGGGTCGACGACCGGCGCCGAGGAGTCGCGCCAAGCGGAAACGTCGCTCGTCCATTCCGCGACGTTCCCGTGCATATCGAAGAGCCCCCAAGCGTTCGGGCGCTTTTGCCGAACCGCTTGCGGCGCCCGGGTTTTGCCGACTTTCGAGTTCTCCGCGAACCAACCGAGTTCCTCCGGCGCCGCGCCGTCGACGTTGAAGGGCCCGAGCGTCCAAGCGCGGCAGGCGAACTCCCATTCGGCGGACGTCGGCAGTCGAAACGCAAAGCCCGTCGGCGCAATATTTAACGCGTTGAGCGATTCGCAAAATTCGACGGCGGCGAACCAGCTCGCGTCGGAAACCGGCGGGTCGAACCCGCTTCGAATCCGCTTCGGCTTGGCGTTCGTCGCTTGGAATTGAGCGCGCGTCGTCGGCGTTTCCGCGATCCAAAACCCGCTCGTCAGCGTTGCTATCCGCCGGTCGCCGGGGTTCTCGTATCCCCGTTCCGACGTTTCCCCTTCGATAAACGTTCCGGGCGGGCAATACCGAAACGCGAACTCGACGCCGCCGACGTCGAACGTCTTGCGCGTCCCGGCGGGCGGTTCCGAATCCCAAGCCGCGTCGGAGTTTGCGTCGAGCGCGTCGGCGGGCGGAGCGTTTTCGCGAGCCGTTCGAATCGACGCGACGACCGCCGCGACCGCCGCTTCGTCCAACGGTTCCGAAATCGCCGCCGCCGACTCCGCGTCCCAACTCCCGACCGCGACGCGAAAACCGACGGTCGGGTCGCAATGGTATTGGGCGCAATGACTTCGACCGAACGACGAGACGGACGACCGGTTCCAAGCGCCGCCGCGTATCCCGCGCCCTCCGCGCCGGTCTCCTTTCGGGTCGATGCGCGGCTCCGACGAAACGGGGGCGTCCAAGCGGTAATCGACGCGGTCGCCGACCCATTCCCAAACGTTGCCGAGCGTATCGCAAAGGCCCCAAGCGTTCGCGCCGAATCGGCCGACTTCGGTCGTTCGGTTCCAACCGGCTTCCGCGTTTTCGGGGCCGACGCGGTCGACGGGGCCGATTCGCCCGATTCGGAGCCCGGCGAGGACGGGGGACGCCGCCCGACGCGCTTTCAACTCGTCGAACGGGCCGAACGTCGGGACGTTGGCGCGCGTCAAATCGAACTCGTCGCCCCAATAGAACCGCGTTTCGGTTCCGGCGCGGCAAGCGTATTCCCATTCCGCGTCCCAAGGGAGCCGAAACGCAAGTCCCGGCGGAAGCGAAATCGCGTCGTTTAACGCTTTGCAGAAATCTTGCGCGTCCTCCCAAGAGACCGTTTCGACCGGAAGCCGCGACGAATCGCCGCCGGTCGCGTCGAGGTAACGCCGGAGCGCGTTCAACGTCGGCTTCCCCTCGCCGGCGCGGTTGCGCTCCTTGGACGAAAAAAAGCTCGGGTTCGTTCCGGTCAACGCGACGTACTGCGCTTGCGTCGTCGGCGTCTCCGCGAGCCAAAAGCCGCGCGTTAGCGTTACTTGCCGTCGCGGCGAGAGATAATCCCAAGCGTCGCGTTCCTCTTCGGGCGCGCCCATCGCGAACGTCCCGGGCGGGCAGTATCGGAACGCAAACTCGACGCCGTTGAAAATAAACGACTTGCGCGTTCCGGGAGCGGGGGAAGCGTCCCAAGCGATTTCCGTTTCGGCGGCGATTTTGGCGTTTTCGGGCGTCGGCGACTTTTCGCTTTTTTTCGTCATTGGGCGTTTCTCCTTGCGGCGGCGTTTGAGCGTCGCGTTTGAACGTTTTGCGTTTAATCGTTGATTCGCGGTTCTTTAGAGTCGGCGGCGGTCGTCGGCGTCGCTCGACGCGGCGCCAACGCGATTCGGAAACCGGCGGTCTCTTGGTCTTTGAGGAAACCGACCCGCAACGCGTTCGGGAGCTTTTCGTCGTCCCGAGCGTAAACGCCGCCGCGCATCGTTTGGAACGACGCGCCTTTCCCCCCTTTCGGCGCGACCGGGTCGACGGCGGGGGCCGAGCGGCGACGGTGCGATTCGTCCGACGTCCATTCCCAAACGTTCCCGAGAACGTCGAAGAGCCCCCAAGCGTTCGGGCGGTCTTGGCGAACCGGGCGGGGGGAACGCGCCTTCTTGTCGTCGGGGTCGGGCTCCGGAACGACGAGCGGACCAAGCGTCCAAGCGCGGGCGACGTACTCCCATTCGGCGGAGGTTAAAAGGCGGAACTCAAACCCTTCCGGCGCAAGCGTTAACGCGTTGAGCGATTCGCAAAACGCGACGGCGGTTTCGAACGTCGCTTTTGAAACGGGGAGGGCGCCCCGCGTTCGCGGCGGTTGCGAGTCGGCGTCGAGCGCCGCGAACTGCGCGAGCGTCGTCGGCGTTTCCGCGACCCAAAAACCGCGAGAAATCGTCGTCAAACGGCGGTCGCCCGGGCGATTGTACCCGCGTTCGGAGGGCGCGCCTTCGACGAACGTTCCGGGCGGGCAATACCGAAACGCGAACTCGACGCCGTTGAAAATAAACGCCTTGCGCGTTCCGGCGGGCGGTTCCGAATCCCAAGCCGCGTCGGAGTTTGCGTCGAGCGCGTCGGCGGGCGGAGCGTTTTCCCGAGCCGTTAGAATCGCCGCGACGACCGCCGCTTCCGCCGCTTCGTCCCAAGGTTCGGAGATCGCCGCCGCCGTTTCCGCGTCCCAATTCCCGACGACGAAACGGAAGCCGAGATCGCCGACCCGTTGGTGTTGCTCGCGGAAGCGACGTCGGGCCGAGCGAACCTCTTGCGCGGACGACGTCCAAGAGCCGCCGCGCGTCGCTCGAAAATACCCTTGCCCGGCGAAACCTTCGTAATAGTCCGTTTTTAACGATTTAGGGTCGGGCGCCGGGCCCTCCGGATAGGGGCCGAACCAGTCGAGCGTCCATTCCTCGACGTTCCCGGACATATCGACGAGCCCCCAAGCGTTCGCGCCGTATTCTCCGACTTCGGTCGGGCGATTCCAAATTTTTTTCGCGAGGATCGTGTTCCGAGGTCGCCCCGATTCGCAGTTGGCGCCGCCGTTCACGCCGTCGACTCGAAAGCGGTCGCCCCAAAAATACGCGGTTTCGCTTCCGGCGCGGCAAGCGTATTCCCATTCCGCTTCCCAAGGGAGGCGAAACGTTAAGCCGTCCGGAAGCGCAAACGCCGCGTTCAAAGCCTTTAAGAAATCTTGCGCGTCCTCCCAAGAGACCGATTCGACCGGGAGCCGCGCCGGCGCGCTTTTCGGGTCGGCGAGATACCGCGTCAGCGCTTTCCCGGGCGTTCCGTCGGCGGGGCGAACCTCCCGCGTCGGCGAGAACCAGCTCGGATTCGAGCCGACGACCGCTTCGTATTGACCTTGCGTTACCGGGTTTTCGAGCGTCCAAAAGCCGCGCGTTAGCGTTACTTCGTGTCGCGGATATTCGTTGGCGTATTCCACCAAACCCGTTTCCTCGAACGCGCTCCCCATCGCGAACGTTCCGGGCGGGCAATACCGGAACGCGAACTCGACGCCGTTGAAAATAAACGACTTGCGCGTTCCGGGAGCGGGGGACGCGTCCCAAGCGATTTCCGTTTCGGCGGCGATTTCGGCGTTTTCGGCGATTTCGGGCGTCGGCGACTTTTCGCTTTTTTTCGTCATTGGGCGTTTCTCCTTGCAACGGCGTTTACTCGTTATTTTCCAAGCCGTTAAGGGCGGCGTTTTTCGGCGGCGACGCGACGTCGAGCGGCGCCAACGCGACGCGGAACCCGACGTCCGCGAGCGCTTCGTCCGGCGGCGTCGGTATTTTCGCGCTCGAACGGCAGAGCCGCGCGTCGGAAAGATAAGAGCCGCCGCGCCGGATTTGTTTGAACTGCGTTAAATCGTTGTTTAGAGCGGAGTTGTCGTCGAACTCGAGGTCGAGCGTCCATTCCGCGACGTTCCCGAGCATATCGAAGAGCCCCCAACCGTTCGGGCGCTTTTGCCGAACCGGGCGCGGCTCCGGGCGACCGTCGAGCGCCGAATTGCCGTAAAACCAGCCGAGTTCCGCGAGCTTCGCTCCGTCGACGTTGAGCGGCCCGGTCGTTCCGGCGCGGCAGGCGAACTCCCATTCGTCCGACGTCGGCAAACGAAACGCAAAGCCCGGCGGCGCAACCTTTAACGCGTTGAGCGATTCGCAAAATTCGACCGCGGCGAACCAAGACGCGCCGGAAAACGGAACGTCGGCTTTCGTTCGAACCGGTTTCGCGGTCGGGGTCGTCGCTTGAAATTGACGGCGCGTCGTCGGCGTTTCGGCGAGCCAAAAGCCTTGCGTCAAAACGACTTCGCATTGCGTTTCGTTGGGGAGCCGCCCCTTTTCGGTCGCCGGACTCCCCGCCGTAAAGGCTCCGGGCGGACAAAAGCGGAACGCGAACTCGATCTCGTTGATTTTCAACGTTTGACGCGTTCCCGCTTCCGGATTCGCGCCCCAAGCTCCGGCGGTCTCGGCGTCCGCGAGCGTTTCCGACGTCGGAAGCGGCGGCGTCGACGGCGTTTGCGGCGCGTTCGGCGAACTTGGCGAACTTGCGTTCGGTCGCGACGTTTCGAGCGCCGCGCGTCGGCGCGCTTCGGCTAAGCGACGTCGCAAGCGTTCGCGAGCGGCGAGTTTTGGCGACGTCAACTCGATTCGCGGCGCCAACGCGATTCTAAAGCCCGCGACGCCGCCGTTTTCGGAGACCGGTTCGAGCAACGTCGCCGAACGTCGCGCGACGTCGCGGGAGTAAACGCCGCCGCGAACGATTCGACAATCGAAATCGGACGCCGTTTCGGGGCGCGTCGGGTCGACGACCGGCGCCGAGTCGCGCGGGGCGAACGCGTCCGCCGTCCATTCCCAAACGTTCCCCAACGTATCGAAGAGCCCCCAAGCGTTCGGGCTCTCTTCCCGAACCGGGCGCGGTTTGCTCGACGGCGCGTCTTGACCCGGCGTCGCTTCGAGGAAACGCGCGTCGACGAACGGCCCGAGCGTCCAAGCGCGGGCGGCGTATTCCCATTCGGCGGAGGTTAAAAGTCGGAACGCAAACCCTTGCGGCGCAATATTTGACGCGTTCAACGAATCGCAAAACGCGACGGCGGCGGCCCAAGTCGCGTTTGAAACGGGAAGGGCGCCGCGTTTTCGGGAGCGCGTTTGGGATTGCGTTCTCGTCGGCGTTTGCGTTTGTTCCGGGTCGGCGTTTACCGCGTCGAATTGCGCTTGCGTCGTCGGCGTTTCCGCGACCCAAAACCCTTGCGAAATCGTCGTTAAGCGTCGGTCGCCCGGCAGGTTGTACCCGCGTTCGGACGCCAAGCCTTCGACGAACGTCCCCGGCGGGCAAAATCGGAACGCGAACTCGACGCCGTTCAAAATAAACGACTTGCGCGTTCCGACCGGCGCCGCGTCCTCCCAAGGCGCGTCGGAGTTGGAGTCGACGCCGGGAAGCGGGGGCGCGTTTTCCCGAGCCGTTCGAATCGCCGCGACGACCGCTTCTTCCGCCGCTTCGTCCCAAGGTTCCGAAACGACCGCCGCCGTCTCCGCGTCCCAACTCCCGACGACGCAACGGAATCCGAGTTCGACGTTGGCGGCGCGCTGATTTTCCAAACGGCGGCTTCCGGAGCGGAGATCTTCTTGCGTCGAATACCAAGAGCCGCCGCGCGTTATCCGGCAAACGCCCGTTTTCGCGCCTTTCGGGTCGACCGTCGGCGGCGACAAGCGGTTCGGATCGTCGGGCGCGCCGATCAGGTCGAGCGTCCATTCCGCGACGTTCCCGGACATATCGACGAGCCCCCAAGGGTTCGCGCCGAATTGGCCGACTTCGGTCGGACGGTTCCAAATCTTTTTCGAAATCGCCCAACGAAGCGGCAAAATCCCTTCGGCGTTGGCTTGTGAACCGTCGAACTCGTCGCCCCAATAGAACCGCGTCGTTGTTCCGGCTCGACAGGCGCGCTCCCATTCGGCGGACGTCGGCAAGCGAAACGCCCAACCCGGCGGAAGCGAAATCGCGTCGTTTAACGCTTTGCAGAAATCTTGCGCGTCCTCCCAAGAGACCGTTTCGACCGGAAGCCGCGACGAATCGCCGCCGGTCGCGTCGAGGTAACGCGTCAACGCTTTCCCCGGCGTTCCGTCTTTCGGGCGAACTTGCGTCGCCGCGGAGAACCAACTCGGATTCGAGCCGACGACCGCTTCGTATTGGCCCTGCGTCGTCGGGTTTTCGAGCGTCCAAAAGCCGCGCGTCAACGTTACTTCGCGTCGCGGAATAAAGGTGAGAGCGTTTTCGGCTTCTCCGCCGCCCATCGTAAACGTCCCGGGCGGGCAGTATCGGAACGCGAACTCGACGCCGTTGAAAATAAACGACTTGCGCGTTCCGGGAGCGGGGGAAGCGTCCCAAGCGAGCGGCGCTTCGGCGGCGTTTTGGGCGTTTTCGGGCGTCGGCGATTGGGGCGACTTTTCGGTCATTCGGCGTTTCTCCTTGGAAGCGAGCGGGAAAAGAAAGAAAGAGAGCGGAGGAAACGACCGGCTCGGGCCGCTTTCGTCGACGATTATACCGCCTTCGGCGGGCGATTGCAAGCGTTTGTCGACAAAACGTCGCCGATTTTGAGGAAAACGTTTGCGACGAGAAAAAGAAAAAACGTTCGCCGCGTTAACGGCAAACGCTTGTAAAGTTCGAAAGAACGCGGTTTACGCGTCGGCGTTGCCTTCGTCCGAATCGTCGACTTCCGCTTCCTCTTCGGCGCGTCGGCGGACGTCGTCTTCGATAATCCAAGCCAAACGGCCCAAAAAGCGGAGGTAAAGCGCCGGAACGAAGCTAAAAATCAACGAAACGATCGCCGCCGCAAACGCCGCTCGCGACGCCGACCCCTTCGCCGAAACGACCGCGCCGATCGCCGCCAACGATAAGCCGACCGTCCCGAAAAGGAACGCAAACGCGATAAAATAAAAGTTTAGCCAACTCTTGCCGACGCGCTTCAAACTTTGGACGGTCTCTTTCGTCGCCAAGCCGAAGAGCGTGTCCGTCTGCATACAGCCGAGGAAAAAGAACGGCGTCAAAATCGTTCCGGAGAACGCGAACCCGACGAGCGGATTCATCCCCAACGCGCCGAAAAGGAACGCGCCCGGAGTTCCCGCGATTCCGACGAGCGCCGTCAACCAAAGGAATTGACCGAGTCCGCCGACAAAGTTGTACTCCGGCCATTCGTCGATATCGTCCGCGCCCGACGCCGTTTCGGTAAAGATGTGAAACGAGTGCGGTATCGAAAAAACGCCCCAACCGAAACAAAAGAGCGCGAAAATCACCTTGTCGCCCCAAACGCAACGGAAGAACGCCGTCAGCGCGCCGAGTTCTTGGTTCTTTTCGAGCATTTCCGCGACGACGGTCGTAAAATGTCGCGAAAAAAGCCAAGTCGCTAAAAACAACGGGATAAACGCGAGCCCCGAGATCACCGCCAAGCGCAACAGGAACGACGGCGAGCGGAACGGCTTCATCAAACGGTCGACGAAGGGGCGCTCCGGCAGCGGAACCCGTTCGCCGCGGACGTATTCGTCGTCGCCCTTTTCTTCGCGTTCGCGGCGTTTGCGTTCGTAAATCTCTTCGAGCGAATACTCCGTCGGTTCCGCGTCGTCAACGTCGGTTTGGGACGGCGTTTTTTTCTTTTTCGGCTTCGGCGCGTCGTTTTTCGGCGGCGCGACGGACGGCGACGGTTGCGGCGGCGTCGGAATCGGTTCGGCGAGACCGTAAACGTCCGGTTCGCTCGACGGAGCGGGGGGCGCGACGGTCGGGCCGTCGTTCGGGTTCGGCGTCGACGGGGCGGAAGCGGACGGCGCGTCGTCGGAGCGGAGCGCGAAAACGTCGTCCGGCGTCGTTTTCGATTCGAATTTCAAACCGAATTGCGCGTCGGCTTGGAGGCGCGATTCGTCGGGCGCGGCGTTCGAGGAAGCGGAGTCGGTCGGAGCGTTCGAGCGGTCGGAGTCGGACATAAGGCGGCTTTCTAACTGTCGGCAAAAAAGAGTTTAGAAACGACCGGACTAACGGGTTCCGGCGAAAAAAGAACGAGCGGCGCGCGGAAACGCCCGGTAAATCGTTCGTCTTTAGGATACAGGATTCGAGCCGTTTTGACAAGGGGCGACCCGAAAACCGGCGCGATTTTTCGCCGATTTCCCGTCGATTGGGCAAACGAACGACGGCGGAGCGGAAAAAAGCGAACGCGTCGACTTGACAAGTCGGCGTCGAGCGGGCAAAATAAAGAGAAAAGCGGTCGTTGGGCGCGCGGCGAACCGACGTTGAATTGGGGAAAAGGGAAAAGACGAGCAAGAAGGGAGAAATAGGAAGATGGAAGAGATTCGGTTGACGAACGCGGAGGCGAAAACGAGGGACGGACTCCCGGAATTGACCGAGCGGATCGTCGCGTCGTATGCGCGAACCCGGGCGACGTGCCGGCTCGACCGCTGTTCGCTCCCGAACAAAGAGACCGTCGCCGAGATTTTGAGCGACTTGAACGAAGTTCTCTTTCCCGGCTTCCGTCGGCGCGACCGGCTGAACTCGAACAACGTCGTTTATTACGTCGGGAACTTGGTCGACAAGATTTACGACGCGTTGCGGGCGCAGATTTCGCGAGCGTTTTGCGGCGAGACGGCGAACGGTTCCGCGCTCGAACCCTGCCGACCGGAGAAGCGCGCCGACTTCGACCGTCGCGGCGACGAAACGGCGGCGGCGTTTTTGGCGCGGATTCCGGAAATTCGCGAAAAGCTCGAAAAAGACGTCGAAGCGGCGATGAAGGGCGACCCGGCGTGCAAGTCGACCGCGGAAGTCGTCTTTTGCTATCCCGGTTTCGAAGCGATCACGACGCACCGAATCGCGCGGGCGCTTTGGGAGCTGGGCGTCCCGTTGCTTCCGCGGATTATGTCGGAGCTGGCGCACTCGCGAACCGGCGTCGATATTCACCCGGGCGCGAAAATCGGCGACTATTTCTTCATCGATCACGGAACCGGCGTCGTCGTCGGCGAAACGTGCGTCATCGGCGATTGGGTCAAGATTTACCAAGGCGTTACGCTCGGCGCGCTGAGTTTTCCTCGCGACGAAAACGGCGAACTCGTTCGCGGAACGAAGCGGCACCCGACGTTGGAAGACGGCGTCGTCGTTTACGCGAACGCGACGATTTTAGGCGGCGACGTCGTCGTCGGGCGCGACTCCGTAATCGGCTCGAACGTTTGGCTGACGAAGTCGGTCGAACCGCGCTCGACGATCGTTATCGAGAAACCGCGCTTAGTCGTTCGGGAAAACTGACCGCGCAAGAAACGCCGAACGACGGAGCGTCGAAGGGGACGTTCCGTCGTTCGCGGACGCGCTCGACTTAACGGCGTCAATACGTTCCGCGTCGCGGCGTCGTCGGAACAACGACGAGGCGAAGGCCGACGCCGACGATACCGCTATTGCGGTTTTTGGGGAACCACCACTCGTATTCGCGGGTTTTGGGATTTAAGGCGCGGCGCGACGCCGCTCGACAATCGACCGCCGCATGGCAAAACGAACCGCCGCGGACGGTAACGAGAGAGTAGGCGGTCGGGGAATAGGGGACGAACGGGTCGACGGGGTAAAGTTTTTCGTAGTCGGCCCTGTAAAGGTCGCGGCACCATTCGCCCGCGTTGCCGTGCATATCGTAGATTCCCCAAGCGTTCGGCGGATAGGAACGAACGGGACGCGGGCCGTCCGACGGTTCCCCCTTTTCCGACGTTCCGTAAGGTTTCGTTCCGTCGCAGTTCGCCATATCGCCGTTAAGCGTTTCGCCCCAGGAGAACGCCGTTTCGGTTCCGGCGCGGCAGGCGTACTCCCACTGCGCTTCGGTCGGAATTTCAAATTTCCAACCCTTTAGGTCTTTCATGATTTCTGGATTATTGTTGAGCTTGGCGATATAACCGAGGGCGTCGAAATCGCCGTTGTATTGGTCGTATACGACGTCGAGAACCGGATAGAGCGCCTCTTCGGGCCCTTCTTTGAGGAAACGGTCTTGCGTCGCGTTTTTGCCCATCACGATCGTCCACATCTTTTGGGTGATTTCCGTTTCGAGCATCCAAAATCCTTGCGACAACGTAACTTCGTGTTGCGTTTCGTTCTCTTCGCAGCGCCCCTCTTCGACGTGGTCTTCGGTGAACGGCGATCCCATCTTGAACTTGCCGGGCGGACACCAGCGGAACGGGAACTCGACGCCGCCGATCTTCTTGACGAAACGCGCGCCCGCCGGAAGGTTCGGTTCGTTCCAGTCCGTCGCGTTGGTCGGCGACGCGACCGCGGTCGGTTGCGCTTTCAGGTTTTGGACTCGGCCCAGCTCGAAGTCGGAGAAATCGCCGCGGAAATAGGGCGTTTGCGTCTTCGCGTAGCGCGCTCGGTCGCTCGACGTTTCTGTCGCGACCCGGTTTTGCGCTCGCGTCGCCGCTTCCAAGAAGGTAACGACGCCGTCGCCGTTCGCGTCGCCGAGTTCGCTAAGGCTCTCTTTGAAAAAGCGATGCGTGAAGAGCCCGTGCCCGAGCGGCGCGCATTCGTAGCTAAATTCTCCCTCGCCGCAACTTTGCAACACGACGACGCCGGCGGGCGGGTCCAACGGCGTCAGACGAAGCGACGCGTCGGCGAGTTGACGCGAGCCTTCGCCGATCTTTTCGCGGCAAGCGTCGACGACCGCCCACTTGAATTTCGCGTCGCATTGGTCGAGGTCGTCGAAGAATTTCGAGAGGCTAATCGTCGTCGCGAAGTCGACCGTCGTTTGGGACGACATTTTCGCGTCTTGCGGCGCGAATCCGACGTAAGCGTCGTAACCGCCGTAGTTTTTCGTTTGGAAACCGTGTCCGGTGAACATCGCGAAGAGCATGTCGTCCGGCCCGGCGTTTTCCAGGAGCGTTTGCAGTTCGCGTTCGACGTTGTCTTTCGTCGGAGCGTAAGCGGCGCTTTGGCGGCCCAAAACGGTCGACAGGACGACGATATTCTCCGGCGCGAACCCGAGTTCGAGGAGCCGACTTTTCGCCAGCTCGACGTCGGCGGACGCGAAACGCAGGTCGCTAAACTCGACGTAATCGTCGACGCCGATCAACACCGCGCGCCGAACGCCGCCGATTTCAACCTTCGGAACGACCGCGATCGGTTTCGTCGTCGTTTCGGTTTGCGTCGCGTTTTCCAGTTGACGCGACCCGGTCGACGGCGCGGCGGTCGGCTCGTCGTCTGCCAACGGGGCTTCGTCCGACGCAAGTTGTTCGTCGACGTAAGTTTGGTCGGCGTCGCTCAACTGACGATAGCGGTAAAGGCGCGACTTGCCGTCGGCGTCGCGGAAGTAAACGACGTTCGGCGTTTCCGATTCGCCGTCCCATTTTAGGAGCGTTTTTTCGAGGTCGAACGTTCCGGTCGCGACGGTTTTGCCGCTTTGGTCCCGCCAAACGCGCGACTCTTGCGCCCAAAGAGAAGCGACGCCGAGCGCCGCGGTTAGCGCCAAACCGAACGCCGCGCGGCGTCGGAAGGTTGTTATCGGTCGAGGTTTTTTCAAGGGAAGTTCCTTTATGGCAAGGGCTAAGGAAAAGGAAAAGACGAAACGCCGGTCGTCGGGGCCGAATTGTCGACGCGCTTCGTTTGGACTAAAGAGTCGGCGAAGCGGGATTTTCGACGATTTTTCCGAAATTTTTTCCGTTTTTCTATTTTACCGCAAACTGCCCCGACGTCGAGCGGGGCCGCGCGGCGTTCGAAGGGCGACGGGGCAAGAAACGCGAAAACGACGGGACCGCGAGAAGCGGTTAAGCCCGTCGTTTTTATTGCGTTCGTCGCGGAAAACGGCTTGCGCGGATCACTCTTCCGAGGTCAGGTCGAAGTTGAACGTGTTCGCGCCCTTGACGACCGTCGCGGTCAAACCGGACGTCGCGCCGTTGAGGTAACGGGCCGGAACGCGTTGGATTTCTTCCGTTTCGTCGACTTCTTCGCCGTCGTCGTTCAGCTTCGTGCCGCCGGTGGGAACTTCGTCGATACAGTCGATCGTAACGACGTAATCGCCCGGGGTCGTGCCGGCGTCCGCGGCGCCGAGGAGCGTTTGAAGTTTGTATTCGCCCTTTTCGTTCGTTTTGCCGACGCTTTGCGACGCGCCGGCGGAACCTTCGGCCGGGGTGAAGTAGACGGTCGCGTTCGCGAGCGGTTCGCCGTCGAGCGTAACGACGCCGGTAACGCCTTCCGTTTTGATCGCGCCGCCGCCGCAAGCCGGAACCGCCGCCAAAAGACCGAGAAGCGCGAAGAACAACAGGAATTTATTTTTCATTTCAGTTTCCTATTTCAAACGTTGCGTTGTCGCGCCGCGTCGACTTTGCCGATTCGACGACGAACGCGAAAACGGGGGAAAGGTAAGGGAAAGCGGGAAAAAACGACGCGTCCGACGCTCCAAAAGGTCGGCGACGCTCGTATCGTTTAGCAAGGGGTAAACGGGAAAAAACGACGCGTCCGACGCTCCCGCCGAACGCGTCGCGTAAGCGTTGCGATTAAAGCGTTTCGGTTTCGCCTTTGTTCGGAGTCGCCATCGCGCCCCAAACGCCGTGCCAAGATTTGCCGGTCCACTTGTTGTCTTGACCGTCTTTGTTGGCGGAGCCGCCCATAATTTGCGTAATGTCGCCGCAGTCGATCGTTTCGCTAACGAAGCGGACGGAACCGTCGCACATAACGCAGTTGACGCCGCCGCTGTGGTTGCTCGACGCGGAGATGCAGCCGTAGTCGGACGATTCGCCGCCGCCGGAACCGCAGCAGCTCGGGGAGTTCGGCGGAAGCGCCGCTTGGAATTGCGTGCAACCGCTGCGCGCGTCGATCCAACGGCGCCCTTTGATCGTAAAGACTTTCGCGCCTTCGGTGATTTGGCCGTTTTCGCCGCGGAACGCCAAGCAGGCCGACGACGGTTTCGATTTCGCGCCGGTCAGGTACGCGATCGCCGATTTGACGCTGCGGTCGTTGTCGACTTCCGTAACGTTGATTTCGCTGAACGCGATCGTGTTGCTCAAACCGTCGGTGATCGTCGCGAACGTCGTGTTCGGGCAGTAGGCGCCGCTCATGAAGACGCCGCGGCGGTTCGCGTTCCCGGAGGAGTCGTTCGACATAATCGCGTCGCCGTTGTTCGTGGCGTAACTGCAACGACCGATGTGGTTGTCTTGCCCCTTCGAACCGACGGCGCGACCTTCGGACGGGCAGAGGAACGCGTCGATGGCGGCGGTCGCCGGGTTTTCGGTCATATCGGTCGGAATATTGCTCCCGTCGGTCGGGCTGAAGGAGTACGCGCTGTTCCCGGTTTGTTGCGCTTTTTTGAGCGCGGCGGTCATCGTGTTGAAGAGCGCGGTTTGCTCGATGTACGGCAGAAGCAACGCTTGCGCCGAGTAGCGGTAGAGGCGGCTTTCGATCGCGCTGTGATAAAAGCCTTCCGTCCAGAACTTATCGCGGTATTGGTTCGGAATGCGGTTGTGCGTGTCGTGGAAGTTTTGGACGGCGAGCCCGAGTTGCTTCATATTGTTGGTGCATTGCATACGGCGGGCGGCTTCGCGAGCGGCCTGAACAGCCGGGAGAAGCAAACCGATCAAAATACCGATGATCGCGATGACGACCAATAACTCGACGAGAGTAAAGCCGCGGCGCGACTTCGAAACGGAAAACGTCATTTCAGATTCCTTTAGGACAACGGGAAAAATAATAATAAAATTCTCGACGCGCTTTGAGAAGCGGCGTCAAACGACAGGTCGCTAAGGAAACGGTCAACGGGACTCCGCTTCGCGGCGCCGAGCGAACGTTGAATGTCGACCGCGACGGTCGGTAAACTCGGCGCGACGCTAAAACAAGTCGTTTGCACAATTATAAAAAGAACGGCGATTCTGTCAACGCGTCGCTCCGAGTTTTTGCGCGAAAAGAAGCGGACGCGGCGGAACCTATCCGTTTTTTCGGAACCAAACGCAAAACCGCCGCCGACGTTCGAGCGAGAAACCGAAGCGTCGACGGCGGTCGAGAAAACGACTTAAACGTCGCAAGTTAACGAACGGCGATTAGAGCGATTCGGTTTCGCCCTTGCCCGGGGTCGCCATCGCGCCCCAGACGCCGTGCCAAGATTTGCCGGCCCAGGTGTAGTCGCAACCGTCGGAGTTGGCGGCGCCGCCCATAATTTCGGTGATGTTGCCGCAGTCGACCGTTTCGCTAACGAAGCGAACCGAACCGTCGCACATCGCGACGTTGACGCCGCCGCTGTGGTTGCTCGACGGGGTCGAGATCGTGAAGTCGTCTTTCGACCCGCCGCCGGAACCGCAGCAGCTCGGCGCGTTCGGCGGAAGCGCCGCGGTGAAGTTCGAGCAGGCGCTGCGAGCGTCGCAGAAACGACGGCCCTTGATCGGGTACGTCGTGCCGACGTTC
>JAFSDX010000098.1 GCA_017436025.1 Thermoguttaceae bacterium
AACCGAAACCGCCGGAGCAACCGAAACCGCCGGAGCAACCGAAACCGCCGGAGCAACCGAAACCGCCGGAGCAACCGAAAACTCCGGAGAAAGCGAAAACTCCGGAGAAAGCGGTTCAAACGAAACAAGCGCGGAAGGGGGCGGAACTTAGCGCCGTCGCCTTTAGATATTCCTTATATATTAATAATTAATAACGACGTTACGACGTCGCGCGACGAAAAAATCGAGCGGCGTTTTACCCCTATCGAGCGAATCGACGACGCGCGAACGCAACGATTTAGACGCGTCGCAACAGAAAGTGAAAAACGATGAAAAAATCAAAGGTTTATTTTGCGGACTTTCACGCGACCCCGAACGAAACGCTTCTTCAAAAGTTGCGTCGCCTGATCGAACGCGCCGGATACGCTTCGCTCGACTTAAAGGACAAGTTCGTCGCGCTGAAAATTCACTTCGGCGAAATGGGGAACTTGGCGTATATGCGTCCGAATTACGCTCGCGTCGTCGCCGACTTCACGAAGGAACTCGGCGGTAAACCGTTTCTGACCGACGCGAACACGCTGTACGTCGGGAGCCGTAAAAACGCGCTCGACCATATCGAAACGGCGTATCGCAACGGCTTCGACCCGTTCGTTACCGGCTGTCACGTCGTTATCGCGGACGGCCTCAAAGGAACCGACGAAGTTCTCGTTCCGATCGACGGCGAATACGTCAAAGAGGCGAAAATCGGGCGCGCGGTGATGGACGCCGACGTCGTCGTTTCGTTGACGCACTTCAAGATGCACGAGTGCGCGGGCGCCGGCGGGGCGTTGAAGAACGTCGGGATGGGATGCGGTTCGCGCGCAGGGAAGATGGAGATGCACTCGAGCGGGAAACCGATCGTCGACCAAAGCGTCTGCGTCGGCTGCCGCGTTTGCGCCCAAACCTGCGCGCACGACGCGATTTCCTTCGACGCCGCGAACGGGAACAAAGCGTCGATCGACGTCGACAAGTGCGCCGGTTGCGGACGTTGCATCGGTCGCTGCCCGAAAGACGCGGTCGAAGCGGCGATGGACGAGTCGTTTGAAATTTTGAACAAAAAGATTTGCGAATACTCGTTGGCCGTTCTGCAAGGGCGGCAAGCGTTCCATATCGCGTTGGTCAACGACGTGTCGCCGTTCTGCGACTGTCACGCCGAAAACGATATTCCGGTCGTTCCGAACGTCGGGATGTTCGCGTCGTTCGACCCGGTCGCGCTCGACTTGGCTTGCGCCGAAGCGGTCAACAAGCAGCCGATCGTCCCGAACAGCGCGCTCGCGAAGAAGACGCCGAACGGCGACCACTTCTGCACGATGCACCCGACGACGAACTGGCGCTCGGTCGTCGAATACGGCGCGAAACTCGGGCTCGGCTCGCTCGAATACGAGCTGATCGAAATTTGAGCGGACGGGACGCTTTGAACGGTTTGGAAGGGCGGGGCGCTTTGGGCGCTTTAGGCGATCGCGGCGAACCGGGGCGAACGCGGCCTTTTTTCGCCGTCGACGTCGGAAATACGCGAACGAAAATCGGTTTTTGGCGCGACGTCGAGGGCGGTTCGTTCCCGGAAGCGGAGTCGGTCGACGCGTCGGAAACGTTCGAGACGGTCGACGCTTGGCTCCGTTCGCCGGCGTTTGACGGCGTCGTCGGGGCGCGTTGGCTCGTTTCGAGCGTCAACGACCGCAAGGCGTCGGCGCTCGCGGCGGCGGTTCGGCGGTTGCGTCCGCTCGACGCGTTTTCGACGCTCCGCTTGGCCGACGTTCCGATTCCGGTCGAATACGACTATCCGGAGCGGCTCGGAATCGACCGCGCCGTCGCGGCGTTCGCGGGCGTTCGGCTTCTTGGGGCGGGGCGGCCCTTTTTGGCGGTCGACGTCGGAACCGCCGCGACGATCGATTGGGTCGACGAGCGCGGCGTCTTCCGAGGCGGCGCGATTTTGCCGGGGCCGCGGCTGATCGCGGAGTCGTTGCAAGCGAAAACGGCGAACCTCCCGGCGCTCGACGATCCGGAAAACGAAGGGGCGCGCTTGTTCGATTACCCGGCGACCGAAACGACGAAAGCGATTCGGCTCGGCGTCGTTTATTCGTTGGTCGGCGCGATTTCGGCGTTTTATTGGCAAACGCGGCGTCGACTTGTCGAGAGCGGCGCCGACCCGACGCGGCTCGCGCTCTTGATCGCCGGCGGGGACGCGCGAGCGATCGAGCGGCGGTTGCGAACGCTGTTCGACGATTGCGCCGCGAACTTCGGCCCCGATTTCGCGTTTCCGCGACCGGAGATCGTCGTCGAACCGCGTTTATTGTCGTTCGGTTTGCGAGAAATCGCGCGGTCGACGAACGCCGCCGAAGAACGCGGTTAGGTTTCGCTAAAACCGTTGCAACCGTTAAGTTTTAACGCCGTCGCGTCGTTTTTGCGCTTGTTTCGGCGTTAAAATCGTTGCAACCGTTAAAACCGTTTGGCGATAAAGAAGCGCAAAAAACGGAACGGGCGGCGAAAATTTTCCCAGGTGGGACGCCTGGCGTCCTACCCGACCCTTGAAACGTCGCCGCGACGGAGTAAAATAAGGACAAACGGCGCCGAAGGAGCGACCGGCGGAAAGTAGAGCGCGCTCCTTCAAACGACCGAAAAAGGAACGAAAAATGATCGAATTAACCGATTCCGTCGCGAAAACGATGAAAGAGTTCGAAAAACTTCCCGGCGTTGGGAAAAAATCGGCCGAGCGCATCGTTTATCACCTCCTGAAAACGACGCCGGACGAAGCGTTCGCGCTCGCCGACGCGATTCGTTCGATGAAGGAGAACGTCCGGTACTGCAAACATTGTTTCAACCTGTCGGAAGAAGAGGTTTGCGACATTTGCCGCGACGAACGCCGCGACCGTTCGATCCTTTGCGTCGTCGAACAGCCCCGCGACTTGATCGCGTTGGAGCAAACCGGTTGTTATCGCGGACTTTATCACGTCCTGCTGGGGCGCGTTTCGCCGCTCGACGGGGTCGGCTCCGATCAACTGACGATTGACGCGTTGGTAAAACGGGTAAAAACGGGCGACTTTAAGGAGTTGGTGATGGCGACGAACCCGACCGTCGAAGGCGACGGCACCGCGCTCGCGATCACGAACCGTTTGGACGGCGCCGCGATTAAGATCACCCGGCTCGCGCGCGGCGTTACGACCGGAAGCTCGCTCGAGTTTGCCAACAAAGAAATGCTTTCGGACGCGATTTCCGGTCGTCAGCAATTTTGACGGCGGAAACAGCGTCGACTTTGCCGGTCGCGTCGGTTTTAACGTTGGCGGGCGGCGAGGACTGCGTTGGGCTGACGGTTCCAACGGCGAGCCGGTTGGACGGCGCGTTGAAGTTGGCGCCTTGCGTCGATTTTAACGTCGGCGAATCAAGCGGGCGTTCGCTAAAAGCGGCGAAAATTTAACGAATAAACGATTTTTAACGGCGGTTTGCGGCGTTTAACGTCGCGCTCATTGAATAATAAAGGCGAAAATATGGCGAAACGAAGCGCGAAATCGGAAAGCGCGACCGCGAAAAGCGCGAAAAAAATCTCGAAAATTCAAGCGTTGTACGACCAAAACCCGGAACTGAAATCGGCGGTCGACCAAATCGAAAAGATGTACGGGCAGGGCGCGATTATGCCGCTCGGGCTCGACGCGGCGCCGGGGCTCGACGGCATTTCGACCGG
>JAFSDX010000099.1 GCA_017436025.1 Thermoguttaceae bacterium
GAAGACGGGGAATCGGCGACGGTCGCGGAATCGGCGCAAGACGGGGAATCAGCGACGGTCGCGGAACCGGCGGAAGACGGGGAATCGGCGACGGTCGCGGAACCGGCGGAAGACGGGGAATCGGCGACGGTCGCGGAACCGGCGTAAGATGGGAAAATTGCGACGGTCGCGGAACCGGCGGAAGACGGGGAATCGGCGACGGTCGCGGAATCGGCGCAAGACGAGGAACCGGCGAATTGACGTGAAAAACGTCGTTTTTCAGAAAAATTTTCGTTCAACGACGCGTCGCCGACGTACAGGTAAACGACGCGTTCGTTTTTCCGGAATATTTGTTGTAAATTAATAAGCAGGCGTAAAAGGAAAAATGGATAAATCTGGGAAAGTTTTCGTAACCGGCGCGACCGGTTTTATCGGTTCCAGCTTGACGCGGCAACTCTTGGAGGCGGGGTACGTCGTGCGCGGAATGAGCCGTTCGAAACCGAAGGCGCCCCCCGGAGCGGAAGACTCGCTCGACGCGCTTTGGAATCACCCGAATTTCGAGTACGTCGCCGGCGACATTAACGACGTCGACTCGCTGACGCGCGCAATGGACGGGTGCCGATACGCGATTTCGCTCGCCGGATACGCTCGCAACTTCGCTCGCGACCCTCAGGTCTTTCACCGGATTAACGTCGACGGAATGCGCAACGTTTTTATCGCCGCGAAGAAACTGGAACTCGAAAAAATCGTCTGGACGTCGACGATCGTAACGTTCGGCCCGACGCGCAAAGGGGAGACCGGCGACGAAAATATGCCGCGTATCACCGACAAATATTACACCGAATACGAAGAGTCGAAGAGCGTCGCGGAGGCCGAAGCGCTTCAATGGGTTAAAAAAGGTCTCCCGTTGACGATCGTCAATCCGACGCGGGTGTACGGGCCCGGTCAACTTTCCGAAGGAAACGCGATGGCGGCGCTGATTCGCGACTATCGCCGAGGAACCGCGCCGTTCCTGTTGAATTGGGGGAAAAATATCGGAAATTACGGTTACGTCGACGACGTGGCGCGCGGACATATGTTGGCGTTGGAGAAGGGCCGAATTGGCGAACGTTATATTTTGGGCGGCGACAACGCTTCGCTCCTCGAACTTTTCCGTTTAATCGATAAAGTCGACGGGCGCCGACACTTCAAACTGCCGTTGTATAAGTTTTTCCCGTTGCTTTTCGCGAACGCGCAGAAGGCTTGGGCGCTTTTGACCGGCGCTTATCCTCGCATCACTCCCGGTTGGGTGCGAACTTTTTGCGTCGATTGGACGTATTCGTGCGAAAAAGCGAAAAACGAACTCGGATACGCCCCGATTTCGCTTGAAGAAGGGTTGCGTCGCACTTGCGAATGGCTCGACGCGCTCGCGGCGAAGAAGTAACAACGACTCGACGACGGCGTAAAATTGGCGTAATTGATATAATCGGCGTAAACGGCGCAAGTTGGCGACGGTAAACCGCTTTGAAAATGCGGAAAATAACGAAAAAGGCGAATTTTCCAATGAAACGAACTGCGAAAAACGAACGAACGAACGAGAAAAACGCGGCGAAACGGCGTCGCAACCGAGACGCCGTCCGAACAAACGCGACGCGCTCGACCGAACTTTCGCGAGCGTTTTGCCGCTCGACGGTTGCGTTGGCGTTAACTTGCGGCGTCTGCGTCGGCGTTTCCGGTTGTCAATCGTTTTTAGGCGCCGACGACGAGCGTTTTCGGCAAGGCCGGGGCGAATACGCGCTCGACGACGAAACCGTCGTTCGCGATTGGGAACAAGCCGCTCGCGAAACCGGGCAAACGACGCGGAACGGCGAAGTTGGCGAAGACGGGCAAAAAGGCGGAACAAGGCAAGACGAGGAAAACGATCCGGCGGCGAGTCGCCCGATTTTGCGTTCCGCCGCGTTCGACGAAGAGCGCGAAGGCGCGGAGCGTCGCGTCGCGGTTCGCAAGCCGGTTTCCGAGTCGGCGGCGTTCGAGGAAAACGACGCTCCGAAGAGTTTTAGCGAACGCGTCAAAGGACTTTTTTCGCGTCCGAAAAAAGAGCCGCGCCGCTCGGACGACCCGAGAAACGCCGATTTGCCCGTTCGTTCGCGCAATTCGGCTGATTTGGGAAAATTGGGAAATTCAGGGGATTTGAGAGGTTCGGGAGGTTTCGCGAAGTCCGGCGATCCGAAAAAAACGGCGCGCCCGTCCGAGAGCGCTTTTTCGTTGGGACGCGGATTAACGAACGTTTTTCCGCCTTCGAAACGGCGCCAACGCGAAAAATTTCCCGTCGATCCCGTTTTGCAATACGACGAATCGCGGTTTATGCCCGGTTTTCAAACCTGCGAACAATATCGGTCGCCGATTCTTGCGGCTCAAACGCCCGGAGAACCCTTAACCTCCGCAAAGTCGACGGAAGCTAAAAAGAGAGCGCGGACGACGAACTTGCCGCAAACCGCTCGAACCGAACCTGCCGCCGTCGCGTCGCGGTCGTCGGCGGGACGGCAAGGAAGCGTCGCCCGGATTTCCGGTCGCCAATTGGTCGCCGAAGCGCAAAACCGCCGAGCGTCGGGAACGGCGACGAGCGGCGCCGTCCCTTCCAAGTCGTCGGAAACCGGTTGGGGAAAAACGCGTCCGATCGCGATCGCCGCGAATGTGAAGAGCGCGACGGCGAAAGGGGCGGTCGCTCCGGTCGGATATACGAACGCTTCGCGTAAAAATAGAACGGATTTTCGGACTTTAACGGCGCGTTGCGACGGGTTTTTCGGTTGGGAGGCCGGCGACGAAACGCTTTTGAACGCGATTTCCGAACCGACGCAAAGCGACGAAACTTTAACGGCGTATTCGAGCGCCTCGGCGCCGACCGCGAGCGTTCTTGCCGACGTTCCGTCTTCCGCGTTCGCGGTCGACGTCGCCGAAATAGCGACGGCGAACAAGCAAAGCGCGTCGTTGGGGCAAGACGCGGCGACTTTAACGGCTTACGTTGCGAATCAAACGCCGATTCCGGTTCAAAACGACGCTTTGGCGCCGGTCGCGACCGCGTCGTCGAACGAATCGACCGCGGAGGTTGGCGAAGGAGCGAGAGTTGGCGAAAATGGCGCGACTGCGCAAAACGCGGCGACTTTGACGGCTTACGCGCCGTCCGCGCCGTCGAAAAACGAGAGCGCGCCGTCGAATGTGAAAACGTCTTCCGATTTTGCGGCTCAACTCGGCGAAACAAATTTCGATTGGTTTGATTCTCGTCTTGAAAAGGGGGCGACGCAACCTTCGACGGAGGCGGCGACCGTTGCGACGCTCGCGTCCGAAAGCGCGGCGAGCGTTCCGAACGCGACGCCGAACGAAGCGAAAGTCGAAACGCTCGAACTGATTTCCGGAGAGCCGCGCGTCGATTTGGACGCCGCGCTTGCCAACCGTTTGACGGTTGCGGAAGTTGGGGGAGTTGCCGAGACTTTGCCGGTCGCTCCGAGTCCGGTCGCGGAAGTTGGGGAAGTCGCTGAGACTTTGCCGGTCGCTCCGAGTTCGGTCGCGGAAGTTGGGGAAGTTGCGGAGACTTTGCCGGTCGCTCCGAGTTCGGTCGCGGAAGTTGGGGAAGTCGCCGAAACTTTGCCGGTCGCTCCGAGTCCGGTCGCGGAAGTTGGGGGAATCGCCGAAACTTTGCCGGTCGCGCCGTCTCCGGTCGCGGAAGTTGGGGAAGTCGCGGAGATTTTGCCGGTCGCTCCGAGTTCGGTCGCGGAAGTTGGGGAAGTCGCCGAAACTTTGCCGGTTTCCGGCGTCGTCGTTCCAGTTCCGGTTGCGAAAGCCGGCGAAACGGCGCAATCTTTAACGCCCGTCGCCGCGGAAACGCTCGACGTCGAGGCGCCGCAAGCGTTGGTCGCCGTCGAAACCGAGAACGCGACCGGAGAAGAAAACGGCGTCGCGGGACCGAATTTTGCGCTCGCCGCGCCGGGACTCGGGGCCGGAGAGGCGATTCAAAACGCCGCCGACGAGCGCAAAGACGCCGCCGTCGCGAAACCGCTCTCCGGGGACGAAATCGCTTGGGTCGAGCAAATTAAGTCCGCGATTCGAACGCTCGTCGCCGAACGCGACGCGAAAAACGCCGCCGGAGAAGACGTTCGTCGACTCGACGCGCGGTTGCGCCTCCTTTACCTCGCCGTCGACGAATACGACCGGTCGATTCAAGAAATTCAAGACGACGCCGACCCGTTGAAACTCTTTTGGGAGACCGAGCGGGGCGAACTCGAAACGCTCCTGCAAAGTCGGTTGGAAGAAATCGACCCGACCTTCGTCGCCGAACGGTTGCGCGCCGGGCTCGACTCCCTTTCCGGACTTTGCGATTTGCAGATTCGCAAGTCGGCGCTCGTCGTCGCGCCCGCTTGTTTCGGACTTTACGAAGAGCGCGCCGAAGCGTTCCAACCGGGCGAAACCGTCTTCGCATACGCCGAGTTGGAATACGTCTCCTGTCGCGAAACGGAGGAAGGGCGGCTTATCGACGTCGAATGTCGTTGGCGCATCCTGAACGCCGACGGCTCCGAACTGACGCCGGTCGAAACGCAACGTTGCTCGAATTTGTCCGAAACGAAGCTCCGCGACGTCGTCTTGAACGTCTCCGCGCCGTTGCCGAAAGACTTGGCGCCGGGAACGTACCTGCTCGAAACGGAAGTCGTCGATATGAACCGCCCGGACGCGAAACCGGCGAAAGAACGGCTCAAATTGACCGTCGTCGCCGGGAAAAACGTCGAAAAAGCGGCGGAGTAACGGGCGTTGCGGCGCGTCGAAAAGGCGACGCGTCGACGACGTATTAATTAATATTGGCAAAATCGGCGAAAAAACGTCGAACGAAGCGCGGCGGCGAAGAAAACCGTCGCGTTTCTTGTTTAACGGCGTTGAAACGTTGATTGCGACTCGATAAAAATCGGCGTCGCGAAATTTTATTAAGGAGACGAAAAGTTGGCTTCGTTCGATTGGGACAACGGCGATTTAGGCGGCGCGGCGGCGTTTTCGACGTCGGCGACCGGCGCGAAGAACGGCGACGTCGCGGCGGGCGAACCGGGCGGGCCTCCGACGTTGTCGGTCGGCGAACTGACGCGGCTGTTAAAATCGGTCGTCGAGGAAATCTTTTTCGACGTTTGCGTCGTCGGCGAAATCTCGAACCTCTCGCAACCGAAGAGCGGACACGCGTATTTCACCTTGAAGGACGAAACGGCGCAACTCTCGGCGGCGATTTGGAAGTCGACGACGGCGAAACTGAAATTCGATTTGCGCAACGGAATGCAGGTCGTTTGTCGGGGGCGCCTCGAAGTTTACCCGCCGCACGGGAAGTATCAGCTGGTCGCGACGAGCGTCGAACCGATGGGCGTCGGCGCGCTCGAGTTGGCGTTCCAACAGTTGCAGGAGAAATTGGCTCGCGAAGGGCTCTTCGCGCCGGAACGGAAGAAGCGACCGCCGAAAATCATCCGCCGCATCGGGTTGGCGACGAGCGCGACCGGGGCGGCGATTCGCGACTTTTTGAACGTTTTAGGGCGCCGGACGAAACGGGTCGACGTCGTCGTCGCGCCGACGAAGGTGCAAGGCGACGGCGCCGCGCGGGACGTCGTTCGAGCGCTGACGCTCCTGAACGATTTGCGGGACGAACTGCGCCTCGACGCGATCGCGTTGGTGCGGGGCGGAGGAAGCGTCGAAGACCTTTGGACGTTCAACGAGGAGTCGGTCGTCCGGGCGATCGCCGCGTCGCGGTTGCCGGTCGCGACCGGAATCGGACACGAGATCGACGTTTCGTTGAGCGATTTGGCCGCCGACCTGCACGCGCTGACCCCGAGCGACGCCGCCGCGCGGTTGGTTCCGGAAGACGAGGCGTTCGTTCGAGCGTTGGACGATTGGAGCGTTCGGCTCCGGCGCGGCGTCGAGCGGCGAATCGAGACGGCGGGCGAGCGGCTCAAGCGGATTTCGGCGGCGCGGGCGTTCGTCGCTCCGGCGGAGGTCTTGACGGAGAAACGGCGTCAACGGGCGCTCGACTTTGAACGGCGGTTGACGGCGGGCGTCGAAACGGCGCTGAAAAAAGCGGAGTCGCGGACGGCGGAGGTCGCGGCGAAGTTGGACGCGCTCAGTCCGTTGGCGGTCTTAGGACGCGGATACTCGTTGACGAAACGAGCGCGGGACGGGCGGCTCTTGCGGAGCGTCGCCGACGCGGAGATCGGCGAAACGTTGGAAACGCGGGTCGCCGACGGAACCGTCCGGAGCGTCGTCGTCGAACGTTCGCCGTTGGAAGATTGAACGCGGGGCGCCGTTTTTGCCCTTATTAATATATATTGACAAAATCGGCGAAAAAGGCGACGAGCGGAAAACGCTCGACGGCGCGCGGTCGCGGGGACGCGTTGGAAGTTTGTCGGTCGCGGCGATTTTAACGTTGCGGCGATTCGCGACGGTCGCGCTGAATTTGCCGGCGTTTCCCTTTGATTTGCGGATCGCCGATTTCTTCGCGCATCTCTTCTTGCAGTTCTTGTCGCGTCATTCGGAGTTCGCGTTCCCAACGGAAGCGGCGCCAAGCGTAATCGCCGACCGCGAAAAGGACGAGCGCGGCGCAAAGTTGGAGCGCGAGTCGAACGAGAAACTCGAAAAAAAACGCCGCGATTCCCGCGACCGAAGCGGCGCCGACGTTCGCCAACGTCTCGCGGTCGCGCCAAAACGCCCAACCGACGAGCGCGACGACGCAAACGATTTTAACGATTCCGAAGACTATTTGGACGAGCGACTCCCCGGAAAAAAGGCGTTGGAAACCTTTGATCGGGTTCAAACGGTTAAAATCGGGGGCGAGTTTGTTCGGAAGGAAGAGAAAACCGCTCTGCAAAAGGTTCGCCGCGACGGCGCAAAAAACGACGACGGCGCCGAAAATTGCAAATTGGCGTAAAAAAAAGAAAATAGTTTCGCTAAATTGCGCCGTTAGCGTCGCCGCGTCGGTCGAAAGGGCGAAGGGGCGCGAAAAGGTCGCCGACCAAAAATCGAGCAAAAAAGTCGACTTGGAGCGAGCCGTCGCGGCGAGGAAAAGGACGGCGGCGGTCAACGCGGCCGCGGCGACCGCGTCTTGACTCTTGGCGACGTTCCCTTTTTTGCGAGCGTCGAGTTTCTTCTTCGGCGTCGCCTGTTCGACGCGTTCGTTTTCGGAGGACATTGGCGAAAATGAGGGGAATGGGGGGAATGGGGGGGGCGGGGCTGCCGAATCGCGAGAAATTAGGAACAAGCGGAAACGGCGCGCGCCGACCGGAAGACGCCTTTTTCGTCGACATCGTACCGAAAAGACGGAGGCAAGGGAAGGGGAATTGCCGTTAAAATCGGAAAAACGCCTTTATTTTAAGTCGTTGATTTGGCGTTAAACGCTAAAATAGGAAAAATAGGGTAACTAGAAAGGGCGGCGGGCTAGCTTTGACGGAAGTTTGAAGAATTTTGGAATTTTTTGTAAAACGCCCCTTGCGCAAACGCGAATTTCGAGTAGAATAAACGATGTAACGTTGATTGAGACGTTGCGTTAGGCGTCGTAGCTCAATTGGTTAGAGTCCCGGACTGTCGATCCGGTGGTTGCGGGTTCGAGTCCCGTCGACGTCGCTTAAAAGCCGCGAGATCGAAAGGTTTCGCGGCTTTTTTGTTTCTTGCCGTCGGGGAGACGGGCGGGGCGAAGTCGGGGCGTTGGAGAACGACCGGCGGAGGCGAACGTCGTCGCGTTCGGGATCGGCGGAGGCGCGAAATTTGACCGGCTCAACGGGCGGGGCGGAGGCGAAGGTCGTCGTCGATGTCGCGTTCGGAATCGGCGGAGGCGCGAAATTTGACCGGCTCAACGGGCGGGGCGGA
>JAFSDX010000100.1 GCA_017436025.1 Thermoguttaceae bacterium
AAATGCGGCTAATTATAAATTTGGGGAAAATTTCAATATGAGAGAACTTTCATATTGAAAATGTCGACTAATACGATTATAATTATAAAAATTACATCGGTCGACGCTAAAATCGCGTTCCCGTCTGTCGATGTAAATTGTTGAAAAAATGTGTTTAAGCTGATAACGAGGAGACGTCTCCCGACGAAGTCGGTTTAGGCGATTTCTCCATGCTCAAAGACGAGTACAACGGTTGTGAAAAGGAAAAGCACGATGAAATTGAACGTCCTGAAAAAAAGAACGCTGCGACTCGAACAACTCGAAAACCGCGAACTCTTGTCGGCGACGACTTGGGATAACGCCGCGCAAGCGGACGCCGCCGTCGCCGCCGAAATGGCTTCGACGCTCGCCGAAACGGAAACGATCGAGTTGAAAACGCTCCTTGTTACGACGGCGAACGACGTCGTCGACGCGAACGACGAATATCTTTCGCTCCGCGAAGCGTTTGCGGCGGCGCAAAACGGCGATACGATTAAATTCGACGCGGCGCTCTATAACGAAACGACCGGGCAAATCGAGTTAAGCTTGACTCAGGGCCAAATCGACGTTGCGAAAACCGTTACGGTCGACGCGCTCGAGTTCTTCCATTTTGAAAAGCTCGAAAATAACGTCCACGACCAAGAAGCGACCGGCGTTGCGATCGACGTCGGGGAAGCGACGGGAACGTCGAGCCGCGCGTTCGAAATTAAGGACGGCGGAAATCTTACGATGATCGGCGTTACCGTTTCCGGCGCGTCGCTCGTCGGGTCGACGGACGAGTATCACGGCGGCGCGTACCACGTCTTGGCGGGCGGTTCGTTGACGCTCGAAGGGTGCGTCGTTGAAAATTCGCACGCGCAACACGGGGGCGGCGGGATCGCGGTCGCCGGGACGCTGACCCTTTCGAATACGATCGTTCAAAATTGCGACGGCGGCACGGACAACGGCGGCGGCGTCTGGGTGAACAACGGAACCGCGACGGTGCGCGATAGTTTCATTAGAAAGAACCAAATCGACGCGTCGAACGGCAGTACCTCCGGCGGGGGGGGCGGCGTCGCGGTCGACGGCGGAACGTACAATTCCTACAACACGACCTACGCTCACAACGACGCTTGGTTTGGCGGCGGGCTCTTCTTCTCGAGCGAAGCGAACGTCTTGATGGTTAACGACGTCGTCGTCGACAACGGCTCGCACGCGAACGTCAACATCTTCACGCGAACCGGAACTTACGAAGGCGGCGGTATTAATATCGACGGCGCGAACGTTACGCTGGTGAACTGCACGGTCGCGGACAACGGCGCTCGGAGCGGCGGCGGGATTTACGTCAACTCCGACGCCGGTCTTCCTTCCGACTTGACGCTGGTCAATACGATCGTCGTCGAGAACGAGTCCTCGAATTGGTTGGGGAACGTCGTCGAAAGCGATATTCACGTGGTGGAGTCGAGCTCCGTCGCGACGACGGTGAACGGGTACAACTCGTTGACGACTTTTACGGAGTGGGACAACGCCGACGGCGCGGATACGAATATTCTTTACGATTCGGATATTCAACTCTTTACCGATTTGGAAAACCACGATATTACGCTGGCGGACAATCCCGACAACCAAGCGATCGACGCGGGGGACCTTGATCTTGCCGTCCAATACGCCGGCGCCGAAAACGTCCTGCGCGACTATCAAAACAACTATCGCGTGAACGAGGGCGGCGCGCTCGACCTTGGCGGCGTCGAGTACGGTTCGACGCCGTATTACGCGTTGGCGGCGCCGACGGAGCTTGCGTTTAGCGCTTACGATTCGGAAGCGGGAACGGTCGTTCTGTCTTGGGCGGATTCCAACGCGAACACGCGCGCTTTCCGCGTTGAAGTTTCGACCGACGGCGGCTCGACTTGGACGTTTGCCGGCGAGGCGTTGGCGGCGAATCCGTCCTTAACGTTGAACGTCGACGCGGAAACGTCGTATATTTTCCGCGTTCGCGCCGAAAAGACGATTTCCGCCGTTTCGGCCTGGGCGACCGCCGCTTGGGAATCGGAAGCCCATTCGACGACCGTTACGCTTGCGGACGACGTCGTCGACGCGACGGACGGCGAAATCTCGCTCCGCGAAGCGATTCAATACGCGAAAGCGGGCGATACGATTACGTTCGCCGACGGCGTGACGCATGTTAAACTTAACGGCGAACACTTGACGATCGACAAAGCGTTGACGATCGACGGCGGCGTTGCGAGCGCGAACGGCGAAATTGTCGCCGGCGGAGTCGTTACGCTCGACGCGCAAAATTTGAGCCGTATTATTTTCGTTCCGAAATTCACGATTTACGACGGCGTCGTTTCGTTCAAGAATCTGACCTTTACCGGCGGATACGCCGAGGTGGTCGAGGGCGCGTTAGACGAAAACGGCGAAAATGTTACCGGGCGCGGCGGCGCTATTTATCTGGGCGGCAACGCGACGATCGAAAACTGCGTCGTTAAAGGCAATTATTCGGGCAAAGGAGGCGGCGGGATTTATTCGCACGTCGAGCTTGATCCGGAACTCGTTACGGAAAATACGGTTACGGTTACCAGCTTGAAAAATGTCGAAGTCTTCGACAACGAAACCTATAGCTGGGGCGGCGGTCTCTTCTTTGCGAAGGAAGGTTTTGCGACTTTCGAAGAAGTAACGATTTACAATAATACCGCTCGATATGGCGGCGGCGCGCACCTTAACGGAACGGCGACTTTTAGCAACGGAGCTGTTTACAACAATACGGCTTTGTATGGCGCCGGGGTGAACGTCGATTTCGCTGGCGACGTAACTTTTGAAGGCGTTTCGATTTACGCGAACGAAGCGGAGCGAAATGGCGGCGGTCTTCGCGTCGCGGCCTCGGGAACTGTGAAAGTCGTCTCTTCCGAAACCGTTGTTTCTAAAATCTACGCTAATACTTCCGGAAGTAACGGCGGCGGCGTTTGGCTCAACGCTAAGGCGACGTTCGACGGCGTTGAAATTTCCGGGAACGAAACGACTGACGGTATGGGCGGCGGGCTTTACGTTACCGAACTTAGCGAAGCGACGCTGGATAATGTCGCGCTTTCTGGAAACAAAGCGTTTAATAGTTATGGCGGCGGCGCTTACGTTCTCGGAACCGCGAGCTTCAACGGCGGCTCGATTGACAAGAACGAGGCGAAGGCCGGAGGCGGCGTCAACGTCGGTTCCGGCGGCGTCGCGACTTTCAACGACGCGACGGTTTCCGAAAACAAGGCGACCGGTTACGGCGGCGGCCTCCGCGTCGCGGCGTCGGGCGAGATCGCCTTCAACGGTGGAACGCTTGCCGAAAATACCGCGACGCACGGCGC
>JAFSDX010000101.1 GCA_017436025.1 Thermoguttaceae bacterium
ACCGGGGTTCGCCGCCAATATTTCGTCGGCGACCGCGAATCTCGGGCGTATGTACCGCGGCGCCAACGTCGATTTCGACCTCGTTTCGGGCGATTTCGGCTTCGTCGGGCTCGGCGCGAACGCGACGTTCGGCTTCCCGTCGCCCAAAGCGGGGCGTTTCATTTTGGCGACCCCGAGCGTCCGTTGGCGGCAATACGACGTTCCCGATTGGGCGGTCGGCTCCGATTCGCTCGGGATTATCTCGACCGGCGCGACGTTTCATTACGTTATTCCAAAATCGGAACGTTGGACGTTTGACGTCGCGCTTGGGCTTAATTGGAACAGCGACGGGAAGTCGACCAACTCGAAAGGCTTGAACGTTTTCGGCTCCGGCGTCGGGCTTTGGACGTACTCGGAGCGGCTGAAATGGGCGTTTGGTTTAGCTTATGCTAACTCCGGCGATTACGATATTTTCCCGATTATCGGCGCGACTTGGAAGCCGAACGACCTTTGGGTCGTCGACCTGATGTTCCCGGCGCCGAAGGTTTCGCGCAAAATCGAACGTTGGAGCCGCTCCGACGCGACGTATTGGGGGTATCTCGGGTTTGCGTTCGACGCGAACGACGCCGTTTTCGAAACCGATTGGGGAACCGACGCCCGACTCGAACGGAGCGACGTTCGGCTGTCGCTCGGCGTCGAGAAAAAGGCGGAGACCGGACTCCGTTGGGCGGCGGAACTCGGGACGACGTTCTCCCGCGACTTCGACGTCGAGAGTCTCGAAGGACGGTATTGGCGCGCCGATTACGACCCGGACGCCGCGCTTTACTTCAAAACGAAGTTCGCGTTTTGACGACGATTTAACCGTCGCGGTTTACGCAAACCCGCTATTTTAACGCCGTTTGTCGCTGCGTCGACGAGCGGCGTTCTTTTTTGTCGTCGAGACGGGACGCGACGTTTTGCGCAAAACGCCCAAAGCGCTTATGACGCCGACGTTTCGCCGCTCGCCCCGTTTGCGCGACCGCTAAAATCAATACTTTTGCAAAAGTTTAAGCGTCTCGCGGTCGAGTTTGAGCCCGCGCCAATCTTCGTAATCGACGTCGGCGCGACCGCTGTCGGCGATCCCGAACGATCCGCGGAAGTTCCAAAGCGCCCAACCCCAACCGGCTTCGCGCCAGTTGATCAGCATATCTTCCAGCCAGCGGCGAACGACGTCGATCGGCGTTTTGTTAAACGCGCCAAACTCGCCGACCATCACCCCGATCCCGTGTTTCTCCGCATCTTGCCAAGGTTCGACGCAGGTCTTTTTCAGCCAAGCGCGGTCTTTCACGACGCCGCCGGTCAGCGACGCGTTCCCGTTTTCGAGCGAATATTGGAACGCCGTCGGCTCTTTCGCGTTCCAGTCCGGCCCCCCTTCGGAAACGACTTCGGCGACGTTCGGAGCGGAAATCGCCAACTCGGTAACGGTCGCCCAGTCGCCGTCGACGTTCGCGACCGTCAGCCGTTTCGCGCCGTTCGGAATTTTGACCGTTAAATCGAGATCGTACACGTTGTGATAAACGTTATACGCTTGAACGAAAACGGCTTCTTTCCACTCGCCCTTGCCGCCCTTGGGAACGAAGCGACGCCGGAAAATCTCGCGTCCGTCCGCTTCGACGACGATTTCCGCCGCGACCGAGACCGTCCCGACGCGCAAACGGAGCGTCGCGTCGTTCGGGAAGGGGCCGTCGAGCGTCCAAGGTCGACGAACGGCGGCGGAAAGTTCGCCCTTATTCGGTTGCGGAAGGAGCGCGTTATGCGAAACGGCGGGCCAACGCGGGGCCGGAAAGTCTTTGTAATTTACCCAGCTTGCCCCGCAGTGCGAAACTTCCATCGGCGTATAACCGCGAGTCGCCTGCGCGACGCGGAGCTTCGCAAGCGGAAGGTAAGGGCGCGTCCCATATCCGAGCCCGTCGCAGGAGATCAGCCGGTCGGCGTCTTCGGAGCGAATCGCGTCGACGACGGTCGAAACGACCTTCATAAACGCTTCGTCGGAACAGCCCGCCGGTTCGTTGAAGAGGTTGAAGCTGACGAGTTCGTTCGGGAAGCCCGCGTACCGTTTCGCGAAGACCCGCCAATGTTCGGCGCAAACGGCGAGCGTCTCGGCGTCCTCCCAAACGGACGGCTTTTCCGGCGGGTTGGCGACGGTGTAACCGGGCGCGCGGTGAAAGTTCATACAGACGTGAACGCCGTATTTGTCGCCGTACTCGACCGCTTTGTCGATCTCGGCGAGCGTCTTTTCGTTAAAGCGTTTCCGGTCGCCGTCGACGATCCAGCAACGGTAGTCCATCGGGAGCCGAACGAAGTTGAAGCCGAGGTCGGCGACGTTGCGGAAATCGTCTTCGCGAAACGGTTTATTGTCGTAAGACATAAACTTTTCGAGAAGGTTGAAACCGCGCCAACGGGGCAGTTTGTCGTGTCGCGGCGTCGGGAGCGTCGAGCGTTTCGACGTCGCGGCGAAGGCGTTCGAGAAGAGACCGAGCCCGGGAACGCCCAGCGGAGCGGCGACGGACGCGGCGGCGAGCGCGGCGCCCGATTTCAGAACGTCGCGGCGAGTCGGCGAACGGTCGGCGGAAGCGCGGGAAGGAAGGGAAAAACGGTCGGCGGACACGGCGGCTCCTTTCGAGCGTCGAAACGCAAAAAGACGTATTAATTATTAAGGGCGAAAAACAGTCGCGACGTTATTAATATATAAGGGGAAAATTGGGGAAAAATCGCAAGTCGACGGCGCGTTTCGGCGTCGACGATTTCATTATATAAAAGCGAAACCGGCGCGTCAAGCGTTTCGGAGGGATTCGACGTTTTTCTTGCGTTGGACGGCCGGTTTTGACGGTTTTGCGGATAATAATGACTGAAACGTCTGGAAAACGCCCGCCGACAAGCGAAAACGGCGATTTTTGACGAAAAAAACGATAAATTCGAAAAAAAATGGGAAAAATCCGGCGATTCTCCTTGCAATTTTCGCGTTATGCTTGTACAATAAGAATGTTCCGTATTTGTCGACGGTTTTCGCATTTTTTTTATTTCTGTGAAGCGCGTCGGCTTCCGAATTTTATTTTTGCGCGTCGCGGCGTTTGTCGGCGACGTTCGAGGAGCGTTTTATGAGTACTTTTTCGCGTCGTTCTTTCCTGAAAACGTCCGGTTTGGCGACCGTCGCCGCGACGATGCCCGCCGTTTCGGCTCCGCGCGTTCACGCCGGCGAAGACAACACGATTCGCATCGCTTGGATCGGTTGCGGCGGTCGCGGCAACGGCGCCGTCCGTCAAGCGTTGAACGCCGACCCGAACACGAAACTTTGGGCCGTCGCCGACGCGTTCAAAGAACGCGCTTTCAACGCCGTCGCCAGCGTTAAAGAAACGCACGGCGAAGACCGCGTCGACGTTCCGGAAGAACGCACGTTCTACGACCTCGACGGTTACAAAGCCGCGATCGACACGTTGCGCGACGGCGACGTCGTCCTTCTGACGACCCCGCAAGGCTTCCGTCCGATCACGTTCGAATACGCGGTCAACAAAAAGGAAAAAATCAACGTCTTCGCCGAAAAACCGCTCGGCGTCGACATTCCGGGCCTCAAACGCATTCTCGCCGCGAACGAAGTCGCGAAACAAAAGGGGATTCAAGTCGGCGTCGGTTTGAACAACCGCCACTACGACCGCACCCGTCAAACCGTCGAAGCGATTCAAGAAGGCAAGCTCGGCGAAGTCCTCAACACTTGGGTTTATCGCCTCCAAGGCCCGCACAACCTGAACTGGCAAGAATCCCGCACCGCGCTCCAAAACGAAATCGCGAACATTTTCTGCTTCGACTGGACGAGCGGCGGTTTCATCGTCGACGCGTTGATTCACAACATCGACATCTGC
>JAFSDX010000102.1 GCA_017436025.1 Thermoguttaceae bacterium
AAAAATAACGCTAAACGGAGAATAAAAGACATGAGACGAGCGAAGATCAGCGTCATCGGAGCGGGCAACGTCGGCGCCACCACCGCGCAATACTGCGCTATGGCCAACTTGGGCGACGTCGTCCTTTTGGACATCCCGCAAGCCGGCGATATGCCGAAAGGTAAAGCTCTCGACCTGTTCGAAGCCTCCCCGCTTCTCGGCTACAACGCCAACATCACCGGCACGAACGATTACGCCGACACCGCGAACAGCGACGTCGTCGTCGTTACCGCCGGTATCCCGCGCAAACCGGGCATGAGCCGCGACGACCTCCTCGCCACCAACGCGAAGATCGTCTCCTCCGTCGCCGAACAAATCGCGAAAACGAGCCCGAACGCGGTCGTTATCGTCGTCAGCAACCCGCTCGACGCGATGACCCAACGCATGCTCGAAGTGACGAAGTTCCCGCCGGAACGCGTCATCGGTCAAGCGGGCGTTCTCGACGCCGCGCGTTTCTGCGCTTTCATCGCGATGGAACTTAACGTCGCGGTCGAAGACGTCAACGCGATGCTCCTCGGCGGTCACGGCGACACGATGGTTCCGCTCGCCAGCTGCGCGTCGGTCAACGGCATTCCTGTTACCCAACTCATCTCGGCCGAACGTATGGCGGAAATCGTCGACCGCGCCCGCACCGGCGGCGGCGAAATCGTCAAACTCCTCGGCACCGGCAGCGCGTTCTACGCTCCGGCCGCCGCGACGGCCAGCATGGTCGAAGCGATCGTTCGCGACCAAAACCGCGTCGTCGCGGTCGCGGCGTACTGCGACGGCGCTTACGGCGTCGACGGCTACTACGTCGGCGTTCCGGTCGTCCTCGGCGACGGCGGCGTCAAGAAGATCGTCGAACTCCAAATGACCGACGAAGAAAAAGGCCTCTTCGCGAACAGCGTCCAAGCCGTCCGCGACCTCGTCTCCACGATGCACGGCCTCGTCGGCTGAATTCGCTAACCGTCGAAATCGAACGACTTCGCGCCGCGACGTTCCCCGACGAAGCGGCGCGCGTTTCCTCGTTCGTCAAATTTCGACGCGCGATTTGAACGCTTCGCCTAACGTTAAAAGTCGCTTGTTTTTCGAGCCGTTTTTAACGTCGGGCGGAGCTTTTCTTGCGTCGTTTCTCAAAAGCGACTTCAACGCGGTTTCCATTCGACCGTTCGAGGAGCGTCGAGGAGTTTTATGTCGTCTCCGCGTTTTTCCTTCTCTTGTCTCCTTATTTTAAGCGTCGTCGTTATGTTCGCGCTTCTCGTCGTCGCCGTTTGGCGCGATCCGAGCGTTTTGACGACTTTCCCGCCGCCTTGCATTTTCCGCAAAGCGACCGGAATTTACTGCCCCGGCTGCGGTTCGACGCGGGCCCTGCGAGCGTTGTTCGGAGGCGATTTCCTCGCCGCGCTCCGTTATAATCCGTTCTCGGTCGCCGTTCTTTTCGCGCTTCCGGCTCTTCTCGTTCTTCGTCGTCCGCGATTTCGCGCCTTTTATTATCGTCTCGCCGTCGTCGTTTGCGGCGTCGTTCTCGTCTTTACCATTCTGCGCAACGTTCCGCTCCCGGCGTTCGACTTTTTACGTCCGCCGACCGCTTACTAATCTTACCGATCTCGCCTATTTTCTCTATTCTCGTTTAACGCGCCGCGTAATCGGCGTTTTTCCTCCTTATGTTTCCCCGACTTGTTTTTTCCGCCGCGTCGAGTACAATAGAAGTCGGCGTTGGAAACGCGTCGCTTCGCGCTTTACGACGCCCCCGCTCCCCCATTTCCCCTATTTTACCGCGCGAGGTTCGTTATGTTTTGCCCGAAATGCGGAAATCCTCTCCCCGCCAACGCGCGTTTTTGTTCGCTTTGCGGCGTCGCGGTTCGCTCGAACGCTTCGTCGGGACTGGAGTCGCCGCTCGGCGCTTCGTCGTTCGAAACGTCCGACGCTTCCGACGCTTACAACAAGTCGGCTAACCCTTACGCCTCGTCGTCCGCGTCCGATCCTTACGCGCCGAGCGGTTGGCTCGACTCCGCCGATGTTCCCGATTATTTAATTTGGAACGTTTTATCGTCGCTTTTCTGCTGCACGCCGATCGGAATCGCGGGAATTATCTTTTCGATTCAAACGAATTCCGCGAAAACTCGGGGCGATTTCGAAGCGGCGGCGCGCCATTCGTCGACGGCAAAAACGCTCCTTATCGTCGGACTCGTCGTCGGCGGGCTCCAAGTTTTGCTCTCGCTCGCTTACGTCGCGTTGGCGACCGCGGTCGAAGTCGGTTCTCTCGGCGCGCTTTAACGAACGACCAAACCGCCTATTTTACCCCGCTTAACTGCTCGACGGCGCCGCGCCCAACGACGCCGCCGACGCCCAACTCATACGAACATGTTAAAATCGGCAATTTGTTCAAAATAAACGGCTTGCAATTAGACGCGCCTTTCTTTTTTTTCGAGAAAATCGAGCGTTCGCCCCGTTCGCGTCGCGACGTATCCTTGACGAAAACGCAAGAAGCGCTAAAATTTTAACGATTTTACCTCGTCGCCGGGCAAATTTTGAAAAGCGCGCCCTCTCCCCCCCCGACGCAACCCGAGTCGACGACGAAACGAAAATCGCTCCGACGCGCCGCCTTGCCCGCATTCCAAACGGGAGTCGGCGTCGCGCCGCTAGAAAAACGCAACACGGGAGAATACCAATGCCGAAAATTGTCGTTCTTGACCCCTTGGCCGAAGACGGTTTGAAAATGATGCAAGACGCCGGGCTCGAATACGAAGTTCGCACCGGCCTCAAAGGCGAAGAACTGCGCCAAACGTTGACCGAATTCGACGGCGCGATCTGTCGCAGCGGCGTCAAAATCACCGCCGAAGCGCTCGAAGGCAACAAACGGCTCAAGGCGATCGCTCGCGCCGGCGTCGGCGTCGACAATATCGATCTCAAAGCAGCGACCCGTTGCGGCGTCGTCGTTATGAACACTCCCGGCGGGAACACCGTCTCGACCGCCGAGCAAACGTTTGCGCTGATGCTCGCGCTGAGCCGCAACACTTGCGCCGCGAACCAATCGCTCGTCGAAGGTCGTTGGGATCGCAAAAAGTTCACCGGGCGCCAACTCGGCGGCAAAACGCTCGGTATCGTCGGGATGGGGCGCATCGGCCAAACGGTCGCCAAGTTCGCGAAAGCGTTCGATATGAAGCTCGTCGCGTTCGATCCGTACCTCTCCGCCGCTCGCGCGCAAGAATTGGACGTCAAACTTTACGACTCCGTCGCCGAATTTTTGCCGATCATCGACTATTTGACCGTTCACACGCCGCTGACCGACGCGACCCGCAACCTGATTTCCGATAAAGAAATCGACGCGATGAAGCCGGGCGCCTGCCTGATTAACTGCGCTCGCGGCGGGATTTACAATATGGACGCGCTTGTCCGCGGCCTCGACTCCGGCAAGCTCGGCGGCGTCGCGCTCGACGTTTACCCGGAAGAACCGTATACCGAAAGCCCGCTTTTCGGTCGTCCGAACGTCGTCTGCACCCCGCACCTCGGCGCCAGCACCGCCGAAGCGCAAATGAACGTCGCGTTGGAAGCGGTCGAACTCTTGATCGACTACCTGAAAAACGGCGTCATCCGTCAAGCGGTCAACTTCTCGTCGCTCGACCCGAAAACGCTCGCCGAACTTCACGGCTCGCTCGACTTGGCGTACCGTCTCGGCGTGTTCGCGCAACAAGTCGCGCCGGGCGCCGTCTCGACCTGCAAAATCGAATATAAAGGCGAATTGGCTCGCAAAAACACGACGCTCGTTACCTCGGCGTTCTGCTCCGGCTATCTGACCGGCGTAATGGGCGAAGAAATCAGCGTCGTCAGCGCGGCGCCGATGATGCAAGAGCGCGGCTTGAAGGTCGTCGAAGAAAAATGCGCGAAAACCGGCGACTTCAGCTCGGTCATTTCGATCGAACTCGAAACGGACAAAGGCTCCGTCTCGTTCGCGGGCGCGTTGTTCGGCGCTTCGATTCCGCGTTTGATCCTTTACAACAAGCTCCGCATCGACGCGCACCTCGACGGCGCGCTCCTCGTTACAACGCAACCGGACCAACCGGGCGTCGTCGCCGCGTTGGGCGCGACCTCGGCGAAACACGGGTCGAACATCGCGCACATGACGCTCGGTCGCAACTTCCACGCGCCGGACGGCGACGCGGTCAGCGTTTTGGCTCTCGACGGCGTCGTTCCGCCGGAACTCGTCGCCGACGTCGCCGCGTTGCCGCAAATTCACAGCGTCGTCGCCGCGCAACTCCCGAAACCGGGCGAATATCCGTCTTGGATGAACTGACGTTTCGCCGTTCGTTCGTCCGTTAACCGAACGCTTTCGCGCCGTTGACCGCGTCTTCGCGACGTCGGTCAAACGGCGTTTTTTGCGTTTTCGAACGCGTCGATTTTTCGCTTTTCCGCCCAAAATTCGACGCCCAATCTTTCCCCATTTCCCCTAAATTAACCGTTTTTCTTCCGAAAGGCCTCCGATATGACCTCCGAACGCGCTTCCCTTTCCGCCGTTTCGAACGCGGACGCTCTCCGCGCCTCTTCTTCCGCCGCCGTCGACTCGGCCCCTTGGGAGTTAGTCGTCGTCGGGGGGGGCCCCGCCGGATTGGCCGCCGCCGTCGCCGCTTTCGATTCCGGTTTGAAACGCGTTTTGATTCTCGAACGAGAAAACGAACTCGGCGGCGTTCTTAACCAATGCGTTCACAACGGTTTCGGCCTCCGCCGTTTTAAGGAGGAGCTGACCGGGCCCGAGTACGCCGGACGTTTTATCGACGAAATTAAACGCCGCGAAATCGCCGTCGAGTTGGAAGCGACCGTTTTGGACGTCGCCCGCGAAGCCGATTCCGACGCCGCCGACGTTCCGCTCGTTATCCGCGCCGCGTCGCCGACCTTCGGCTTCCGAACGATTCGCGCGAAGTCGGTCGTCCTCTCGACCGGTTGCCGCGAACGCACCCGCGGCGCGATCGGCGTCCCGGGCGACCGTCCGAGCGGCGTTTTCACCGCGGGCGCGGCGCAGCGTTACGTCAACCGCGAAGGGGAGCAAGTCGGCCGTCGCGTCGTCATTCTCGGCTCCGGCGACATCGGCCTCATTATGGCGCGCCGCTTGACGCTCGAAGGCGCTAAAGTGTTGGCGGTCGTCGAGTTAATGCCTTACTCGAACGGTTTGACGCGCAACGTCGTCCAATGCTTGCAAGATTTCGACATTCCGCTTTACTTGGCGCACACGGTCGTTCGCGTCGAGGGCGACCGCCGCCTCGAAAAGGTCGTCGTCGCGAAAGTCGACGAAAAACGCGCGCCGATTCCCGGAACGGAAATCGAATTCGACTGCGACACGCTCTTGCTTTCGGTCGGCTTGATTCCGGAAAACGAAGTCGCCCGCGCCGCGAACGTCGAAATCGACCGCCGGACGAACGGGCCGGTCGTTTCGCAACGCCGCGAAACGTCGATTCCGGGCGTTTTCTCTTGCGGCAACGCGTTGCACGTTCACGACTTAGTCGACTTCGTTTCGGAGGAGGCGGAGGAAGCCGGTCGCAACGCCGCCGAGTTCGTCCTCGGAACCGCGCCCGTCGCCGACGCCGCGACGCCGATCGTCGTCCGCAACGGGGCGAACGTTAATTACGTCGTTCCGCAACGCCTCGACCGCGACGCGCTTCCGGAGCAAATCCCGCTTTTCTTGCGCGTTTCGAACAATTTTGCGAACAAGCGGCTCGTCGTTCGCGCCGGCGACGCTTCGGGCCCGATTTTGAAAGAGTTGCGCCGTCAACGCGTCGCGCCCGCCGAAATGGAGCGAATCGTTTTAACTCGCGACGCCGTCGCCGGTCTCGACGCCGCCGAAATTGTCGTTTCGCTCGAAGATTAACGACGCCGGAAACGCCGAAGTTTCCGCGTTGTCGCTCTTAGAACGCGGCGAACCGCCCGTTTTCGGTCGTTCGCCGCGCCGACTTCCGCTTTTTCCTCTTTCCCTGTTTTGCCGTCTCACCTATTTTAACGTTCGCCGCCCGATTTAAGGAGTTCGAATGCCGGAAATTCGCGAATTGTCGAAGAGTATGATCAACAAAATCGCGGCGGGCGAGGTCGTCGAGCGACCGGCGAACGTCGTTAAGGAACTCGTCGAAAATTCGGTCGACGCCGGAGCGAAGCGAATCGAAATCGTCGTCGAAAAGAGCGGTTCCGACTTAATTAAAATCGTCGACAACGGGTGCGGAATCGCGGCGGAACAGCTCGTTTTGGCGCTTTCGCCGCACTCGACGAGCAAAATTTCCGAAGCGGACGACCTTTTCCGCATTCACACGCTCGGTTTTCGGGGCGAAGCCCTCGCGTCGATCGCCGAAGTCAGCCAACTTGTCTTGAGCAGTCGAACGGCGGACGCGGAAGCGGGCGCGCAAATTCGGAGCGACGGCGGCGTTTTCGACGAAATCGTCCCCTGCGGTCGCCCGGTCGGAACGACGGTCGAAGCGCGCAACCTCTTCTTCAACGTCCCGGCGCGGCGCAAATTTTTGAAGAGCCCGACGACCGAATTCGGGCACATTTCCGAAGCGGTCGTCCGCATCGCGCTCCCCCGCCCCGACGTCCATTTCGTCTTAAAACACAACGGGCGAACGGTTTACGACCTTCCCGCGACCAACGACCGCAAGGAGCGAATCGGTCGCGTTTTCGGCGCCGACGTCGCGACGCGCCTCGTCGAGATTGAAAGCGAGTACAAAAACGTCAAGGTTGCCGGTTTCGTCGGACTTCCCGACTTGAGCCGCGGTTCGCAAAGCCTTCAATATATTTTCTTGAACGGGCGGCACATCCGCGACCGAGCGCTCCAACACGCGCTGACCGAAGCGTATCGCGGTCTCCTCGTTTCCGGGCGGCATCCGGTCGCTTTTTTGAATATCGCGACGCCGCCGGATTTTGTCGACGTCAACGTTCACCCGTCGAAGTTGGAGGTGCGTTTCGTCGACGGTCAAGCGATTTACGCAAGCGTTTTGGGAGCGATTCGCGACAAATTTTTACGTTCCGACCTGACAAGCCGCCCGAACGACGCCGAACTCGACGCCGCCGCGCGCCGAACGCAAACCGCGTTCGCTAAGGACGCCGCGCAAGAGCGTTCCCCGTCCCCCGAATCGACGAATCGCCCGACGTCCCCCGCCGTTCCCGCTTCCGAAACGAACGCAAACGAGTCGCCCGCCGAAGTTCGCGAACTCCGGTTCGTTCCCGACGTCGACTCCCGCGACCCGATCGCCGCGCTCGACGAGAGCGTCGCCGAAGAGCGCCGCCGCGACGTTCTCGGTTGGCTGACCGGCAAGTCGAAATCGAACGCCGCTCGGTCGAACGAACCGTCGAAAACGCCCGGCGACTCGCGCTCGCAAGACGCGACGTCCGCGTCGGCGCCCCTTTCCGCTTCGCCCCAACCGCCTAAATCGCCCAATTTCTCCGATTCGGACGTCGTCGACGCCGCCAACGCCGCGCTCGACGAAGCGGCGGCCCTCGACGCGTCCCCGGTCGACGCGTTCCCGCAACGCCGCCCGACGCCGCCGACGGCAAGTTTGGGAATCGGCGGAACCTCCGAATTTCGCAAATTTCCGCCCCTCGCGCCAAGTTTTTCCGCTCGCGCCGCCTCGTCCCCCGTTTCCCAAGCGCCCCAAACCGCCCAACCCCCCGAACCGACGTTCAAACCGGGAACGTTCGGCGGAACGCGCGATTTCGACGCTCCCGCCGCTCAATCGCCCGAATCCCCCAATTCCCCCGGTCTTCCCAATTCAACGCGACCAAGCGCCGATTCGCCGGAAGACGCCGCGCCGTCAAAGTCGACGCAACCGCGATTTTTTAACGCCGACGACGTTGCGGCGCCCGCGCCGACGAACGCCGATCTTCGCGAACGGGTCGCCGCGAACAACGCCGGTCGTTTCCGCCCGAACGTCCCGCTCGAAAATCAGGTCGCGTTCAACGCCGGCGGCAAACCGGTCGTTCAGATTTGCCGCCGTTATTTGGCGATGGAGGCGAAGGGCGGTCTCGCCGTCGTCGACCAACACGCGCTGCACGAACGGATTCTTTACGAACGCTTGAAGGCGAATTTTTCCGCCGGAAAACTCGACGCGCAACGCCTTCTCGTTCCGGAAGTCGTCGATTTGACGCCGACCGAACGCCCGGTCGCGCTTGAAAATAGAGAACTTTTCGCGAATTTAGGGATTTTAGTCGACGATTTCGGCGGGTCGAGCGTCGTCGTCAACGGGTATCCGGCGATTTTGCGCGCCGCGTCGCCGTCCGAAATTTTCCTCGCGGCGCTCGCGACGCTTCAACGGAATCGCGGAAAGCTCGAACGCGCCGACCTCCTCGACGAATCGCTCAAGCAGATGGCTTGCAAAGCGGCGATCAAAGCGGGCGATTCGCTCCGTCCCGACGCGATCGTCGAACTGATCGCCGCCGCCGAAGAGGAGTTGCAGTCGCACCACTGCCCGCACGGGCGCCCGTCGACGCTCGTTTTTTCCGTTCAGGAAATCGACAAGCTCTTCAAACGTCAATAAACGACGTTAAAAATCAAACCGCGTCGCCCGCAAAGTCGACGCGGTTCTCGTTCGCCTTGACCGCAAACTTAACGCGGTTCCCCCTTCTTACTTCTTTTCAACGCAAAAACGGCGAACGCCCTTCCGACGTTCGCCGTTTTCTTATTCCTTTCGTCGACGCTCGCGTTCAAAAACGCGACGCCGATCGATTAACGTCAAATCAATACCAATATTGTTCCAAACACGGTTGATTTTCATACAGCCAATGACGGATAAATTGGCGGTCGGCGACAAAACTTTCGTCGACGTCGTCGAGCGTCGAAACGTCGTGCCCGACGACGAGAACGACGTCTTCCGGCCCGGCTTGCGAAAGCGCCCAAACGATCGCGTCTTTACGGTCGGCGATCACGCCGGCTTTCTCCGGTTCTTTGAACCCGTGCAGCAAGTCGTCGAGCGCTTCTTGCGCTTGCGCTTGCGTTTTCGGCAAATTCCCGCGAGTAACAACGACGACGTCGGCGGTCGACTCGGCGGCTCGTCCCATCAACGGGCGTTTGCTGCGGTCGGAATCGTTCGGCGCGCTCAACACGCAATAAATCGAACCGGTTCCGGCGACGCTTCGCAACGTTTCGATCGTTTCGGTCAACGATTCCGGCGAACTCGCGCAGTCAAGATAAACGCCGAACGGCTGTCCGCAGTCGATCTGCTCCATCCGTCCCGGAATGTACTCGACGCGTTCGACCCCGCGAGCGATCGTTTTCAAGTCGATATTCCAAGCGACGCCTAAAGCGGCCGCCGTTAAGCAGTTGTAAATATGCTCTTTCCCAACGATGCGCGAACGCACCGGCGCTCCGTCCGTCCCGGCGACGATATAAAACGTTTGTTCGCCGCGTTGCCGCTCGACGGGTCGCCCGGCGACGGCGCATTCGGTCGGCTGAATCCCGATCGTTAGCGTCGGGCAGTTGATCAGGTGCAACGCCGCGTCGGTAACGCGGTCGTCAACGTTGCAAATCGCGATCGCGTCTTTCTTTAAGTAATCGAAAATCCGCATCTTAACGCGACGATATTGGTCGACGGTGCGGTGATAGTCGAGGTGGTCGCGACGCAAATTCGTCAAACAAACGGCGTCAAACTCGATTCCGTCCAAACGGCGCTCGGCCAACGCGACCGACGACGCTTCGATAATCGCGCAACTGCAACCGTTGTCGACCATTCGCGCCAGCAATTCGGCCAACGCGGCGGGCTCCGGCGTCGTTTCGCTCAGCGGCGCCAACTTTTTCCCGTCGTAAACGCCGAGCGAACCGATCAGCCCGACCGAGCGTCCGGCTTCGGCCAACATTCCGCCGATAATATACGACGCCGACGTTTTCCCGGCGGTTCCGGTAACGGCGATCGTCTTCAATTTGCGCGCCGGAAAATCTTGGAAGGCTTGGCAAGTTCGCGCCCAAACGGAACGCGGATCGTCGACGAAAACGACTTGAAACGCGCCGTCTTCGGTCGCGACGCCGCTCTTTTCGAGCGCGGTCGTCAGTTTCGCCTCCCAATCGCCCTTCGCGACGACGGCGGCGACCGCTCCGTTGGCGGCGGCGGTCGTTATCGCGTCCAACGCCGCGTTTTCGTCGGATTCTCGACAGACGAAGAGCCCGTCGCGAAACGCTTCGCTCGCGTCGTCGCCGCAAGAGGCGATCGGCGTCTCGCGGTAAGGCGCGACGTTTTCCCCTTCGAGCAAGACGGCCAACGAAATCGGCGTTCCGTTTCTAGGTTGAATCGACATCTGCAAAAATCCTTCGTCGTTGCGTCGGTCGAAACCGACAATCTCCAAAATTCGACGCGCAAACTTGCGACCGTCTTTTTATTATACGCAATTATATCGCAAACTCGACGCCGCGGTTTAGGTTTCGAGGCGATTTTCTCAATATTTTTCAACATTTTTCGCGCAAAACCGACCGCTTACGCTCAAAACGCCGCGCGTTGCGTTAAAATCGGCAAGCCGCCCAAACTTTGCCGACGCCGAGACGCGCTGCGTTCGTTTCGCGCCCCGGCTTAGTTTTGCGTCGGCGTCCTCTTTTCGTCGGGTATCATAAAAAAAGCCGACGGCGACGTCAAGACGGATTTTTCTCGCCGCTTAAAAACGAGTCGTATTTTTTCGATATTTCCCGCGACGCCGCCCGCAAAATCGCGCAAACCAACCGCCTTCGCTCCAACGCCGCATTCCTCTTATTCATCCCATTTTAACGCGCCGTCGACCGTTTCGCGTCCCCTCGCCCGTCGCTACAGCATTTCCAGCGGGTCGACGTCGACAATCCAGCGCACGTCGCGCGGCGTTTTCGGCTTCGAGTCGACGACGCGGCGCGCCGCTTCGCGCAAAAGTTCGCCGGGCGAACCGATTATTTGCAGATGAAACCGGTATTCGCCGCGCAACTTCGCAAAAGGCGCGGGCGCCGGCCCCAACGTTTTCGCCAACAGCGGAGGTCGACGGCGCGGCTCTTGCGTTACGAAGTTCCGCCCCGACGCGTCCCGACTCGTTCGCTCGGCGTCCTCGTCGTCGGTCGACGGCGCCCGACGTTCCGGCGGAACGAACCCGAGTTCCTCGTTGACGGCGCGACAGGCGGCGCGCAATTCCGTCCCCAACGTCTTCGCAAACTCCGCCGTTTCCCGCTCGTCCGGGCCGCGAACGACGAACCGAATCGCCGAAAAAAACGGAGGATACGCGAATTTCCGCCGCTCGGCCAACTCCTCGCGAGCGAATCCAAGATAGTCGGCGACCGTCGCGGCGCGAATCGCCGGATGCTCCGGATTGTACGTCTGCACGACGACTTTCCCCTCTTTGTCGCCGCGCCCGGCCCGCCCCGACGCTTGAACGATCAAGTAAAACGTTCGCTCCGCCGCGCGAAAGTCGGGCAGGTGCAACGCCGCGTCCGCGTTAACGATTCCGACCAAGACGACGTTCGGGAAGTCGAGCCCCTTGGCGATCATCTGCGTTCCGAGCAAAATCCGGTATTCGCCGCGTCGAAACGCCCCCAACGCCCGCTCGTGCGCGTCGCGAGCTTGCGTCGTGTCGGCGTCCATCCGCAAAATCGGAACGTCCGGAAAGCGCGCCGCCAACTCTCGCTCGAGCTTTTGCGTCCCGAACCCGCCGTATTTGATCCCGGCGAAACCGCAATACGGACAGGCGTTCGGCGCCGGAACTTGATAATCGCAGTAATGGCAAAGCGCGATCTGCTGGGTAATATGATGCGTCAGCGCGACGTCGCAATCGGGGCATTTTAGCGTTTCGCCGCAACTCGGACACTGTATATGGGTCGAAAAGCCGCGTCGGTTCAAGAGCAAAACGATTTGATTCGTCGGGTCGGCGTCGAGCGCGTCGGTCATTTCTTTGAGCAAGCGTTGGCAAATGGAGCCGCGAGCAAAACCGGTCGCGACGCGACTGCGCATATCGACGATTCGCACCGGCGGAAGCGGCAAATCGCGAACTCGACGCGGAAGCGACAACAGCTCGTACCGCTTCATTTGCGCGTTTCGCCAACTTTCGAGAGACGGCGTCGCGGAGCCGAGCAGAAGCGGGACGTTCTCTTGGTCGGCGCGGAACCGAGCGACGACCCGAGCGTGATAGCGCGGCGCGACGTCCTGCTTGAACGACGTCTCGTGTTCCTCGTCGATAACGATCAAGCCGAGTCGCGGAACCGGCGCGAAGACGGCGCTCCGCGCTCCGACGACGACCCGCGCCCGCCCGCTCGCGATCTTCTCCCATTCGGCCTTCCGCTCGACGTCGGTCAGTCGGCTGTGCAGAACCGCGACGTCGCCGAACCGCTCGCGGAACCGCCCGACCGTCTGCGGCGTCAAACTGATTTCCGGAACGAGAACGATCGCCTGTTTGCGGTACGAGACGACCTCCTCGATGGCGCGGATGTAAACCTCCGTTTTGCCGCTTCCGGTCGCGCCGTGCAGGAGAAACGTCGGCGCTTGTTCCTCGCGCAGCGCCGTCAAAATCCGGTCGAGCGCCTTCCGTTGGTCGTCGGTGAGCGTTAATCGGGCGCCGTCGTAATCGCCGTTTTCCCCCTTTTTATCGGTCGCGAGCGCTTCGTCGAGGAAACGGCTCGTCCGGCGAACGCGCTTCGTTTGGAAGATTCCGAGATTTTTGAGCGCGAGAATCGGAACGGTCGAGCATTTCGCGCAACGGGCCAACTCGGCGACGGTCGGCGGGTCTTCCAGTTGGCGGAGCGTTTCGAGAACGAACCGCTGTTTCGGCGTCAAGAGGTCGACTTGCCGCTTCTTTTTCGCCGCGTCGACCTTCGCCAAGCGCTCTTCGAAGTCGGGAGCGAGCGTCAAAACGGTCGTGAGGCGGGTTCCGGTCGCCGCGTCGCGCACTCCGGCGGGCAGAATCCCCTCCAACGTCGTCCCGAGCGGGCAAAGGTACCGCTTCGCAAGCCAACGGGCCAACTCCAACATTTTCGGCGAAAGGAGCGGTTTCGCGTCGACGACCGACGCGATTTCCTTCAAACGAAACCGCTTCTTTTCCCCATTTTCGCCTTTTTCCCCCAGCGCCGGACGCTTTTCGCGTTCGAGTCGACGCTCGACCCCGACGCAGTAAGCGCAAACCGGCCGATTCCGCGTCCCCAACGGAACCGAAACGCGAACCCCCGGAACGACCCGCTCTTCGAGCCGCTCCGGAACCTTGTAATCGAACGTTCCGTCCGGCCCGTCCGGAAACGCGACTTCGGCGATCAAGATTTCGCGCTCGTTCTCGACCGTCTCCCAAGCGGGTCGCTCGTCGTCGAAAAGGGTCGGTTGCATCGTTCGTCGTTCTCCAAAATTTGACGTTATATTAATAAGGGGCGCTTTCGACGGCGAACCAAGTCGCGCAAACGCCCTTTAATTATATCGCAATTTCGCCGACGTCGCAAGAGTCGCCGCCGTTCCCGCCTTTTTTCGCCGACGAAGAAACGGAACAAAATCGTTCCGAAACGGAAAAAGCTCCTTGCAATCGCCCGCTTCGTTTGGTAAAATAAAGACGGTTTCGGCGTTTCTGCGTCCGAATCGCCGACGTCGGGGCGTTTTCCGCCTTATTCTAACGCCGTTAAACAGTTTTCGCAACATTTTTGGAGTTTTTGTCGATGCGTTTCGACCGTTTGGAAGGTTATTTGGTTCGTCTCCCGTTAAAAAAACCGCTTCGTATCTCGAACGCGCCGACGGAATTTTGCGAAACCGTCCTGTTCCGCGTCGAGAGCGGCGGCGTCTCCGGTTGGGGCGAAGTCGCTCCGGGCAATTCCCCGATCTTGACCGAGCAATGGAGCGGCGCGACGTACCTGACCGCCCGCGACGTCGTCCTTCCGCTGTTGACCGAAGCGCAATACGTCGACCGCGCCGAATCGTTCGCCGATATTTTCGCGTCGATTAAGGGGAACCGTCAAGCGCGCGGCGTCGCCGAAATGGCTTGGCAAGACCTGAACGCCCGACTCCGCGGCGAACCGCTTTGGAAAACGCTCGGCGGCGAGAAAAAACCGCTGAAAGTCGGCTTGACGTTCGACCGTTTCATCGAAGAAGACGAATTTTTCAACGAAATGAAACGAGCGACCGACGAGAATTTCGCCCGCTTGACGCTGAAAATCCGTCCCGGTTGGAACGTGCAAATTCTCAATTTCGCGCGGCTCGACACGCCGTCTTGGTTGCAACTCCAAGTCGACGTGGAGGGCGGTCTCGACTTTGAAAAGCACTCGGACACCCTGTACCGAATGGACGATTTCTTCCTGAACTGCGTCGAGCAACCGTTGGCGGCGAAGGATTTCGTCGCGCACGCGATGCTGAAAGACGCGATGCGGACGCCGATTTGCTTGGACGAATCGATCGAGTCGCTCGAAGACGCGGCGATGGCGTTCGACTTGGAGGCGTGCCGCGTCGTCTGCCTGAAACCGGGTCGCGTCGGCGGACACTGGGAAGCGCGCCGCATCGCGGAGTTCGCGGCGTCGAAAGAAATTACCTGTTACGCCGGTTTCGACCTTCAATCGTCGCTCGGTTACCGTCATTTGGCGGCGCTTTCGTCGACGTCGAACTTTGTTTTACCGACCGACTATCAACGTTTAAACGAAATTCTAACGTTCGACCCGGTCGCTCCGCTCGCCGCGGTCGAGGTAACGCCGGAACTTACCCCGGACTCGACCGAGCCGCCGCGTCCGTACCGCGCCGTCGAACTTTGGGACGAACCGGGAATCGGGGTCGACCCGGACTTGGAAGGCTTGGCGCCGCACATCCTCGACAAATTCGAGTGGACGCGTTAATTTAGGGAAGCCGCGCAAATTACGCAATCTCAAACGCCGCGTTTGCTCGAACGATCTCGACAAACGCGGCGCTTTAGGGAAATCGCGTCAACGTTAACGACGCTAAAATATTGAGCGCCGCCGTCCCGCTTAAAGCCCAAGGGCGACGTTTCCCGCTTTACTTTGGACAAGCGCGGCGCTTTACGCAAACCGCGCAAACTTTAACGAGACTTCAACTTCCGCTGTTAAAAAGTCGCGCCAACGTTAACGACGCGCCCTTTTTTTAAGGCGGCTTGTTTCCCCTTAGGAAGGCGGAACGAAAAACGCTAAAATCGTCGCGCTCCCCCTTGTCGAAACGCCAAAACGCGTTAAAATAATAGAAGTTTGTCGAAAAATCGTCAAAACGCGTTTCTCCTTCCGTTATTTTTTTCCAGAAGAGCGTTTTGCCGTTTGACCTTTTCGCGCCCGTAGCTCAATTGGATAGAGCAGCGGACTTCTAATCCGCAGGTTGAGGGTTCGATTCCCCCCGGGCGTGCTTTTGGTAACTTTTAGGGCTTTAGCGATTTGTCGCTAAAACCTTTTTTATTGGAGTTAAGCGCATTTTTTCGACTTTTTAATCGATTCCGTCTTGCCCTTAGAAGCAAAGACTAGAAAAGTTCAAAAACTTTCTCGTTGGCAACCATTGAGCAACCTTCATTCCAATTTTTTAAAAACGGTTGCATTCGATTATTGTTTGATTTCCTTCGCGAAATAACGAGGCGGTCGAAGTCGCCGGCAACGGCCTCCCACTCTCCAACGCAACGCAATTCCTTTATTAACGTTGGTTCCGTTCGTCAAGAAACGCAATACTTGTAGTCGATTATCCGGTTGTTCGCGTACAAAACGATCAGCGACGATTCGACGGGCGAAAACTCCATCGACCGTATAAGGTCGCCGCCGCTTGGGATTTTGCCCCAAAGAGAACGCGTTTTTACGTTCCAAAGCAAGACGCCGCCTCCGGTTAGGCCCATTGCGACCAAGTCGTCGCGCTCGGAATAACGCAGACAGGCGACCGTCCCGGGAATCTTCTGAAAACATTCTTCGCGCGGGCCGTCCAACGTTTCGGGCCGAATAACGATTTTACCCCGCCCTTCTTTCGGCCCTCGCGCCGCGACGCTCATTACGCAGCGTCGTTTCCCTAACCATACGTGTTCCCAAGACATATCGTCCTTGAAAAAACACGTCGTCGCCGCGTTCGACTCGGGCTCTCCGACGCTCAAACAGTCGACGCCGCCGACAATCCAACGCAAGCGAGCGGCGCCCGCCGCCTCGTTCGTTTACGACAAATCGTCGCTCGAAGGAAGAAACGCGAAGAAATTTATCATCGTCCCGTTACGCAACCCGCAGTATTCCTTGACTTGTCCCGTCGCGACGGCGCATAACCTTAAATAACCGGAGACGTCGGGAATCGCTGCCGACGTTTCCCGGTTTAAATCGGGCGAAAAAACGGGCTCGGCGGAAATCCAGCACGACTTGACGGTTACCCCGGAAGGCGTCTTTCGGTAAGGCGGTTTGAACCAAGGGACGGTCTTCAAAAGCGCGAACGTCGCCGCGTCGTAAACGTATATTTTATCGCCTTTACAAGCCGACGCGATCGCCGCCAATTTACCGTCCCGAGAAAACGCGAGCCTCGTTCCTTCGTCGCAGGGGCGCTCGCGCTTGTAACATTGCGTCGGCGTCGCCGTTTTCTCCGTCCAAACGGCGACATAATGTCCTCCTTCCTCGCCGGGGACGGCGCCCGTCGCGATCAAAGCGCCCGAAACCGGATTGTACTTCAAGGTATGAGGCCATATCGGAGAAGCGGTAAGTTCTTGCGCGCTAATATGTTTCATCGGCGGCTTTCCTCGTTTTACGTCAATAGCATTACATCTCGTCATAACTTGTTTCAAAGTCGAAAATTCTTCCGTTTTCTTTCCGTTACATCGCATCGCGTCAACTCGATTCGACGCGGCGTCGTATGTAGTCGGCGGCTATTTGCGCGGCTTCGACGGCGAGCTTCATCCCCTTTTTAACGCCTTTCGGGCTCCTTTCGACGCGCTCGACCGCCGCTTCGAACGTCGACGCGGCCTCTTCGTAAGCGCCGACGTGAAAACGTATTAGCGCAAGGTAAAAGTCTTGCCAAAATTCCTCGTCGACGTCGAAGAAATTCTTGTCGATACGCCCGGCGTCGTACTCGCGCAGGAAGTCAGCGACCGTCGCGAATCGACGGAAAAACGGCGACGCCGTATCGCGCAAAAATTTTGCGACGTCGGTTAAAATCGCCTCGACTTCCGCTTCGCTTTTCGGCAAGCCGTTCCACGACTTACGTTCGACGCGCTCCGCCCAACCTTCTTCCTCTTCGTCGCGCAGGCCCTTCCAAAAACGCTTCAATTTCCTTTGCGTCGCCGCGTCGCGCGGAGCGTTCGCCCAGCAAGCGAAACTCGAAACGGGCCCGCAGCCGCAATAGACGCTCAACTCGCCGTCGACGTCGCTAAACCAACAGGTATG
>JAFSDX010000009.1 GCA_017436025.1 Thermoguttaceae bacterium
CGCCGTCTTGACTTGCGTCGTCGACAACGCGGAGCAGGAAACGCTCGTTTCGGAAGCGCGGCGCGTTCTCCGACCGGGCGGCGTTCTTTACGTCAACGATTTTCTCCTCAACGACGACGAACGCAACCGCGACCGTTACGAACGTTACCAATCGGCGACAAACGGACGTTCCGCGTTCGGCACGTTCGCCCTTCCGGACGGCGCGACGCTTCGTCATCACTCGGAGAAGCGCGTCGAAACGTTGTTTCAGTCGTTCGAAACGGCGGCGTTCGAGCGTCGCGTCTTCCCGACGATGAACGGACACGTCTCGAACGGGTTCGCCGCCGTCTTCCGCAAACCGCCGATTTAACGCCGTTTAACAACTTACCGACGACGCCGCGTCTCTCCGTTTGCGCGGCGTTTTTTCTCCTTTCGCGAAAAATTTCGAAAAAATCGACGCCGCGCCGCAAAAAAAACTTGACGCCGCGTCGTCCGTCGGTTAAACTAAACGACGTCGGATAACGGCGCGACGTCTTGTTTCCGTCGCCGCCCGGCGTCCGATTCTCGCAAACGACGACTAATCAAGGAGTTAAGCAATGACGCTATCGAAGAAAAAGATCGCGGCGCTCGTTATTCTCGTCTTTCTTTTGGCGGCGGCTCCGGTCGGCGTTCGGTTCGGCGGAATCGCTTGCCGAGCGTATAAACACGGCGTTTCCTTCGAAGAAGCGCTCCGAATGAAAGTCGGCGAGGAAATCGGCGACCAATTTTACAACAAAAGCGGCCCGGTTTACGACGCGTTCGTCGAGAAAGCCGAAGCGAATAAACGCGCTTGGGCGGAAAATCCTTGGCGCGTCGCCAAGTGGAACGCCCAAGCGGAGTTCGCCGACCCGAAAGTCGTCGCGCTCTGTAAAGCGATCGAAGAGCGCGACTTAGCGAAAGTCGAGCGAGCGCTCGCCGACGGCGCCGACGCGAAGGCCGTCGGGAAATCGGGCGCGACGCCCCTTCTTTGGCTTTGCCTCGACGAGACCCCGTCGGCGGCGATCGCGAACCGCCTCCTCGACGCGGGCGCCGACCCGAACGTCGAAACGACCGGCCGACTCAGCCCCCGAAACGACCTTAAGGGTTGGCGCCAATTTCCTCCCCGTTCGACGGCGACGCCGCGTCTTATCCTGAGATCGGGCGACGTCGCGTTAGTCCGTCGCGTCCTCGCCGCCGGTTTCGATCCGTCCTTTTATTACCACACGGTTCTATTAACGCGAGAAAAGAACGCGGAAAAAGCGGGCGTACATCAACTCCCGCGCGTCGCCCTCGGAGACGTCGACGAAGAAATATACGCCGCGATTCTCGAACAAGATTTTAGCGTCGACGCGTTAAACGACGCGCTCGACTCGGCGATCTATACTCCCAACGCTTGGGCGGTTCGCGCGCTCGTTAAAGCCGGCGCCGATTGGAAGTCGTTTGAGCGAGAACTTCAAGGACGCTTAGAATATCGCAAAGACCTACGCGCCGAATACGTCGACGTCGTCGCCGCGTTCCTCGAAGCCGGGGCCGATCCCGCGCTCTTCGCCGACTTCGTAAACGATACGAACGCCGAAAAAACGGAAAACGCCGAGTCGCCGGAAGCGGAAGCGACGCCGGAATCCGCGCCCGTTTCCGAAAACGAAACCGCGTCCGAAACCGAGTAAAGCCGAGGTTTAACGTCGACGTTTAACGCCGAACGCGCTTCACGACGTCGCTTTTTTTGCGGCGACGTTCGTTTTTACTTTATTGACAAGGAGACTTCAATGCAACCGACGCCCTCCGCTCAACCTTCCTCCGCTTCGCCGCGTCGCAAGTCGCCGGTTTTGTTCGTCGTCGCGTTCGCGATCGTCGGCGCGACGTTCGCCCTCGGCGCGCTCTCCGGCGGCGTTTACGTCAAATTAAGCGGCAAAATTTTCAACGACGGCGTTAAAAGTCGCCGTTCCGGCCGGCTTACCGCGGCGGATTTCGCCAATTTCAGCGGAATACGCTATTACGACGAGCGCTACCTCGAGCAAGAGCCGTATTTCGCCGAAGTCAAGCGCGCGAACTCTTTACGCAACTTAGCCGCGATTTCGGTCGCGATGGCGCGTTACGCCCAAGCGCACGACGGCTGTTGGCCTCCGCCGTACTCGACGGACGCCGACGGAAAACCGCTGCACTCTTGGCGCGTTCTCATTCTCCCCTATTTCGAACGCGGCGCCTATCTGGAACCGCTTTACGAACAAATTCGCCTCGACGAACCTTGGGACAGCGAATGGAATCGGCGTTTTCACGACAAGACGCCCCCCGTTTACTATTCGCCGACCTATTCCGAACTTAGCGTCGGGCGCGACAGAACGTCGAGCGAAACTTTTTACGCCGTATTCGTCGGCGACGAAACGCTTTACACGTCGCAAGGAGTCGGCGTCTCTTGGGCGAACGGTCGCGGCGCGCAAACGAATGAGGAGAAACGTTTTCTGCGCGTTCCGCTCTCCGAACCCGGTTTGTTTCGCGACGACAAACTGGACCCGATCGGCCTCGCGACGTTGGCCGTCGTCGAGCGCAACGAAAGCGTTTGCTGGATGCGTCCGGACGCGGAAATTCCGTTCGACGAAGTGAAAAGCGGCGAATTTTTGCGCGCGCAACGTTCCGCCCCTCGCCATCGAGACCGCGACGGCGGGTTTTACCTCTTGGGCGCCTATTACCAAGACCCGATCGCCAACGATTTCGCAACCGGTTGGCTCCGTCCCGTCGCGTTAAACGACTCCCTGACGCAAGAGTACCTAACGGCGCTCGCGACCTGGAACGGAAAAGACGACGGCGCGATTTTTCACGACCCGAAGGAAAAAACGTTGCGACACTGCCGAACGATTACGTTCGACTAACCGCGAACGTCGGAAACCGAACGACGCCGCGCCGGTTTCCTCGTTTGCGCGACGCGGGAAGCGGCAAATTCCGGATATTTTCGCTAAATTAAAGAAAAAAGCGAAAAAATTTCGCGAAAATCGCTTCAAAAAAGCGCAAAACGTTTGCGTCGACGGCGCCGATAAGGTAAAATAAAGGCAAAAGTCGACGCGGCGACGGTCGCGGGCGGCGCTTTTCCACTTCCCATTTCGCTCCGAAACGTCGGCGCGTCGAGCCCCGTTCGACGGCGAGTCGCGGTTAGGAGTTCCTTCGTTTGTTTTAAGGAAAGAACGCAAATGAAACGACGCGATTTTATGAAAGTCGGCGGCCTCGGCGTCGCAACCCTCGCAAGCGGAACCGGTTACAAAGGTTTTTCCGAAGAAACGGCGGATAAAAACCTCCGCGTCGGCCTCATCGGGACCGGTTGGTACGGCAAGGTCGACCTCCTGCGCTTAATCCAAGTCGCGCCGGTCGACGTCGTCTCCCTCTGCGACGTCGACCAAGAAACGCTCGACGAAGCCGGCGAAATCGTCGCGTCGCGCCAAGTCTCGAAAAAAGTTCCGCGCAAATATACCGACTATCGCAAGATGTTGGCGGAAAAAGACCTCGATATCGTCGTCATCGGCACGCCGGACCACTGGCACGCGCTCCAAATGATCGAAGCGGTCGAAAGCGGCGCCGACGTTTACGTCCAAAAGCCGATCGGCGTCGACGTCGTCGAATGCCAAGCGATGCTCTCCGCCGCGCGCAAAAATAAGGCCGTCGTTCAAGTCGGGCTCCAACGCCGCAGCACGCCGCACTTGATGACCGCGAAAAAGGACGTCGTCGACTCCGGCAAGCTCGGCAAAGTCGGCCAAGTCGACATTTACAGTTATTACGGCGGCCCCGGCGCTTGGGTGCAACAACCGGAAACCCCGCCGGAAGGCTTCGACTTCGATATGTGGACCGGCCCGGCGCCGAAACTCCCGTATTACCCGATGATGCGTCGCCGCTCTTGGCGCAACTTCTGGGAGTTCGGGAACGGCACCCTCGGCGATATGGGCGTCCATATGTTCGATATGACGCGCTGGTTCCTCAACCTCCGCTATCCGAAACGTATCTACTCCACCGGCGGGATTTACCTCAAAAAAGGCGGCACGCCGAACATCGCCGACACGCAAACGGTCGTCTTCGACTACGGCGACCTCGAAGTCGTTTGGAACCACCGCAGTTGGGCCGAACTGACCGACCAACGCCACCCGTGGGGCGCGTACTTCTACGGCGAACACGGCCTCCTCAAAGCGAGCATTTACGGTTACGACTTCAAACGTTACCGCTCGAACGAAACGATCAGCGGCGACGTCGACTACGAATACGGTCGTTTCCCGGAAGAAGAACACGAACGCGACCTCGAACGTCCGTGCGCGCCGGCGATTCGTTACCATATGAAAGATATGCTCGACCGTATCGCCGACCGCGGCCGTCCGCGCAGCGACATTGAAGAAGGCGCCATCTCGACGATCTGCTGCGTCTTGGGCAACATCTCGATGAAACTCGGTCGTTCGCTCGAATGGGACGAAGAAGCCGGGAAAGTCAAGAACGACGACGAAGCGAACGCGATGCTCGCCCGCGAATACCGCGCGCCTTGGATTCACCCGCAAGTTTGAGTTCGACGCTAACCGTCGACGCCAAACGAGTTTAGCTCGCGTCGCAACCGGAGCTTTCCACTAGCGACGCGGGCGAAGTCGCCCTTTTCCGTTTCGCTCCGCCGCGATTTCCTGAAGACGTCGCGACGGAGCGCCGGTTCTTTTCTTGACTCGCCTTTTCCGAAGGAGCCGCGATGATCGCGCTGTTTACCGAAAGTTTCCTCTTTTGGCTTCTTTGCGTCGGGTTCGCGGCGGGCTTTACCTTCGCGCTTTGGGCCGGAACGCGTCGCAAACCGTTTTTAATACTCGGCTTATGCGCGACCTTGGCGACGGCGTTCCTCGGCGCGTTTTGCCTTTACGGCGTCGAAACCGACCGCAAAGCCGTCCGCCGAACGGTCGAAGCGCTCGCCGACGCCGTCGACCGCGACGACGTCGACGCCGCCCTCGAACTCGTTTCGCCGACCGCCTTAAAAACGCGCTTTAAAGCTCGCGCTCATATGGGTTTGGCGCGCATCGAATGGGCGAAGGTTCGCGACCTGGAAATCGTTGAAATTAACCGTTACACGTCGCCGCCGCGCGCGCTCGTTCGTTTTCGCGGCTCGGTCGGCGGACGGGTCGTCGGGTTCGACTCGGCGAAATTTACGGTCATCGTCGACTTTTCGGAGGTCGAACTGCGCGAAGAGGAGCCCGGCGTTTGGCGCGTTACCGACCGCTGCCGGTTCAGTTATCCCGGCTATTCCGGCGAAATCAGTTTCTGAAACCGCTTTATTTTCAACCGTTTACGCCCGCGTCGTCAACAGTCGCCGCAACGCCCGATTGCTCCGGCGAAATCCAATTTTAGAACGTCTTTATTTTCAACCGTTAACAACCGACGCGCTTCCGCTCCCGGTTGCTTCGGCGAAATTAGCTTTTAACAACCTCTTTATTTTCAACCGTTAACACTCAAAGCGCCGAACGACGACGGCAAGTCGCCTTCCCAACAAACTTCGTAAAGAGGCGAAAACGGTCGAATCGACTCCGGATGTTCCGCGACAAACGCAAGTAACGTCGGCAAAAGCTCTTCCGTCGCCAAGCGGTCGAGCGCGGACGCTTTTTCTCCGGCGAGCGCGGGACAATTCCGGTACCGTCCGACGACAAGCCGACCGTCTTTCTCCATCGTCCGGAGCGGCCAAACCTTGCATTCAAAAGGCTTAAGCTCGTCGGAAAGCGAACAGCCGCGCGCCGGGTCGAGGAAAGGACAGTTCGCCGGTTCGTCGCAACCGTCGACAAAACGCAACGCGAACGACGCTCCGCCGCGCTCCCGTCGAACGATTTCGACGCCGTCCGTTTCGAACCGCGCCGCTTGTTCGTCGGTCAAAAAGGGCGTTTCCCAAGCGCTTTCGCGATGAAAATTGCAACACAAACGGCACTTCGCGCAGTCGCTCGGCCCAAAAACTTTTTTCAGCATTTTCGTTTCTCCTAAACCGTTATTTCTCCGAGCTTATCAATCCCGTCGATTTCGAGCGCGTCGTTAGTTTCCAACGTTTGACGCCGCGTCGTTTCAACGTCGGTTTCCGTCGCCGCCGCGTCCCAAACGTCGAGATCGTCCGGTTCGACGTCGCCGAAAACGCGTTCGACGGCGTTGAACTTCGCCAACAAGATTTCCGGAAACCAAGCCGACTTCGCCGCTCGCAACCCTTGCGAATTAAGGTCTTCCTCGCGGTTGAGCCAACGCGCGCCCCGTTCGAGCGCAAGTTGCGACGCCGCGCGACAAAGGAGCGGATACGATGCGGCGCCGTCCGGCGTCGCCTTCTCGAAATGCTCGTTGCAAACTAAGTTCGAAGTCGCCGAAAGCGCCGCGAACCCCAGCGGCTCGTCGCCGTCTAACACGAGTTTTCCAAAGAGTTTAAGCTCGTCAAAAAAGCGAAACGCCGCATCCAACGCCCGCTGTTCCGCCGTCAATTCCGGCGAGTCGGCGTCCGGTCGATTCGCGCGCCAACGTTCCGCGATCAGCGCCGCCGCGTCCAAATTCTCGACGGTCAACGGCGCGACGCGCAAATCCGGTCGCTCCCGCTCGAAACGTTTGACGGCGTTGCGCTTACGATGCATTCGCCGCCCGATCAAGCCCGCCGTTCGCTCCGTCGAATAGAGATAATCGGCGTCGCCTCGGTCGCAAGAAAAGCGGAACTTCCCCGGAAAAAGCCGCCGCAACGTCGCCGCTTGCGTCCGCGTCGCCAAACAAATTCGCGGCGCGCGCCCTCGCGACTCGGCGTCGTCAAGAATCGTCCGCAACGCCGACGCGACGTCGTTTTCGTCGCCGTCGCCAATCGGAAACCCATATCCGGCAAGACGTTGGCCGTCGTAATGTCGAAAGAAAAAGCCGTCCCGAAACGCGACCGTCGTCCGGTGTTTCTCCTGCAAAAGAAAAACGTTCGCAAAATTCAGTTCGTTTCCGGCCAACCCGGAGCGCTCGACGGCGGCGCGAACGAGCGGCGCGTCCGTCAATCGGGGCGGAATCAGCGGCAACCTCGGTTCTTTACTCACGTTACGACTCAAAACTTCCAAAGCGACTCGTCTTTATTTACTCTTCGCCGGGCGCCTACGACGCGGTCGGCGGTTCGGCGCGTCTCGGTTCCTCTATTTTACACGCGACCGATCGTTCGACGCAAACCCCGACAAATTTTCAGGTTGCGACGCTTTTCACCGCCGTCGACGCCGCGTTTTACCTTAACGTCGTCGACGCGCCACAATGCGACGACGGCGGTTTCGCGTCAATTTTCCTCGGCGTCGTCCATCGCCGACCGCGCGTTTCGCGCTCCGCCTAAGCAGTGTTCCTTCACCAAGTTAAGCAACGCGGCGCAAATTTTGTTCTCTTCGCAGAAAACGAATTCGGCGCCCGCGCGCTTCATCGGTTGCACGTTGAGGCGGTATCGCGCTCGCGCCAAAATTACCGACGTCGGGTTCGCCTGCTGACACGACTTTACCACGTTCAGCGCGACTTCGTCTCGCGGCGTCGTTACGGCGATAATTTCGGCGCGCCCGGCCCCCGCCGCTCGCAAAATTTCCGGGTCGGAACCGTCGCCCTGAACCGTCGCAATTCCGCGCTGCGCAAAGGGTTGCAGGTTCACCGGATTCATATCGACCAAGCAGACCGACTTCCCAAGCGTCGCCAGCTCTTCGGCCAAACTCCCGCCGATATGTCCGACGCCGATCACGACCGCGTGTCCGCCCTTCGAGTTGATCGCCGCGGCCAATTCCGGGTCGAGGTCGGCGTCCGCGCGCCCGATTTCCGGCGCCTCCGGTTGCATTCCAAGTTTTGTCAATCCGAACTTTACCATATTCGGCGTCAACGCCAGCGACGCGACCGACACGAAGAGCGTCGTTTGGTACGCGACGTCGGATAACGCTCCTTGCGCGTACGCCAGCGTCAAAATCATAAACGCAAGTTCCCCGACCTGCGAAATGCTCAAGCCGAAACCGAGCGCCCCGCGGAAGTCCATCCCGCAAGCGCGAAGCGCCGACGCCGCCGCGACCCATTTCAACGCGACCGCCCCGACCAACGCGCTCGCGCAAAGAATCGGGTGAAGCCAAACATACGAAAAATCGGTCATCATCCCGAGCGAAATGAAGAAAATCGCCGAAAACGCTTCGCGGAACGGCGTTACAAGAGCGTCAATTTGTCGCGTTAAGCGGTTTTCGCCGAGCGCGACGCCCGCCGCCAACGCGCCGAGCGCCGGCGTCAAGCCCAACGCCTCCGCGACGCAACACATTCCCAATAAAGCGAATACGGCGAACAAAATCACTAGTTCGTTCGAACGCAACGCCGCCAAACGCGGCACGACCAGCTTCACGTTCGCCCACTTCGCCAAGACGACGACCGCGCAAAACGCCGCCGACTTCGCCGCCATATCGACCCAAGAATTCGCGAACCAACCGCTCCCTTCGTCCGCTCCGGCGCCCAAAATCTTCGGCAAAATCAAAAGGAGCGGCACCAACGCTAAGTCTTGAAAAATCAAGAGTCCGACGGTCGCCTGCGCGCGCTTGGTGTCCGCTTGACCGACGTCTTGAACGCTGCGGTACACGAGCGCAGTCGAGCTGAGCGCGACGACGCATCCCAGGACGAACGCGCTCGTTAAACTCATTCCGAACAACATATTGGCGACGACCGCAATAAGAATCGTCAATCCCATTTGCAAGGAGCCGCCGACGAACATATAACGCGCCGTCGCCGCCAATTTGTCGAACGTAAACTCAATGCCGATCGCGAATAAGAGCAAGAGAACGCCGAACTCCGTCGTCGCGTCGAACGCAAATTCGTCTTTGCGGATTTCCTCCTGAATCTCGACGACGCGTCCTTCGCGCTCGGCGATTTCCTCCGCGAGTTCCGCTTCGGTCATCGGTTTTGCCGTCGACGCAACCGGTTTATTCTCCGCCGGTTTCTCTTCTTTTACCGTCGAGTCCTCCGGCTTCCGCGACTTTTCGTCGCCCGGCGCGTCGACGCTTAAGCGACGCCTTTCGACAAAATCCGGGTCGAGTTCCGCCGCTTGCTCGACCGCTTCGTTCAGCGCCTTTTCCATCTCCTTCGAACCGGTCAAGTCGAACCCGCCCGGGCCGATCAGCGCGCCGACGACCAAATAGCCGATCAGCGGCGACGCGTTCAAGCGTTTGCAAATCCATCCGGCGATCAAACCGGCGCCCAAAATTATCGCGAGGTGCAAAATGAAGATGTTTTCCATCGTTCCCCTTCCGATTAACGTCGAGTTCCTTTCGACTCGCGGCGTTTCCGTCCGCTCGTGTTACCGCCGTCGCCTCCGCTTTAATTAGCAAAAAAATTAGACGCGACGCGTTCTTTAAAATATAACAATCTTGCGCGTTATGCCTAGGGCTCGACGCTTAAAACTTCCAAAATTTTCTCCTCGCCGCCTTTTTTTAACCGTCTTTCTTGCCTATTCCGCGTATTTTTACGTCGACGTCCGCGCGTTCCCCCGTTCTTTGAAAACAAATTTTAACGCGACGACAATCGAAAACAATCGCCGCGTTCGCCCGCGCTCCCTTTGCTTGACGCGACCGCGTTTGATTTTCGCAATTTCGCTCGCTTTTCTATCAAAAAAATTTCCGAATTTTCGTTAAAAATAAAACCGAACGCTCGTCGCCGACTGGAAATCGCCCGCGCCGTCGGATATAATAAGCGTCGGTCGACGAAGCGGCGTCCGAACGACGTTTCGCAAATTCGCGCCGCGACCTCGTCTTTAACGTCAACGTTTACCCGCCCTTAGCGTTCCATCGCTCGGGGCCGAACAAGGAAAATCCGATGCGCAAAAAACTTACCCGTTCGGCGCTCGCGGCGCTTCTCGGCAGTCTCGTCGCTTCGACGGCTCTCTTCGCCGACGACGCGGCTAAATTCCCGTTCGTTATCCAACACGGCGCGCAAGGCAACATCACTAACGTCAAGACTTGGGACAATCCGCTTCCTAGCGCCGGGTCGCGAGGTTTCCTCGGAACGAAGGACGGTCGATTCGCGTTCAAGTCCGGCGACGCGCGCTTCCTCGGCACAAACCTCTGTTTCGGCGGCAACTTCCCGGACAAGGAAAACGCCGAATTCCTCGCTCGGTCGCTTTCGCGGTTCGGAATCGGCGTCGTCCGCCTGCACCATATGGACAGCCGCGAAATTTGGGGCGACAACGCGTCGAAAACGTTGACGGAAATCGACCCGAAAAAGCTCGACAAACTCGACTACATGATCTATTGCCTTCAAAAAGAAGGGGTTTACGTCAACATTAACCTACACGTTTCGCGAGCGTTCGACGAGCGCGACGGCTTCGAAAACTCGAAAGACCTCCCGACGCAAAACAAGGGCGTCGACAACTTCGACCCGCGAATGATCGAGCTGCAAAAGAAGTACGCCCGCGACCTGCTGACGCACGTCAACCCTTACACCGGCAAGGCTTACGTCGACGATCCGGGCGTCGCGGTCATCGAAATCAACAACGAAAACTCCGTCGTCGCGTCTTGGTCTTGGGGCGAACTCGACGACCTGCCGTCGCCGTATTGCGACGAGTTCCAACGCCTTTGGAACGCTTGGCTTACGAAGAAATACGGCTCGACCGACAAACTCCGCGCCGCTTGGAACAGCCGCGAATACCCGGCGGGCCCCGAGCAAATCGCCGACGGCAAGTTTGCGCCGGACTTTAAGTTCAGCCGTCCTTGGGAGTTGCAACTCGACGAAAGCGCGAAAGCGAGTTGGCGAATCGTCCCGGCGAGCGAAACCGGAATCGACGCGAACGCGTTGCGACTTGACGTCGAAAAAGTCGGCGCCGTCTCTTGGATTCCGCAAATTCACCGCGTCGGGCTCGGCGTCGAAAAGGGGACGCCTTATCGACTTACGTTCAAAATACGCTCCGAAAGCGAGTCGAAAATTTCGGTCGGCGTCGTCGAAAATCACGATCCTTGGCAACCGGTCGGCGTTCGTCGCGACGTTCAAGCGACGAAAGATTGGCAAACCGTTGCGATTCCGTTCCTTCCGACGAAAACCGACCCGCAAATCCGCGTTTCGTTCGGCTCCTTTAAAGACGGAACGTCGATTGAACTCGCCGACCTCTCGCTCCAAAGCGGCGGAACGCTCGGCGTCGACGCGTCGCAAACGCTCGAAGCGAAGTCGATTCCGGTTCCGAAACGCAACGGCGACTCGGAAACGCTCTTCTCGCCGGAAACGATCGCCGATTTTTCGGACTTCCTCCGCGATCTCGAAAACAAGTATTGGCAAGAGATGTATCGCTTCGTAAAGGACGAACTCGGCGCGAAACAGCCGGTCGCCGGCACGCAGCTGCAATACGGTTTTTGGCACGCGCAAGCTCGCCTCGACTTCTGCGACATTCACGCTTACTGGAACCACCCGAACTTCCCGGGTCGCTCTTGGGATCAAAATCATTGGCTCGTCGGCGCGTCGGCGCTGGCGAACTCTCCGGCGAACGGAACGCTCTCCAACTTGGCCGCGGTTCGCGTTTTAGGGTCGCCGTTTACCTGCAGCGAATACGACCATCCGTTCCCGAACCCTTACGCGGCGGAGGGGAACGTTATGTTGGCGGCGGTCGCGGCGTTCCAAGATTGGTCGGCGATTTACCAATTCGCTTGGTCGCACAGCTCGCAATACCAACGCGACGCGATGTCGCCGTTCTTCGATATGTGCGCGCAACCGATGAAAACGGCGCACCTTCCGGCCTGTTACGGGATGTTCGTTCGCGGCGACCTCAAGAGCGGGCCCGGCGAATACGTCTACACGCCGTCGATGACGCAAGCCGAGGAATCGCAAATTCAACGCGACGGCTTGACCGGCTACCATCGTTCGCTCCAAGGGCTGAACCTCGACCGTTCCCTTTCGCTCGCGGTTTACGCCGGGATCGAACTCCCCGACCTGAAACTCCCGACGGCGCAAGTCAAGTCGGCGAAAGAAATTAAGAGCTGGGCCGACCTCCCGGCGCGCTTCGGTTCGAAGGAGAAAAAGGAGATCGTCAACGACTACGGCGAACTCCGTTGGAACTTTGCGACGCCGGATAAAGGTTACTTCGTCGTCGACTCCGCGAACACGAAAGTTTTCAGCGGTTTCGTTACGCAACCGACGCAATTCGACGGGGTTACGCTCGCCGTCGGCGCGACGGAACTCGGCTGGGCGACCGTTTCGCTCGTCAAAGGAACGAACGTCGACCTCGACGCGGAAAAAGTCGGCAAGCTGACGGCGGGACGTTATCTCTTGACGGCGACCGGCGCGATGCAAAATACCGATTCGAAACTGATTACGGTCGGCAAAGACGTTACGACGGCGGGACATTACGGCGGGGCGCTCGGTCGCGCGCCGGTTCTTTGCGAAGGCGTTCCGGCGACGCTGACGCTGAACGGCGTCGACGCTAAATCGGTTTCGGTCTTCGCCTTAGACGAAAGCGGCGCTCGCAAGGGCGAACTTTCCGTCGAGTCGACCGCCGACGGCGCGCGCTTCGAAATCGGCCCGGCCAGCGAAACGATTTGGTACGAAGTCGTTATTAAATAACGCTTTCCGAAACGACGCGCCAGCCGAACGTCGCTCCGTTGAACGGCGACGTTAAAAAACCCGACGCGAACTCAGTTTTCGCGTCGGGTTCTTTTTTCCTTATTTCGCTTATTTCGGCGCCGTCGGAGCGTTCCGTTTCGACGGCGGCTCCTTGTTTTAGCGTTGCGCAACGCTTAAAGCGTTTAATTTTCCGCTTTATCTTTCGATTCATCTTCCGTCGACGGCGTTTCGTTCGCCGCCGTTTTCGGTTTCGGCGACGGAACGACGAGCGCGTAAACGCTAATCAAAATCGCGCCGCAAACCAAGCAACTGTCGGCGATATTGAAGTTCGGCCAAGGATAGTCGCCGAGCATCACGAGAATCCAGTCGCGCACGGCGTAAATCGGTTCGCCGACCATTTCCGACGGGCACCCCCAGACGTCGGCGTCGAAGTCGCTCCAGCGCATCCGATGCAAACCGACGCGATCCCAAAGGTTCCCCAAAATTCCGGCGGTTATCAAGCCGAGCGTCGACGCGAGAAAAACGCTCCGCGTCGAATCGGCCCAAACCCAACCGACGATTCCGACAAACGCGACGCAAGAAAGCGTTACGAAAAGCGGAATTTGCCCTTGCCCAATCCCGAAAAGCGCGCCTTGGTTCAGCGACGTTTGCAAGCCGAACACGTCCGGAATCAGCCACCAAACGTCCGATTCGCCCGGTCGCCCCAAACGCTCGAAAATCCAGTGTTTCGTTCCGAGATCGAGCGCGCAAAAAAGCGCCGCGATCGCGAAAAAAAGGAGCAAACGGGAAGAGCGCGACGACAACTTATTCATCGTTAAAAACTCGACGTTAATCTAGGGAAGCCAGGCAAAATAGGCGTCGACGTCTCGCAAAAGAAACGTCGCGCGCCGACAATTTTTTCGCATTTTAACGAAAAAAACGGCGCAAGTCAACGCAAAAACGCGCTCGGGGGCTTCTAAAATTCGACTTTTGGGGTAAAATTTAAGGTCGTTCGACGAAGGCGACGCGCTTTCCGCAAAATAGCGACGTCGTTTTCCGTTTGTCTCGACGCGCCGCGAAGAGCGCCGTTCGGCGAGCCGTCCGTCCAAGTCGGAAGCCCGTCGGCGCCGAGCGCGTCGGAACCGATTTTATCCAATCAGCCCAACCGAAGGAAAGGGGCCGCTCGCATTCCAAGCGCCGCGGTCGCAAGGCTTTATCAATGAACGTTTTCCAACGCTGCGTTAATCCCCGATGTCAAGCGACGTTCGACGTCGGCGAAGTTCTTCACCGTTGCCCGACGTGCGGCGCGCTCCTCGACGTCGAATACGATTGGGACAAGCTCCCGACGCCGAAAAAGCTCGCCGACTTCGAAAAATATTGGGGCGAACGTTCGAATCCGCAACGTTTTAGCGGCGTTTGGCGTTTTCACGAGCTGCTTCCGTTCGCGCCGCTCGACCAATGCGTTACCGTCGGCGAAGGGCAAACGATTCTGCAACGTTCGAACGGCGTCGCGGAATACGTCGGCGCCGACGCGGGCTCGCTTTACCTCCAATACGAAGGGCTGAACCCGTCCGGCTCGTTCAAAGACAACGGGATGGCCGCCGGAACGACGCACGGTCGCCTCGTCGGCGCGACGCAAGCGGCTTGCGCGTCGACCGGGAACACGAGCGCTTCCCTCGCGCTCTACTGCGCCGCGTCGAAGTTGATGAAGTCGGTCGTTTTCGTCGGTTCCGGGAAAATCGCTTACGGCAAGCTGTCGCAAGCGCTCGATTACGGCGCCCGCACCGTTCAGATTCAGGGCGACTTCGACGACGCGATGGCGCGCGTTCAAGAAGTCTCGAAGAAAATGGGAATTTACCTCCTTAACAGCTTGAATCCGTTCCGTTTAGAGGGGCAAAAGACGATTATGTTTCGCGTCTTGGAGGCGCTCCGTTGGGAGGTTCCGGACTGGATCGTCGTTCCGGGCGGAAACCTCGGGAACTCGAGTTCCTTCGGGAAAGCGTTTATCGAGTTGAAGAAACTCGGGCTGATCGACCGCGTTCCGCGCCTCGCGGTAATCAACGCCGCCGGGGCCGACACGCTCGACCGCCTTTACAACGACGAAGGCCTTCGTTGGAACGACGGGAACGTCGATAACGCCAAAATCGACGCGTTTTACGCTCAAATGGACGCCGAAAACCGCCGCGCTTCAACGATCGCCAGCGCGATCGAAATCAACCGCCCCGTCAACTTGACGAAGTGTTTGCGCGCGCTCGACTTCTGCGACGGCGTCGTCCGCAAAGTAAGCGAGCAAGAAATCGTCGACGCGAAAGCGAGCGTCGGCGCGAACGGTTTCGGTTGCGAACCGGCGTCGGCCGCGTCGGTCGCCGGCGCGAAAAAGCTTGTCGCCGAAGGAGTTATCGGAAAAGACGAGCGCGTCGTTTGCATTTTGACCGGGCACCAACTGAAAGACCCGAACGCGACGGTCGCGTATCACGGCGCCGACCCGGCTTTCTTCGAAAGCGTTCTCGGGAAACGCGGCGTCGCGACGGCGGAACTTGCGAACCGTCCGGTCGTCGTCGGGAACGATATCGACGCGATTCTCGACGTTTTGCGTTGAGCGGAACGTTAAAATCGGCGCGAAATCGCCGAAACGCCGGGCTTTCGAAGCGTTTTTTCGGAGCGTTATTAAGATAATGACAAAATCGCCGCCTCTCCCTCCCGCCGACGGACGCGTTTCGACCGAGCGGCGCCGTTCCCGCGCCCCGCTCGTCTTGGCGGCGCTCGCCGGAACGACGGCGCTTCTCGGCGCGGCGACGGTCGCGACATTTTGTCGTTTTCCGGAAATTTGGCGCGAACCGTCCCGTTCGACGGCGGTTTTCCGCGTTCAAAGTCGCTCGATGGAACCGACGTTTCTCGGCCCGCGTTTCGTTTGGAACTGCCCCGAGTGCGGCGGCTCGTTCGCGACGACGCTCGACGTCGACTCGTCCGGCGGCGTTCGTTCCTTCGACGACGCTCCAAACGCGACGGCGGCGAACGTCGATTCGGCGCCCGTCCCGAACGCTCCGAACGCCCCGAACGCCGACTCGCCCGAAGTCCGCAAATTCCGAGCGACGGCGCGCTTTTTCCCCTGTCCGCGTTGCGGTTTCGACCGCGTCCCGGCGTCAACCGCCGTTTTTCAAGACGGCGCTCTCGTCGAAGCGACCGAAGCGACCGCGCCGCAACCGTCGGCTCCGCAAGACGTTAAAAGCGCCGCGACGCCCGCGAAACCGTCCGACGCCGAGCAAGTCGCCGACGCGAAAAACGTTTGGAGCGATTGGAGCCGCCGTTTCGAACGCGCTTGGAATGCCGAAAAACCCGAACTCCGCCCGGAGCGTTGGGACGTCGTCGTTTTCCGCGCCCCGTCCGGTCGAGCGACGTTGAAGCGCGTCGTCGGGTTCCCCGGCGAAACGGTTGAAATCGTTAACGGCGACGTTTTCGTCGACGGTCGCGTCGCGCCCCGGACGCTCGAACAAACGCTCGCGACGGCGACTCGGCTTGACTCGACGCAATTTCGCCGAACCGACGACCGCCTGACCGTCGTCGCGACGACGCCGATTTGGAACGACGCGCCGCCCGTCGTCGCGCCCGATTCCCCCCAATTTCCGCAAACATTTTTCAAACCGTCGGCAATTTTTAACGAATCGCCGACGCCGCGTTGGAACGGCGACGACGTCGCGCCGGTCGAGCCGGTTCGCGATTTCGTTTTCGACTTTGCTTGGTCGAACGCCGACGGAACGCCGACGCGCTTTCGGCTCCTTGCGCGCCGACCTAACCGCGCCTTTTTACTCGACTTCGACGCAACGACGGCGACCGTTTCCCTCCGTTCGACTCCGTTGCTCGACGGCAAAACGAGCGCCGGGCGTCCGTTCGACGAACTGACCGACGCCGATTTCGCCGAAACGACGGTCGAACGCGTTCCTTGGAACGCTTCGCCGCCCGACGACGCGAACGCAACGGACGGCGCGACGCGGTTTCGCGTTTTTCTCGTCGACGGCGAACTCGTTTTGACGCGAAACGGCGCCGAACTCGCGCGCTTTTCAACCGACGACGGAAACGAAAACGCGACGGCGGCGATTGCGACGCCGTTCGTTCTCCTCGGCGACGTCGCACGAGCGTTCGCGCCGGTTCTTCGTCGCGACGTTCATTACTCGAGCGTCGCCGCGCAAGAGTCGACTCCCCGTCGCGACGGCGAAACGTCCGGTTATTTTTTGCTCGGCGACAACTCCCCGGCGTCGCTCGACAGTCGGTTCGGCGCGTTCGGCAGGGTCGCGTCAGACGCCCTCCTTTTCCGCGTCGCGTCGCCGCCCCCAAACGACGAATTTTAACAAACAACATTCAAAAGTTTAATACTCAACCAGCAAGTAATAAGGAACGCTTATGAGAACGCGCATTCCGTTAAACCCGGCCGAAATCAAACGTCGCGAAATGCAAGAAAAACTCGACCTGAGTATGGCGGAGATCGGCCTCTCGGTGCGAACGACCAACTGCCTCGACGAACAAGGCATTTCGACCGTCGGCGAACTCCTTAAATGCAAACGCTCCGACCTCCTAAGTATTCCGAACTTCGGCGAAAAGACGTTAGAAGAAGTCTTTAACGCGTTGGAAAAACTTGGGTTCGTGCGCGCCGAACGCCGCCGCGACGCGGTGTAAACCGCCGCCTAACGTCCGCCGTCAACTCTTGCGACAAAACGCTTTCGAGCGCTTTTGCCGCGGAGCGACGCCTATTTCCGTCCGCCGTCAACGCCAACCGGCGCGCTTTCGCCCTCCGTCCGCCCGTTGCGACGCCGCGACCGACGCTCGGCGAGCGCGCTCTTCGAAGGATTCGAACGATGCAAACGACCAACTCGACGTCGAAACGCCGCGAAGATTCGCTAACCGCTTGGCGGTTCTCCGAATTGCTTCTTCTCGGCGGCGTTTTTTCGCTCGGTCTCCTCATTTTGACGATTCACTTGGCGACTTGGGGCGTCGAAGCGCGCCGCGAAAAACGGTTGCTAACGCAAATCGACTGCGTCGTCGAGAGTTGCGTTCTTCGCCATCGCGCCGACGAACGGGGCGTCGTTTGGTATCGCCCGGAAGTCAAAATCAGTTATCGCTTCAACGACGAAACCTTTGTAACGCAAACCTTTGAGCGCGCGACGTTGACGGAAGACGGCGGTTTCCGTTTCGACCGCGACGAAGCGCTCGAAGCGCTGCGACCGTTCGCGCCGGGCGTTCAAACGCGTTGTTGGGTTCGCGTCGACGACCCGAAACAAGCGTTTTTGTTAAAACCGTCGGCGATTTGGGGCTGGATTTTTCTCGTCATTCCGGTTTCGCTGATACTTTTCGGCGGCGGTTGGCTCGTCGTTCGGATTCGCGACCGTTCCCTTTCTCGGGAGGCGCTCGCGAACATTCGCCGTCAAAAGACGCGTTACCCGACCGTTCCGAACGTCCCGCCGCTCGCCGACTTCCCGGGCGTTCGGCTGGCGCGCCGTTTGCGTCCGGACGTTAAGAAAACGTTCGCGTTCGGCGCCTCGACGTTGGGAACGCTCGCTTGGAACTTGGCGTCTTGGAGCGTTTTCGTTTACGTCGTTTCGACGGCGGAAACCTCGACCGACAAAGCGCTTGCGTTCGTTTTTTGCGCGATCTTTTGCGGCGTCGGTTTCCTTTTCGGCTGCCGACTTTGGCGCGCGTATCGGGTCGAACGGGTCGTCGGTTCGTCGGCGCTCGAAATTTCGGAACTCCCGATTTTGCCCGGTCGCAAGGTTCGCCTTTGCCTCTTTTTGCGCGGTCGCGTCGCGGCGAAGCGGCTGGCCGTTTTCGTTCGTTGCGAGGAGGTCGCCCGTTACCTGCAAGGGACGAACGCGATCTGCAACCGTCGCGAAGTCTTTTCGCGAACGCTCTTTACGAAGTACGACGTCGACGTTCCGTCCGGCGCCGAGGAAGCGGAAGAATTTTCGACGACGCTTCCGCTCGGCGTCGCGCCGTCGTTCGAAGCGGAACACAACGAAATCGTTTGGAAGTTCGTCGTTCAAACGGAGTTCGCGGACGGCGAAACATACGAGCGCGACTTCGGCGTCGTCGTTTACCCGGTCGTCGTCCCGGAGCGTTGACGTTCGCCGCCGACGCTTCGCCGCGACGGAGATTTCGCCGACGACGATAAAAAAAGACGCGACGGAGATTTCGCCGACGACGATAAAAAAAGACGCGACGTTTTGCGACGCCGCGTCGTTTAATTTCGCGCCGTTGTTATTTTTCTCGGCGCCGGTCGTTTCCCTCAACCGCAAACTAAGCGTCCAAACGCTTTGCGTATTCCGGATCGACCCAGGACACGTCGCTTAGCAGATCGCCGAGCGGGTCGATTTCGGTCGCGGAGAGGCCGAGCCAGTTGCGGCGGCGCCAACCTTCGGCGAACTCGTATTTCCCGGAGAGCCGCCCGACCGCCGCGTTCGCCTCGACCATCGAATCGAGGTAAGAGTCGAACCCTTGCGACGCGTCGAGCCATTCCTTTTGACTGCGATGACAAGCGAGCGCCGTTCGTTTGACGTCGAGAACCGACGAAACGTCGACGTAACGCTCCGCGCGCACCAAGCGCCGCATCGCGTCGCGGTTCCCGTGCGGCTGCGCGTGATAGACGGCGACGTCCTTAAAGGTCGGCGGCGTCGGCGGTTCGACCGGCGCGTTCGCCATACAGCGGCAAAAAGCGGCGGTCGCGGCCAAGCGTCCGGCGTTTTGGTGATCCTCCATATAGTCGGACGTCGACTGCGTCAACACTATATCCGGGTCGACTTCGCGGATAACGGCGATCAACTGCAAGAGCGTTTCGCGACGGTAAAAGACGTCGAGGTCGTCGGTTAACGACTCGTGAAACGTCGCCCCGAGGAACGCCGCAGCCGCCGCGCCCTCGTCGCGACGCGTTCGAATCGTTTCGAAGCGACGCATCGTCGCGGAGCCCCAAGAGCCGTTCGCGATCGACATATAATGAATCGAGTAACCGCGCGCCTTCAAGAGCGCGAGCGTTCCGGCCATCGTGAATTCGATATCGTCCGGATGGCAACCGATCGCGAAAACGGTTTTCGGCGCGGCGGCGCAAGCGGCGGATTTTTCTTGTTTTTCGTTCGTTTCGGCGGACACGCGGCGGTCTCCTTGTTAAACTGGGCGCTTTAGGAAAGTTTCTAAAAACAACTTCGCGACGACGCAAAATTTTAAAAACGGCTTCGCGGCGACGGCGAAATAAAAAAAACGGCTTCGCGACGACGCAAAATTTTAAAAACGACTTCGCGGCGACGGCGAAATAAAAAAAACGGCTTCGCGACGACGCAAAATTTTAAAAACAACTTCGCGGCGACGGCGAAATAAAAAAAGCGGCTTCGCGTCGACGCAAAATTTTTAAAACGACTTCGCGGCGACGGCGAAATAAAAAAAGCGGCTTCGCGTCGACGCAAAATTTTAAAAACGACTTCGCGGCGACGGCGAAATAAAAAAAGCGGCTTCGCGTCGAACGAAAACCGCTTTAATGCTTGAAATATCAACGATTGGCGAAATCGGAGTCGAGCGCGTACTCGTCGTGCGGGTCGTAAGGGCAGAAGAAGGTCGAAATCTTTTGCGCAAACTTAACCGTAAACGTCTTTTGGAACTCGATTTCTTGATATTCCGACTTCGGAATCGGCGTCGGCGGGTAGGCGAAGTTCGGCGTCGACTGCCGCGCGAGGGTGTCGCCGGTTTTCACGTCGATCAAACGAACGAGCGCTTTGGCGTTACCTTGGTAAAATTGGGTCGAATGGTGAATTTCGAACGCGTCGACTTCGACGCCGATAACGTAATCCGCGCCGAGCTTCGCGCCCATTTTCTCGAAACTTTCCGACTTAAACGCTTCTTCGTCAAACATTTCTTCGACGCGTTCGTACGGAATCCATTCGAGCTTCTTCTTTTTTTTGCCCTTAATGTTGTTCGAAACGACGTAAGTAATGCTCGTCGCCAAGTCGGCGTTCGGGTTCGATTGACCGAAAAGGTTCAAGTTCGAGCGGCAAATGACGACCATTTTCGATTCTTTCGGAATCTCTTTCATTTGGTCGGCGAAAATGGCGGGCGCGTCGGTTCCGTTGATGAGATAAAGCGGCGTCATCAAGGCGCCGGCGCATCCGGCCGAGCAAACGAGCGTCGTCAAAAGCGCGCAAGCGGCGAGAATAAAGCGTCGTTGAACAAGCATTGTCGAATCCTTCGTTAAAACTGCGCCGAGCTTCCTTGCCGTCGCCGCTTCTCCTTAGCGGCGGGCGCGTTTTTGTTTGTTCGACGTCGGCGAGCGTTCGCCGAAGCGTCGCGGCGTCCGTCGTCGGCGCGCCGTCCTCTTTACTTATCGTCCGTCGCCGCCCCTTTGCTTAGCAAAAATTCGCTAAAATCGTCAAATTCATCCCAATTCACTTTCCCGGGCCGACAAGCGCGTCGACGAAACGGTCGACCGAAACGAATCCGGCGGGATAACTCGCGACGTATTCGGCGATCGAAACGTTCGTCGCGACGACGAGTTCGACGAAAAGAAGGAGCGATTCGCGCTTCTTTTCGAGCGTCGCGAGCGGAACAAGCGGGTCGGCGGCGGACGACGGCGGGACGTCGAACGAACAAAGGGTCGCGGGAGGGCCGAACGCGGCGCCGAGCGTTTCGAGCGCCTTCAAGTTTTCCGGAATAACGGCGCCTTCGAGCGCGAGCGTCGGACTCGTCGTCGACGGCGTTTCGAGGCGGTACGTCGCTCCGGCGAAAGGAAGGGTCGACGGAATCGGCCAACCTTCCCCGAGCGGTCGACGCGTTCGCCGCATCAACGCGATTTGAGCGTCGCGCTTGACGATTCGCGCTTCGGCGACGCGAGCCTGCGCTCCGAGCGCGGCGGCGAGATAAAGTCGCGCGGTTTCCGAACCGGCGGATTTCGCGTTAAGTTCGTTAAACGCTTGCGTTAGCGTTTGCGCCAACGCCGATTCGACCGCGACCCGCGCCGACGCTTCCTGCAGTCGCCAATAAGCGCGAACGGTCGCGGCGCGTTCGGAAACCGGAACGCGTTCCAACGCCGAACGCAACGTCGTCGCGACTTCGAGCGGCCCGGCGGCGCCGCCGTTCGGACTCGGTTCCGCTTTCGGCGTCGCGAAAAGCGCGGCGACCGTTTCGTCGACGCGACGTTTCGCTCCGGCGTTCGCGGTTTGAGGCGTTTGGGCGGTTTGGGGAGGTTGAGCGTTTTGCGGAGGCGCGCCGGGCGGCGGAGTTTGCGGCTTTTGGGCGGTTTGCGTCGTCGCCGATTCGGCGTTTTCGGCGGGCGCGTTCTCCGGCGATTCCGGCGCTTGCCCGCGAACGATCCGTTCGACGAAGAGAGCGGCGGAGGTCGTTCCGGACGCGGCGTCGGACGGCGTTTTTTCTTCGGACGAATCGGCGGGCGTTTCGGGCGTCGACGGCGCGGCGACGGGCTGTTCGTATCCGGTAACGACGACCGTCGACGGGCCGGACTCGTCGGCGGAAGCCGGTTTTTCCGCCGGGGTCGACGGTTGTTCCGGAGTCGACGGGAGCGGTTCCGCCGGGGTCGACGGTTGTTCCGGAGTCGGCGGGAGCGGTTCCGCCGGTTCGAGGCGCGCTCCGGGCGTCGGCGTTAAGTCGGGTTTCGGCGCGGGTTCGACAAACGACGCCGGCGCGACGGCGGAAACGACGGCGGCGCCGGGCGCGAGGTAAGAAGCCGAAGCGACCGACGTTTCGGCGGCGAAGGTTTTGCGGTCGGCGACCGTCGACGCGGCGTTTCCGCGGTTCGGTTTCCCTTCCGTCGTCGGCGCGGCGCTCGAACGCTGATTCAAGGTTTTCAACAACGCGACGCCCCGCAAGGAACCGGGAACCGTCTCGGCGACGTAAGCGGCGATCGCTTGGTTATATCGCGTCGCCGCCGCCAACATTTCGCGCGACGCGCCGAGATACCGATCGAGCGCCGCGAAGAGCGCCGTTTCGGACGTTTCGGGCGCGACAAACGCCGCGTTCAAATTGTTCCATTCGCCCCGCGCTTGTTCGGCTCGACTTTTCGTCGCTTCGTAAAGGAGCGGAAGCGCGACGTTTAACCGCGCCGCTTCGTTCGAAACGCGACGACGGCGAGCAATCTCGTCGAAACGCGTCGCGTAAACGTCGACCGACGGAAACGCGGTCGGAACGTAAAGAACCGGCGACGTCGGCGTTCCGACGTTCTTGTCGGCGTTTTGCGCGGCGGCGTTCCCGGCGTCGGCGGACGAAGCGGCGACTTGCGCTTCGTATCGTCGACGCTCCCAAGCGGCGCGGCGCGCGGCGGGGGACGAAAAGGCGGCGTCGAACGCGTGTTGGCTCCGAATAAAATCGATTCGAGCGGCTTCGCGACGCTGCGCGGCGACCAAACGCGACGCGGCGAGGAACGCCGCCGTCTCTTGCGGAACGGTCGCGCCGTCGTATTTCTTTTGCGCTTTCGCGGCGCACTCGTTCGCAAAATTCGCGCATTCGGCGCAAAGGTTGAAATAAGCGCGCTTGCCGACCAAATCCCAATACGCCGCCAACCGTCGATAACGTTCGCTCGGCGAATAAACGCCGTACAAGAGTTTTTCCAACGACAACGGTTCGCCGACGACGCCCGCGTTTTTCGCTCCGCAAAGTTTTTCGATACGTTGAGCGGCTTCGCTCTTTTGCGTCGACGCGGAGGCGTTCGGCGGAGCCGCCGCGTTCGGAGCGCCGGGGCCGCCCGGAGCGTTCGGCGGAGTCGCCGCGTTCGGAGCGCCGGGGCCGCCCGGAGCGTTCGGCGGAGTCGCCGCGTTCGGA